>CAYZJB010000034.1:0-13415 GCA_964478735.1 uncultured Bacteroidota bacterium | reverse complement strand
CCACGACGGATAGCGTTCATCCGCGGTTGATCGGGTCAAATTGTCTCCGGAATCAAAGGTCCCACTCAGAATAAATAGAACTGTGGTGATTCGAAGCATCGAATGATAGATCCGCTTTAATTTTTTTTCTGTCGTTTTTTAAGTATCCCGATATTCTTCCGGATCAATTCCGCGTCGGTTTGTGACGGATCGATCTCAAGCGTTTTTTCCAGATGAAAGATCGCCTGCCGGGTTTCTTTTCTGTCCTTCATCAGAAGAATGCCCAGATTACGATGGGCACGCGCGTCATCAGGGCTGTACGTTAACGACGAATTGTAATGACGCTTGGCGCCGATCGCGTCACCTTCCCTGGACAACAGGATCCCTAAATTCAAATGCGCGCCGGCCAAAGTCGAATCCACGCGCAGCGCGGCCGTATATTCCGTCTTTGCCTTATCGTACTGGCCGGCCTGATCGTACGCATTCCCCAGATGAAAGCGCACCTGCGCATTGTCGGGTGCGATCTTTTGAGCGGCCGAATACGCGACAATCGCTTCGGCGATCTTTCCCTGTTGAAGCAGCACGTAACCGATGTTCAGATGGGCCTCCATGTAGGATGAGTCACGAGAAATCGCTTTTGAATAAGCGGGTAACGCGTTGTCAAAGTCGCCTTTGTGTTGGTAAGCGTTTCCAAGATTGTAATACGCTTCTGCCAAGGTTGAATCCGCCGAAATGGCGCTCGTCAAATGTACAATGGCCGAGTCGATCAGGCCCCCGGTCGAAAGACCATTGGCCAGTAACACATGTGCCTTCGCTAAATTTGACGCCGCATGGAGCGTTCCCGCCTCATCCAAACGCCGTGCCGATTCGAAATAAACGATGGCTTCACGGAATTGTTGCTTTTCGGCCGCCCGGAGACCGGCGTCGTATTCCTTGAGCGCCAGCCAACTTTTCAAATACGTTTTTAACGCTTCCAGATCCGCCGCGGAACTCCTCAGCTTATCGTTCATTTTGACAAGATCTTCTCGTTTCCACTCGACCGTGGTGTGCAGAACCAAGTCTGAAAATAATTTGTCATGAACGCGCAGCATCGTGACGAAAAAGTCCGTATAAACTTTGATGGGTCCCCCCGTTGTCACCGCAGGCGTAAATGCACGTTTGGACAGGTCGATCAGGCGCATTTCCAACCACAAGGAATCCTCAATAACATCGTACCGGCCGACGAGTGCGTATGCGGTTTGCCAATCGATCGCCTGTTTCGCAAAGGCCGGTGTCACCGCACCCCCGAACAGGGAACGCGATCGGATGTCGTTTTCCGTCGCTGCCTGATGAAGTTCGTCCAATCCGATCGCCGACACCTTTCCCGTGGCGGCAAGGGCATCGGACAGGAGCAAAGGAAGTCCGTACCGCAGCCATTCTTCCGTCGCACCGGACCGATTGTCAAAGGGCAGAACGGCGATCCGGGTTTGTGCAGCAACGGATATTACCGGAAACATGACCATCCACGCGCAATGTCTGATGTTCATAAGAAACCTTTCTTGCAGAAAGAAATTGATAGCACGCTCTGACCCAAGCCAATATGATGTAGAGACGACGTGAGATTCAAGACTTCAAAAGAAAGGAAAATATCCTTTGAACTCATTGTTCGAAGTACACCCGTCCGTTTCTTACGGGCAACGTGGTATCCGGACGATTGACCGTCACGGAAAAATCCGAAAAAGCTGATGTTATGACCGGCGAGTGATTGACATCGACCACATCTTCCGAGTCGTCATCCGCTTACAACAAGTACGCCGGCTAATAAAAACGCAAATTGACACATCCGATTCATTGATCTCTCCCCTTCCAGGTTAGGTTAACGTCAGAGATTAAATCTACGGCGTCATCCCGTGACCGCGATCACAACAGCTACTATATCAGGCGAGCGAGAGATCCGCTTCATGAGGGAATAACAAAAAAGGCCGCAGCAGCGGCCTTCGGAAAGGTTTGAAATGACAACAGCAATCAGTCCGGATTTCCAATCATGACATACGGTGCCCAGAAAAACGGATGAATGTGGAAATCACCTTTCTGAATCAGCGCAATCTGCGCCTGGCGCATGGCTTCGGCCTTGCCCAAGCCTTTTTTCAGTCCGTCATAAAATGTAATCATGATCGCCTTTGTCGACTCGTCGTCGACCGGCCACAACGTGGCCACCGTCGTGGGAGAACCGGCAATGGCAAACGCTCGGGACAGTGAAATCAGCTCCACTCCGGTTGCGCTCTTGCCCATCGATGTATTGCACGCGGACAGAACGACCAACTCGTTGCGCTCTTTGAGAGGGAGTTTGAGGATCTCGCTGATGGTGAACTTGTCGTCTTCGTTCTTTGCGGCATTGGGCGCCATTAAAAGAAACGACTTCTGTGGTTCGTCGCTGGACAAGAATCCATGCGTGGCAAAGTGTACGACCTCGTACCGGCTCGATTGCTCCCTGGCCTTGTCTTTCGTCGCCGCTTCGTTCTGATACAATGTCGCATCGGCGAAGGCTGCTTTGATCACTTTCGCCTCTTCTTCGGCCCCCGGCAGGCTGCCGTCCGGATTTCCAAAGACCAGAACGTTGTTGACCTTCCCCTGTTTCTTCTTAGAGACGAGGTCCATCAGCGTCGCCGCCGTGAGATAGTTGACGGATTTTTTCTCGACCAGAAAACGGATATCGTCATCCTTGGTTTCCGTCGCCAGGCACTGGAAGGGCACATAGTACAGGCTTCCTGCCGGAATGATCGTCACGGTAGTAATTTTTTCGGTATTGATTTCATCCCATACGGGAAGAATCAAGTAGTCGTGGAGTTGGACCATGATGTCCCGCAGCGGCCGGGTGTGCCGGTCGTAGAACCGACTGTCGCCACCGGGTTTCCAGTTTGTCATTTTCGTATCGAAACGACCGCGTTTCATCAAGGACGTCACATCGCTGATGTAGTAACGAAACTTATTTACAAGAGAATCCAACACGTAGCTTGTGACCGGAACGGTTTTCGCCTCGATCTTATCCCGAGTAATCATGAAAATGTAGAGCGCATCGTCGGCCGGAAAATACTCGAGTAAAACGACATCGTCATCGAGCTGTTTTTGGAGGTCCGCCAGTTGAATGGGATCGACCTTGATGACCTGATAGATGTTCGGGTATTTCGTCTCCAGATCGATCATGAGCGCGTTGAAGTCACCCTGATTTTTCGTCAGCGTTTTACTCAGATTGTCGATCTTGGCTTTATCCTGTTTTTCAATCGGTTTGGCTTTTTCTTCGGCCAGTTGTTTCTCAAGGTCCTCATTCTGCGATTGCAACTGCTGGACCTTCTCGATCTGTTTCTGCTCTTCTTTGTTGGTCACCTGAATCTTCGAGGCGTTCAGAACGTCATTGGAAATTTTCGATTTGGACCGCTCGATATACTGAAACGCCTCCTGGACATTACCGGTTTTCTTAAGCGCGGCGATCAACCGCTTGTACACCGGAATTTTGTTTTTCAAAAAACTGTCGAAATAATCTTTATTAGTAAAACTGCCTTTCAACGCTTCAATGTGCGTGACGGCCTTTTTCAAGGCCTCAATCGCTTTTTGACGGTACTTCATGGCTCCGTCGGGGTCTTCACGAATGTCGCTTTCGCGCGCAAAGGACTCATAAATCACGCCGATAAAGGAATACGTTTGCCACGCGCCCTCGCGGTCACCGATGTCATCGAAAATGTCGGCAGAACGTTCATAAAATTTTACGGCATTGGCGGGATCGTCCGTGCGGTAATAAATCCGTCCCAGATTAGCCAGGTCGGTAGCCATACCGCCTTTGTAACCCATTTCCTGATGAAGTTTCAATGCTTGATTGAGATAATCAGACGCCTCCTGATAAAATCCCGCTTCGTAATACATCGTGGAAATATTGTTTAAATCATCCCCGATGCCGATGCGGTCTTTCGCCTGTTCGTGCAATTGTTTGGCTTTCAGATGAAAGGCCAGAATCTGCCCGATGTCCTGTATCGAAAACTTTTTACCGGCTTTTTTCAATGCGGCTTCCGAGACACGAAACGCGGAAATACCCCAGTTGGCAAACGCGCTGGCCGCCCCGGATGAATTTTTCAACTCCGTGTACAGTTTTGCGGCGGACTGAAAATGCGTTACGGAATTGTCAAACTGATTCAGGCGTTGAAGTACCAGGCCGGCATAATTATGCGCGTCGGCTTTTTGCCCCTTTTTCTTCGACGTCTTGATCACCGCCTGGAATGACGTCAAGGCCTGTTCGTATCGCCCCTCCCGAAAAGCGGCTTCGCCTTTAGCAAATTCGTCCGTCTGAGCATGGGCCAGAGTCACGCATAACCCCACTCCTGCCAGGATCCGAAATATCGATTGTATCATATGTCAACCTTCTTTAAGCGCTCATGAATACCGCCTATGCGGACGTGGTAAGCAGTTTTTTCTTTTCCTCCAGGAAAAACGCCTTGAACGTTTTCTTAAATTCAGATACGGATGACTCCTGCAGATACCCGCTTTCGCGTCCGACCTCGACGACGGCCTTTTCAATAACGTCGTACCCGTTCATCAGGGAAATTTCCACCGTGGCAAAGGTCGTGTCTGCTTCTTCGCTGTATTCGGAAATGCGGCTTCCTTTCAGAGTGGTCTCTTTTTCGAGAAAAGCGGAGATCTTTGAGGCATAATCGCCGGCATCGACGGCCTTCGCAAAATGCTGCGGATGCACCTTCGCAAACGCGGCGACCAGACGGCCCGCATCGGCAGCCAGCGTTTTGATGAGTTCCACGCGTCCCTTGAGTTCGGCCTGAGACCTCGCGAGCGATTCTTTTTTCAACAACGACGCCCCGCGGGCTTCGTAGATCAACTCATCCAGAGACGCCGCCTCACGGTCCTCGGTTACTGTTTTCGTCTCAACGGAATCTTTATCAACCCTGGTTTCTGTTTCCGGGTCCGTTTTTTTTGCCGGGCAACCCGTCAAAAGAATCGCCGCGGCCATCATACCGAAAATCGATTTCATGAACCTCTCCTATTTCAACGCGGCATTGAGGCCGTCAAGAATTTCCTTGGACGTTTCCTTGCTCAAGGCCTGCAGGGCCATGATGCCCGCTTTTTCGAGGGACAGCTGAATGCCTTTGATACCCTGCTTTTCCGACGTCGCGATGATTTTGCTGTTCTCCAGATCGATGCAGCGTACGGAACCGCTGGCCCACGCCGATTTGCGATTGGAACTGCCGCCGTACGGATTGGTCGAACCCCCTTCGGACTCCACCGCCTTGACGGAGCCGATGATCAGGACGTCGGCCACCGATTTGAGCGCATTCGACACCACGTCGTCATTGCTGGTTTCAGCGGACGCCTTGGCCTGCTCTTTAGAGACGGCTTTGAAAACTTCGCTCTTGTCGATGACTTTGAATTTGTTGGACACCAGTTGCTTTACGATGTCGCCTTCGACGATCGAAACGCCCTGTTCCCTTCCCATGTTTTCTTCGAAAACCAGAATGACGATCCGCGTAATGGCCGATCCTTTGGCGCTGAACGAAAAATCCTTGAAGACGTTCTTCGCGGCCGCCACGGCGTTTGGCAAGTGCAGGGTAAACGCGGCAAATTCTTTTTCATTGATTCCGACGCGAATTTTGTTTTGACCGCTCGGGTTGACGCTTTCGACGGAATGGACGGTGAAACTCGCTTTACCGGTACCGTCGGTTTTCGCAATATCGTCGACCTTGACGACGGTCGGCTGTACGGAATAGGCGGCCAGACTTGCATTTTTGACGGGCACCGCACTCCCCCCTCGGTCATAGACCAGCCGGGCCATCAACGGCGTCGCCAGCGGTTCGCCTTTGACGCCTTTCTGGGCGTCACCGCCCGCAATTTCGACGCGCATCTTGCCGAGTAACGTCTTGAGCTGTGTATCAAACGTTGCCCGTACGGACACGCTCTTGCCGCTGCCGTCAATATCGCCTTCGATCGGTTCCTTATTGATCAATTCCGCGACTACGATTTCCTTGGCGCCTTCGAAATATTGCGTGAGCGCGAGATAATAATCGCCGCTATTTTCCGCGGCCCGTGCGGCCTGAAAATACGTCCGGGCAACGTTGATCGCCTTTTTTAAACGTTCGGCAAATTGACGTTCGACCTCGGCGATGGAAATCTCACAGTACGCATAATGCTTTTTCGCTTTTTTGTCGACATGAAATTCGATCTTCAGGTTTTTTAACGTCTCCTGGGAAAACGACTCCGTCACGCTGTTGAAGCTCTCGCTGTATTCGCCGATGCCGTTTTTGGTGGTTTCTTCCATGACGTTCGTGACCTTGCTCGTGATTTCGGAACGGATCGCCCGGATCACCATCGCGCGCGCTTCCCCTTCTGCCTTGGACGCATCTTCGGATTGATTGCCCGACACCGGTACGGCTCCGAGTCCCTGGTAATAGCCGTCGCGTTTCGGCATGTTGGGCAGCGACTTGGTCCAGTCCCCGTAGGAGATTTTCTTTTCCTGACCGGAGCCCATACCGCTGCCGCCACCGGACATCATCCCACCACCGGTGGAAATCTCCTCCTTCACTTCTTCACCCGTTCCGGATTCAACCGCAACGTCCTCGCCGTCACCGCTGTTCCATCGCGCAATGGCTTTTTCCATGGCGGCCAGCGCTTTGTCGGCGCTCATTTTGACGCCGTTGATTTTATTCGACGCGGCATCGGACGATACCTGATGCTTCAGTGCATTTTCGACGTCCGCTTTACCGACCACGGCCTTCGCATAAAATTTCAGTTTTTTGCCGCTCTTCTCCCCTTTGGGAGGATAATATTCTTCGATTTTTACGTTTTGAAGCGTGAGGTTCGTCAACGACTGGGTGATTTCACTGAAATATTCTTGCGCGGCCGATGAAGAAGAAACACCGTCCGTCTGGCTGGCTTCTTCGATAAAATTGGTCGTCATGCTTCGAACGTTGGTTTGAATGGCCTCGGCGATCTTTTTTCGGGCGTCCAGATCCGCTTCGGCTTTGGCCGTTTTCTCATTCAGGCCCTCACCGATTCCGGCGGCAACAATCACGTCGTCGTATAAACCCGGACGGGAAATCCATTCGGGGACTTTTCCGGATTTTTCTATGTCTTTTTTCTTCTTCTTTTGCGCCGTCGCGTCATGCTGCATGAGCATGAAGAGGGCCATCAGTATGGTCAATATTCGAACCATGATCCAACCTCCTGTATTTGATCGATCGCGTACGAATTAAAAGTTCGTTCCCATGTTGTCAAGAGCGGAATTGAGCTTTTCCAGCGCAGCTTTTGCTTTTTCGCGCGGACCGGAAATAATGCGTTCGGCCTTTTCTTCCTTGGTCTCATCCCCGACGTCGTCGGGAATTTGGATGGACTGGGCCGCTTTTTTCTTCAATTTGGCCACCAGACTGCCGGAGTACAACCGTCCCAGTGCATAATACACCGTCTTATCGGTTTCATACAACTGGCTCGTCGTCTCTTCGGCTTTGTCTTTTTTCTTTTTGACTTTTTTATCTTTGTCCTTTTTGCCCTTCTTTTCTTTATCGTCCGTCGCTTTACGCGTCGACGTTTTCAGAACGAACGTGGCAATGATCTGTGAACCTTCGAGACAAACGTTGGCCGCTTCTTTCGTAAAGATGGACACGTAGTCGTTCGTGATTTGATCGCCCAGTCCGTCTTTCGTCTCGTTGGATTCGAGCCATGATTTGGTAATGGACTCGATCTGAACCTCAACGGCTTTGGCCAGTTTGGTCCGTGCCGCGACCTTGGCTTTTTCGATTCCCTGCGTTTCCGAAAAATATTTGCCCTCATCGATGCCCACGGCAAAAATCGCGTCCTTATCCTGCGGAACTTTCGTCACCCACACCGGACGGCCGTCTTTTTTCTTCAAATAATCCCGGTTGATCAGCTTGCCGAGTTTATCACTCAGCCCTTTCAACGCTTTGGTATCGGTAGTTTTTTGAGACGCATTTTGTTTGACCTGTTGAATCACGTTGGAAAGGCTCATGCGCGCGAGCGCATAGTGCCATTTGGTATCTCGGTCGTACCACGTCTCGACAATCTGCGAGCCGCTCAGGGTTGCCTCCGAGACCGACGCCGCCATCTCCTCCATCACGTGACGCTCCAGGCCGTAGGAGTCCGAGCCTTCATTCACCTCATACCAATCCGTCAGGACCGCCTGAACTTCGGTTTTGATCGTGGCCGCCAGTTCCGCTCGGGCCTTGTCCTTCGCACTCTCACGTCCATTGACGTAGAAATAAAATTTTTCAGCAATGCCGAGCGCATAAATGGCGTCGTCTTCCTCGGGCAACACGCTGACCCATTCCGGTTTGTCTTTACGGACATACGATTTGGGATCGTTCAACCCCTGAAGCGATACTTCCAATTTTTCGATCTTTTTATACTCTTTTTCTCCACTGGATTGTTTGGCTTTGTCGACAACTTTTTTCTGTAACGCATCCACCGATCCGGCAAGGGCCAATTCACCCAGTGCGTAAATGAGTCCTTCCGGATCCACCCACGTTTCAAGGATCTTACAATTCTGTACCGAAGCGAGTACGTCTTCGTCCAGTGTCTTTTCCAGTTCGGACACAAATCCCGTCCCGCCAACGGTTCCCGACCAGCTATTGGCAATGGTTTTCACGTTCAGTTTGATCGTTTGTGCCAGTTCCAGTTTGGCAGCCTGAGCCGCTGCATCCAGGCCGGCCTGTTTCTCATAATGCCGGTTGACGACGCCCACGGCGTAGATGTGCCCCTCTTTCACGGGCAGTTCGTTGACCCAGTTCGGGTGGGTCTGAGCGGCAAGGCCCGTTGCAAAGAATAACGTCAGTGCAATCCCGGAAAAACCGGAACCGCAAGGCAGGTAAAACATATCCTACTCTCCTCTTTCATACACGGTGAGATTATGCGGGATACAATGGCGGCCGTCATATTCACGACCGAGAGTGCGGAGGTTACCCTCGGGCAAACTCCGCGATCTCGATCGTCAATGTCATTCTTCGGATTCCCCGCTCGCTTCCCATTTCGCAATGGCTTTATCCAGCGCTTTCAATGCATCGTCGGCACTGGCTTTGACGCCCTTGATCTTTTTCGCGGCGGCATCGTCCTGAACCTGTTTCCGGAAGGCATCCACCAGGGAATTTTTCTTCAACACCACTTTGGCGTAGAACTTGATCTTATTCCCTTCTTTCATGCCGAGCGGCGGCCAGTATTCTTCCACAACGGCGCCGTTCAGCGTCACGTTGGTCAGGCTCTGAGAAATCTCCTGAAAGTATTCCTGAGCGGCCGACTCGGAACCTTTTTCCGTTGTCGTCGATGCCTCTTCGATGAAATTGGTCGTCAGGCTTTTGATCTGAGACTGGATCGTTTCCGCAATTTTCTTGCGGCCGCTCAGCTCCGCTTGACTTTTCGCTTTTTGTTCGGATAAGCCTTCACCGATTCCGGCGGCCAGGATGGCGTCTTCGTACAGGCCCGGCTTATTGATCCACTTGGGCAGTTTGTCTTCGCTCTTCGACGCCTTCGATCCGCCGCCGCAGCCAATCACGGCAATCAGGGCGATGAGTAGTCCTCCATTCAGAAAACGCATGGCAATCTCCTTTTGCGTGACAGAAAAAAATACCGTAATCCTCGCAGAGGAGGATTACGGTATCATGATCAGAATAATATTTTATTCTTCAGAACCTTCTTCTTCTTCACCGCCGTCTGCGGGACCGTTGTTGCTTTCCTTTTCCCACTTGGCGATCGCCTTATCCAGGGCGCTCAATGCATCATCCGCGGAGGCCTTGACCCCTTTGATCTTCTTTTGAGCGAGATCTTCTTTGATCTTTTCTTTGTAGGCATCGATGACGGCCGATTTCTTCAGCACGACCTTGGCGTAGAACTTGATCTTACTGCCGTTTTTCTCACCGAGAGGCGGCCAGTATTCTTCGATAAAGGCACCGCTCAGCGTCTGTTTGGTCATGGTCTGGGTAATTTCCTGGAAGTATTCCTGCGCGGCGCCTTCCGAACCTTCTTCGGTCGTCGTGGTGGCTTCTTCCATGAAATTGGTGGTCATGCTCTTGACTTCGGTCTCCAGGGTTTCAGCGATTTTTTTGCGACCGTTTTGTTCCGCCTGGCTCTTTGCCTTCATTTCGCTGAATCCTTCGCCGATACCCGCGCAAATGATCACATCTTCATACAGGCCGGGTTTGTAAACCCACTCCGGCGGCGCATTCTTATCTTTCTTTTTCTTCTTTTTCTTCTGCGCCATCGCATCGGTGTTCACCAACGCTACCGTCAGTAGCGCGACGAACATCATAAATAAATACCGTTTCATCGTCTTTCCTCCTTTAAGATGGGTGAATAACTTAGAGTTTGGATAACTCCAGAAAATCGAAATTCAAATCACGTTAACAAGTGATAAACCGAGACGAATAGAATAATATTGAACACAGGCATCGAGAAGTAAGCCAATTTATCCAAGACCCTTTCTATTGTCAAGCCGAAATTGCCCCGCACGATGTTCGCATCATTTACAGGCATACATAAAACGATTTTGGTGAAGGTAAACCCGGAAAGATGTGAAATAAGTCATTATTTTTTATAGCTTACCACATGCCTGTATCAATTGGTCTTTATCTTCACGTACCGTTTTGCCACCGGATTTGCAGTTACTGCGACTTTGCAGTAACGACCGCGAGAAAATACTTCAGTACCTACGCACAGGCGGTGATCAAGGAAGTATCGTTGTTGAACGCGTCTGCCGTCCAATCACCGCTTGCGACATTATACGTCGGAGGAGGTACGCCGTCTTTCCTCCCCGAAACCGAGTGGCGGCTCATCATGCGGTGCGTGTCCGATACTTTTTTCACCGGCAATGCCTCCGAACGGACGTTGGAAGTCAATCCGTCCGACGTCAATCCGGAATCGGCAAACGTTTGGAGACAACTGGGGTTTAACCGCCTCAGCCTCGGCGTCCAATCGTTTAAAGACGATGAATTGAAATTTCTCACCCGCAATCACGGTGCAGGGGACGCGGAACGCGCTTTTTTTACCGCTCGCGACGCCGGTTTCCAAAACATCAATCTCGATCTTATTTTTGGGCTGCCTCATCAATCCCTGCAAGACTGGGAATATTCCCTCGATATCGCCATTCGGCTCCGACCTGAACACCTGTCCGTGTACAACCTCACGGTTGAGGACGGGACGTATCTTCACAAACAGGTGACGCGAAACCGCATTCGTCTACCCGATGACGATCATCAGCTTACTCTTTTTTTAAGAGCGAAACAGCAACTCGAACAGGCCGGTTATGACCATTATGAAATCTCAAATTACGCCCGGACCGGTTATCGATCGGCGCATAATTCCGCGTATTGGGCAGGACGTTCGTACCTCGGACTGGGACCGTCCGCCCATTCGTACGACGGAACGGCGAGATGGTGGAATATTCGGGACGTCGCGGGCTACATTCATCACCTTCAAAATGGCCGACTCCCGATCGAAACCCGGGAAGAGCTGACGCGCGAACAGCGCATGATGGAAAGAATCCTGCTCGGGCTGCGCCAAAAAGACGGCCTTGACATCGCCGATTTTGAAGCGCAATTTGGGTGCCGTTTTGCATCGATGTTTGCCGCGGGATTGGAGGCGTCGCGCGGACGGTACGTCATCGACGGCGGCCGTATGCGCCTTACTCCCGAAGGAATGTTCGTCACCAATGCCGTTTGCCGATCCCTAACCAACTGTATCGCCGTATGAAAAAAGATCTCGCGCCGTTTGTCGAATTTTCACGGACCCAGTGGGCGCACCTGCGCGACAACATGCCGATGCCGCTGAAAGAATCCGACCTTCAGGAATTACGCGGAATCAATGAGCGCGTGTCCATGAAGGAAGTCGAAGAAATTTACCTGCCGCTGTCGCGCCTGTTAAATCTTTATGTCGCCGCCACCCAGGAATTGTACCGCGCCAGCGACCGCTTCCTTCACAACCCGACTGCAAAAGTGCCGTACGTCATCGCCATTGCCGGAAGCGTGGCCGTCGGAAAAAGCACGACCGCCCGGATTCTGCAGGCCCTGCTGGCCCGGTGGCCCAACCATCCAAAGGTCGACCTGGTCACGACGGACGGATTCCTTTATCCCAATCGCGTCCTGATGCGAAACGGGTTGATGTTGCGAAAAGGTTTTCCGGAAAGCTACGACGTCAAAAAACTGTTTCAGTTTATCGCCGATATCAAATCCGGAAAGCGTGTGGTCACGGCGCCCATTTATTCTCACGTCACCTACGATATCGTTCGCGGCCAATCGATGCGGATTTCCCGCCCGGACATCCTGATACTGGAAGGCCTGAACGTCCTGCAAACGAGCGGAACCCGTTCCAAGAAAGGAAATCCGCTTTTTCTTTCCGATTTTTTTGACTTTGCGATCTATGTCGACGCGGAAGAAAAAGACATTCTCAAGTGGTACGTCGACCGGTTTCTGACGCTGCGGCGAACCGTCTTTCGTGACAACGCCTCGTACTTCCACCGCTTCTCACACCTCAGCGTCGGCGAGGCACGCCAGATGGCCCGTCAAATATGGCGGACCATCAATGAAAGAAATTTGAGGGAGAATATTTTACCCACGCGGTTACGGGCCGACCTTATTCTTCGCAAAGGGCCCAGCCACCGGATCCGGCGGGTTTATCTCAGGAAGATTTAGCCGAAACCTCCGCCTGGCGGTATGCCTGAGTTTCCCGCTTGTTTTTCGAGATAAACTGCGTCCTAAAAATGTAGTCCCAGAGAGGGGAACTCACGCCGTATCCCTTATGCGGGTCCATGAAGTGATGCCGCATGTGATAATTTTTGATCGCCAGCCACATGGGCGAATGCATATTGAAATGATGAATGGCGTAGTGCGTCAAGTCGTAGATCATGTAGCCGGTAATGAATCCGGCATAGAGGGGAGCGGCCGCGATTTCCCCCAGCAGCCATCGAAACAAAAAATAAAAACCCGTGGCCAGCGGGATGCTCAGAACGGGCGGCATCACCAGGCGCTTACTGTCGTTCGGATAATCATGATGGACGCCGTGACAGATAAAATGGACGCGCTCCAGGAACCTCCCTCGAGGTTTGAAATGAAAAACAAAACGGTGTAATACGTATTCGCTGACCGTCCACGTCGCCAACCCGATGACAACCCACGCCGCGATGTGCAGGATCGGCAATTCATAATGGAACACGCTTCGATAAAGAAAATACAAGACGACCGGGATAAAAATGATCAATGGCGTCGTAAAATGAACGTGCGAAAAGAATTCCAACACATCGTTTTTGAACATCCGCACGGTTTCATCTTTGTTCGATACGTAAAGTTTTGACATCCTTATCTGCTCTTATTTTTGTGTATTACGCTAATTGGTCTAAACACTTTACTTTGGCCGCAATGTAATGTCCGGCGCCATTAGAGACAAATTTTTTTATTTCATCGAAACCG
>CAYZJB010000033.1:18432-41899 GCA_964478735.1 uncultured Bacteroidota bacterium | reverse complement strand
AACCACCTCCCGCCAACCGTGATCGGAAACACACTTTCTATGTCGGAATTCAGACAAAACGAATTTATTGACCTTGCAGAAATCCCTATCTACATTATGTTCTGACCCTCTCAACACACGCACCTGGTTCTAAATAGCGGAGCAACCCTGATGCAATCGTTTGCGATAGGCTCGCAGTCTCCTGCGGAATCGATCCAACAGTGGGTCCACTTTCTCACCGCGCCGCCGATGCCCTATACGCCTTCCCCCGAAAGCCTTCCGGCCATTGAAATCGTGTGCGGCGACATTCAGCACGGCTGGGACTGGATACAGCAGCAAATCTCGCGTCAGAGTCACCTGCCCTACTTAGACTGGCGTCAGGCCACCAAGATTGCCTTTCGCCGGGTCACGCAAATCCTTTCCGAGTTCGATTCCATTTTTCCAAGGCACGGCGCCAACGAACGCACGTTTGAACAGCTTCGAAAGGGACTGCACGCGTTCAAGGAGGGGTTCTTCGACGCGGCGCAATACAAAACGGCCGTCGACTCCCTGCAGCGCGTCGCGGCGATCAACGGCTGGCACCTGTGCGTCGAGGAAAATCTGGGAGTCACGGCGCTTTTCATCCCGACACATATTCAACCCGACAAAGCGGTTGAGCACTTTGAGGCCGCGGCACGGGATATCATGTCCAATCTGACGGAAGAACACTGGCCGCTGGCTGACGTTTTTCACAAAACATTGATCCCGGGAGCGACGCGCTCTGAAATCGATACCGTCCGAAAAATTCTCGCCTCGGAATGTTATTTTCTCGCCGGACTGGCCAGCTACATCCGGGGACAGCACGAAGAGGCCATCGAATTCACTTCGAGAGCCTATCATCTCTTTTCAGACTTTGCCGAAGCGGGCTTTCTTCATGCCAAAAGCCTGGCCGCATCCGGTGACTTCGGTCGGGCATTGCCGGTACTCAAAAACCTGACCGACAATCATGACGTCTATACCGTCAAAACGGCGATGGATCCGGACTTGAACGGGCACCCCGACATTCATGCCCTGCTCAAGGATCACCGCGATCGCCGGGTCGAACGGCTGAAGGAACGCGTCGATGCTCTGCGCTCCAAAATGGTACCGACCAGCGCCGGAAAAACCATACTCAATCAGATCTCCCTTCTGCTGAGCCGATCGATCACGATCGACGCCCTGACGGCCGAGCAGGAACTGGCCCGCACGCGCGACTGGAGTACAACCAAACTATTGATCAATTATCAACTCATGCACACGTTGTCCCGGCACTCGACGACGGTAAAATCCATCGCCTTCCATCCGGACGACAAACTTCTCGCGAGCGGAGGTTCGGACAGCGCCGTGGTATTGTGGAACCTCGAAAAAAACCGCGAAGACCGCCGGTTGATGGGCCATTCGCACGGCGTGGATTCCCTGTGTTTCAGCCTCGACGGCGATGTCCTTTTCAGCGGCGGTGGTGACACGTTCATCCAGATGTGGAACGTTCAGAGCGGTAAAAAAATGGCCCGCTTTTCCGGCCATTCGCACAATGTAGATTCTCTAAGCGTCAGCCCGGATGGATCCATGCTGGCAAGCGGAGCGGACGATGCGACCATCCAACTCTGGAAACTGGAAACGCAGGAAAACATCCGTTCGCTCACCGGACATGCCAACGCGATCAATTCGATTCGGTTCGATCCCGCCGGAACACTGCTGGCCAGCGCCAGTTCCGATCATACGGTCAAATTGTGGAGCATCCCCAGCGGCAACGTGCTCATGACGCTGACGGCGCACCAGGACTCCGTCCATGCCGTACGATTCAGTCCGGACGGCCGGTATCTCGCGACGGCCGGTGCCGATCGGCTCATTATCATCTGGGACGCACGTACGGGAGAAAAGATCCACACGCTGACCGGTCACGTCGGACCCGTTCACTCATTGTCCTTCCATCCCGAAGGACACGTGCTCGCCAGCGGAAGTTCAGATACCACGATCAAATTATGGGACGTCACGGCAGGCAAAGAACTGACCACGGTCCTGGGCAATACGACAGGGATTCAGACCCTTTCGTTCAGCCACGACGGGACGATGATCGCGTGCGGCGGAGAAAAAGGAATCGTTCGCGTGTGGTCCAAACGCCTGCTTCCGCTCAAATCCAGTACCATCGTGATGAATCTTTCGGCGGACATCGGCACATTCATCGCTTACGAACGGCATAACGAAGATGAAATGCTGGCCAATGTCAAAGAACTGGGACGCATGCACTACAAGCAGGAAAAAGAAAAAGAACGCGAACGCTGGTTCAACGCCTACAAGCTGTGTGAAGAAGGCAAACGGGAAGAACACGAGCAGGACAAAAAATGGCTTTTCCGAAATTATGAAGAAGCATTAAAACTCTATCAGCAGGCGCTCGACCTGGGGTACGAAGAAGCACTCGAACGCATCGAAAAAATTCGACGCAAGATGGGCAAACTGTAGCGCGTCTCAATCTTTCAACAGCACGTCGATCCGGGCCGGATCAACTTCGTAGCATTCCACACCGTTGCAATACTCATCAGAATTCACGTCGATTTCATCTCCGTCGATCGCCACAATCGTATCGCCATTGGCCCGGACGTACACGGCGACCACCGAGTAGTATTGATCGACCGGCAGGTCCTGGATTTCAAAACTGGCTTCAACCAGAGTATCGAGCAGTTTCTCATTCAGTTCGAAATCGCCTCGAAAGACATGAACCTCCGTCATACGCCCCGGGATCATGCTACATCGGACGATCATCGAACCGGTCGAGGGACGGATGTCCTGGCAACTGGTCGGCGCCTCCGTGCACTCGGTTTCATCGTCCGTGAGATCCCATAAATCGCACGCTGCGGCGAACAGGACAAGCGATAACAGAAAAACCCAAACTCCGGTCCGTATTTTCATATCTGCCCTCCCAGCGCAAGAAATGCCCGGTGACCGCCGACGGTTTTCGCATCGAAATACAGGTAGCCGGCCCGTAGAAATACATACCGGCTAAATTTAAACGATACACCGGCACGCACGACCGGAATTAGTCCTTCTTTTTTCTCAATCGTGTGCCCCATGAACGTGCCTTCACCGGTTCCGCGGTAATCGACGAACGTAAACCCACCGCCCGCACCGATAAAAAGATCGATCCGATTGTTGATCCAGAATTTTTTATCCAGACCTCCCGTCACGAGATAACGGTATTCTTTCAGTTGAAAAAAGAAATTCGGTCCGTCCTGGACGAGAACTTTTTTCCCGAACGTTCGTGCCTGAAACGAACCGAAGATTCCCAGGAACTGATCGGCCACAATCGAATGCCGGTACGTTGCGCCAATCGCAAAATCTTCGTGATTAAACGGCATATCGATCCAGAAGGAATGGCGGTGCCGATTTTCGTACGTTTTGGCTCCACCGAGATCGAATTGCGCCAGTACCGGAGTGGTTATCAGCGCCAGCAAAATGCCTGTTTTTCTAAGCAATGGTGATGTCCTTATCCAGATAGACGTCCTGAATTGCATTCAATAGTTTAACGCCTTCGGCCATCGGTTTTTGAAACGCCTTGCGTCCGCTGATGAGGCCCATGCCGCCCGCACGTTTATTGATCACGGCCGTCATGACTGCTTCCGCCAGATCGCTGGCCCCTTTCGATTCTCCACCGGAGTTAATGAGCCCGACGCGTCCCATGTAACCGTTTGCCACCTGGTAGCGCGTGAGATCGATGGGGTTATCCGTCGTGAGTTCCGTATAAACTTTTTTATGGGTTTTGCCGAACTTGAGCGCCTCGAAACCGCCGTTGTTTGTCGGAAGCTTTTGCTTGACGATGTCCGCCTGGATCGTCACGCCGAGATGATTGGCCTGGCCGGTCAGATCGGCCGATGTGTGATAATCCTTTTCCGGCGTTTTAAATGCGCTGTTGCGCGTGTAACACCAGAGGATCGTGACCAGGCCGAGTTCGTGCGCGTACGCAAACGCTTCGCTGACTTCCTGGATTTGCCGGGACGATTCGGCCGAGCCGAAATAAATCGTCGCTCCGACGGCAGCGGCGCCCATGTCCCAAGCCTGTTTGACGCTGCCGAACATGATCTGATCGTACTTGTTGGGATAGGACAAAAACTCATTATGATTGATCTTCACGATGAACGGAATTTTGTGTACGTAACGGCGGGCGCAGGCGCCGAGCACGCCGTACGTCGAGGCCACCGCGTTGCATCCGCCCTCCAGCGCCAGTTTGACGATATTTTCCGGATCGAAATATTCGGGATTGGGCGCAAAACTTGCCCCTGCCGAATGTTCGATTCCCTGATCGACCGGTAAAATGGAGACGTATCCCGTTCCGCTCAACCGCCCCGTATGCAGCAGAGCGTGGAGATTACGCAGTACCTGCGGGTTCCGATCGCTGTCCTTCCACACGCGATCGATGATATCGGGTCCGGGCAAATGTAATTGGTCGCGTGAAATTCCTTTGCATTGATGTTTTAATAACTCGTTCGCATGGGCGCCGAGCAGGTCTTGAATTTGCTGGTTCATGGTTTCCTCCGATATTTCTTGTGCTTGAACTTATGTTTGAACCGATTTCACATGGACCGTGGCGGCACCATCGATCCACTCGAGAGTTGCTTCTTGATTGACGGTAACGTCGGCGCACCGGGAAAGCGCGTTGCCGTTCTGCCGGACGATCGCGTATCCCCTCGCCATGGTGTGGCGGGGATTGAGCGATTCGAGCCGTTTTTGTAACTGCTCGACCAGGCGCGCTTCCATCCGTGCCCGCTGGCGAAGCGCATGCGTCAGGCGAACGGCCAGTTGGTCCGTGTCGAGGCGAAACTGAACGACGCGGTTTTCCGGGTGGCGAAATCCGTATTCTCGAACGACCTGCACCAGTAACTGACGGCGATCCTGAATGAACCGGCTCAATACACGAACCAGAGTGGAGCGCGCCGCGTGAAGTTTGTCGAGGAGTTCGTCCCGATGAGCGGCGACCATTTCCGCGGCGGCCGAGGGCGTCGGTGCGCGGCGATCGGCCACGAAATCGGCGATAGTAAAATCGATCTCATGTCCGACGGCGCTGATGACGGGTATCGTGCACTCAAACAGCGCCCGCGCCACGATTTCTTCGTTGAACGCCCACAGGTCCTCGAGAGAACCGCCGCCCCGTCCGACGATCAGAACGTCCGCCTTCCCGTAACGTGAAAAATCACGCACGGCGCCGGCAATTTCCTCTGCGGCGCCCCGGCCCTGGACCCGGGCGGGATAAAGGACGATCTGGATATGCGGCATTCGACGGCGAAGCACGCTCACGATGTCGCGAATGGCCGCGCCGGTCGGCGACGTGATGACGCCGACGCGCTCCGGATACAACGGGATGGGCTTTTTTCTTGTCTCGTCAAAAAAACCCAGTTGAAACAATTTTCGCTTGAGCTGCTCAAACGCCATCTGAAGTTCGCCCATACCTTTGGGCTGGACGTAACTGACCACCAGCTGATACGAACCCCCTTTTTCGTATACCGCCAGTCGTGCTTTGACGACGACCTTGGACCCCTGTTCCATCGTAAACGCAACCCGTTCGGCATCGGACTTCCACATCACGCAGCGAATCTGTGCATGGTCGTCTTTCAACGTAAAGTACCGGTGACCGCTCGAGTGCCGCGTCAGATTGGAGATTTCTCCCTCGACCGTGACCTGAGGAAACCCGTCTTCAAGAAGGACCTTGATTTCCCGTGTAATTTCTCCCACCGAATAGACGTGCGGCCGTTCCGGCTGATCTTCACGTTCGTCGTCCCCCTCGTAGAGCCGGGAGAACAGATCCATGGTCATGGATTAATTCCGTTTTAAACTTAACGACGCTCCCAGGGACCCGTAGAGGCCGTTGATATCCGAGGACGTCGAACTTTTGAAGGACGACCCCATGATGCCCACGCCGAGCACGGGCGTCACGACCATGCGCGTTCCTGATTTCAGCCGGTAGCCCACGTGTCCGAAAACGGCATAGTTTTTCAACTGGTTGGAAAATTTTTCAGGCTTGTCCGTATGCTTGAAAAAAATCTGACCCGAGATTCCAAGCGCCCAGACCAGCCCCTCATCGGGAGAAGTAATATAGTTATTGAACATGATGCCCATGCCGGCCCCGTGCACCCATTCGCTCGATTCGTTGAACGTCACCTCATTTTCAAAACTCGCCAGCCGCGAGGAATAACCCGCCGCCACCGCAAACGTACTGCGCGATACCGCGCCCGATTTGTTTCTCAATCCCCATTCGTAGTGGAACCCGGAAATACCGTTGAATGAGGCGGACACGCCCCAGAAATGCGTCGTTTCGCCGACGATCCGTTTCGTTTCGCGCCGGGGACGCCGCGTCTGAGCGGAGCCATCTGCACACAACATCGCCATCAGAGCCAGGCCGATCAGCGCCTGTCCGACGGTGGTCCATCCCGTCTTTTGCATCATCAATTCTTTTCCAGTTTTTTGATCGCATACCCTTTTGGAACGTCCCGGGCAAAGATCGATTCTTTGATATTCTTGTTCAGTTTGAAATCAGAAAATTCCCACACCGTCACGTCTCCGTCCGATTCCTGAAATTCCGCCATATACGGCAGCCAGAGATCGTCGCGCAACAGCAGCACGATCTTGTCGATTTTGCCGTACAGTTTGCTCGATTTCAGCGGAACGAGCTCCATTCTAAAAGATCCGTACTGGCGCAGGGCCTTCCGAGGGTCCACCGTCACCTCGAACCATTTTTCCAACTGATCCGCGGAATTGCCGACGCCGGCAAAGTACAGGGAAAAATCCATTTCGCCGTCGTTCGTTTCCGTAACGGTCTTCGTCTTGTCGTTGATGATCCATATCGTCTTATCGTTGACAATGTAACGGTTTTCTTCTTTGGAGTTCGGAATGAGGGCAAATTGACCGGGCTTTTGATAATAGAATTGCGCCTTGGTGACTACCTCTTTATCCATAAACGAAGAAACTTTTCTCTGCTTCATCGATGCCTGCAGGGACGTAATCCGTTCATTCGACGTTTTGAGGTTGTGTATAACGGTTTTTTTGTCCTCCTCTCCGTCCCCGGCAACTCCGACGCCGATGTGAATGGTCCACAGCAGAACGAATAATATTTGTTTCATTACGTTTCTTTACTAATTAGTGACAAGGTTGAAAAAGTTATTTATTTTGCCCGTGTCAATCAACCTCTTAATGTGAGGACCACTTGCAGCATCCAATCCGGGAGAAATAAATTGACGAAACCCCTTTCCGACGACGTTGTACGTCGCCTGGTGGATCGACTTCACGGGCACATGGTAAATTCGTTGTTTCACTTCACCATCGAGGAACTCCGGCCGTCGTACTGCGCGATGCGTTTACCGTATCAGGAAAAACTGACCAACGGAGTCCACAGTAAGGGAACCGTTCACGGCGGCATCGTATCGGTACTTGCCGATACGGCAGGCGCCTTCGCCCTGGCCACGTGTTACGAAGGGCACATGAGTTTTGCCACGGTCGATCTGCACGTTACGTTTATGGCCCGGGCACAATCGGACATCATTGCCCGGGCGACCGTGATCCGCACCGGCTCGCGTATCCAGGTCGTGGAGGTCGATCTGGTCTGCGAGGAAAAACTCGTCGCCAAAGCGATCGTGAATTTTATTTTGACCAAACCGATGCAGCCGTCGTGAGCCGGTGGGCCCGTCCCAAAGCCTGGTTCATGATTTTTCGAATTCAGGCGGTCGTGATCTGGTCCGTCGCCACCTCGACGGTGGGAACCGCTTGGGCGTACCGATGGACGGGCGAGATCGACGGGATTAATTTTTTACTTTGTCTCGCCATCAGCTCGATCGTGCAGGGCTTTCCAGCCCACATTGTTAATGAAATCACGGACTGGAAAACCGGCGCCGATCGCCCGCGTGCCGGAAAATCAGGCGGCGGGAAAGTGCTTCTCACCGGCCTTGCCACCGTGCCTCAACTCCGGTGGATGTTCTGGATGACGAGTGCGGCTGGGTTCGTGCTTGCAGGATGGCTGTGCCTACGCACGGCGTGGATGCTTGGCGCATTATTTATCGCCGGATACATGGCCAGTCTTTTGTACACCCTGCCGCCGTTTCGATTCGCTTACCGGCCGTTCCTCGGCGAATGGCTTGGAGGATTTGTCGGGATCGTGATGAACCTGACCGGATCGTACGCCGCACAGACCGGACGCGTCGACGCCCGGGTGATCGATCTGGCCGTGCCGGTCGGTTTGATTTACATCGGCATCATGTTGCTCTTCCATTATATCGATTATCGCAGCGACCAACTTTCACGGCCCGTGAAACGTACGACCATTGTCCACCTCGGTCTCCGACGCAGCCGGATGTACGTCGGCGCGATCCTTTTGATTGCACTTGCCCTCTCGGTAGTGGAAAGTTTTTCTGCATGGCAGGTCCTCTGGCTCGCCGGGTGGGCCCTGGCGCATCTTGTCATACACGGAATGTGCCGGCCGGAGTCGGAAGATTCCGTCCTCCATGCGGGAAAATGGCTCATGCTTTCGACCGTCTTCGGGGTCACGGGATTCGCCGCGAGCATTCATCCGTTGTTTTTACTGTTCATCCCCGTCACGTGGGGTGCGCGCCGGCTGCACAAAACGTTCGGCAAATTGCCTCCCGAATGGCGGCCGGTGCAATCCGCTGCTTGATATTCACCGGCACCGGTACTATATTCGTCGCACACACTTTTACTACATGAAAAAAATCGACCCTGATACCGCGGAATTACTGCGCCTGGCACGGGACGCCCGGGAAATGGCAACCGCGCCGTACTCGCATTTCAAAGTCGGCGCCGTCGTCCGTACGGCGTCCGGAAAGATCTACACCGGATGCAACGTCGAAAACGCGACGTTCAGCCTGACGATCTGTGCCGAGCGCCTGGCAATTTTCAAAGCGCTGTCGGAAGGAGATACGGATTTCACTCACGTCGTCATCACGGCCGACTCGAGCGGGGTCTGCTATCCCTGCGGGGCCTGCCGTCAGATCATTTCCGAATACGCTCCACGTGCCGTCGTCGTATGCGCCAATCTGAACGGCACCGTCGAAATTTTTCAGGCGGGGGAATTGCTCCCGCACGCTTTTGACGGTTCCGATGTAAAAAGGCACGGGTAGTGGAATTTCTGACGCCATGGTGGAGCGGAGACCACGGCCGCACGCTGCTTCAGACGCTGGTCATTGTACTGGGCGGATGGGCGACCGGCCGCGTGCTTTATCTGGTCCTTCGTCTCGTTCAGCGAACGATCACGTCCAAAACTCAGACGGACCTCGACGATCGCCTCGTCGACGTGGCCGCCCGGTTTTCCAAACAAATTTGTACGGTCGGCGGTTTTTATTTTGCCACCGTTCATCTGGAAAAAACGTACGCCGTCGCCTGGTCGCAGATCGCCGACGGGATTTTCTTTGTCATCGTCGTTCTGCTGATGGCGATCCTGATTTCGGGTATGACGAAAGCCGTGATGGAGTGGTACGTCGCGAGCGTCGCGATGCGGACGGAAACCGAGATCAATCAGGAAATCGTTCCGCTCGTTCGGCGCATCCTCAATGCGGTGCTGTATTCGATCGCCGCGATCATCTGCCTCGACCACTTCAATATCGATATTCAGGCGCTGGTCGTCTCTCTCGGTGTCGGATCGTTTGCGATCGCGTTTGCCGCCCAGGAGACTCTGGCCAACATGATCGCGGGATTCGTCATCATGGTCGATCGTCCATTCCGCGTCGGCGACCGCATTCGCATCACCTCGACCCAGCAGATCGGCGACGTACAGCAGATCGGCCTGCGAAGCACGCGCCTTCTCGACTTTGACAACAATCTGGTCGTCATCCCCAACGCGGAGATCATCAAAAACGACATCATCAACTACAGTTTTCCCAATCAGGGGATGCGCCTCAAAGTCGACGTCGGCGTTGCGTACGACACGGATCTGCGCGCGGCCAAAGACATCCTGGTCCGCGTCGTCAAATCGTTTCCCCAAGTGCTTGCCGATCCCGAACCGCAGGCGTTCGTCCTCGGTTTCGGCGAATCGTCGATCGATATGACGGTCATCGGCCGGGTTGCAGATTACAAGAATATGTTCGAAACGGCGGACGCCGTACGGATGGCCATCGTCGACGAGTTCCGTGCCGCCGGAATCGAAATTCCTTTCCCTCAACGCGTGATCCATACGGCGTCCGCTGGAGACTGAGACGAGACGAGAGACTAACTTTATTGCATTTCGTTGGTGCGGTACCTATATTTGCTTCAGTTTTCCGCCGAAAATTCTAATGATCATCATACATCCGGGAGATTGCCATGGACATTACATCCATTGTCCGACGCCCTGCCTTTCTGATTTTTTTGATCGGGTTGCCGATCCTGACGATCACGACGACACCGGCGTTCGCCCAGGCGAATCCCGTGGGTGCCCTGGAATTTATCGCCCGGACCGGTACGCCGGACGACGGAGCGCTCGATCTTTTTTATGAGAACAATTTTTTATACGTCGCCAACAAGTTTACGGGACTCCAGATCCTGGATGTGACCGATTTTAATTCTCCCAAAATCCTCAGCCGCACGCCGTCCAGCGGTCAAAACTACAGCCTCACGAAAAGCGGTAATTACGTCTACATGACGGACCTTCTCAGCGGTCTGCTCGTGTACGACGTTTCCAATCCCAAAAAACCGCGTAAAGTGGCGGAGATGGAAACCAAAGGCGAAGCATGGGACGTTAAAATTAAAGACAATATGGCCTATCTCGCCGTCGGCAAAGCGGGACTTCAGGTTGTCGACGTGACCGATCCGACAAAACCGACGCCGGTCAGCAGTTTATGGTATGAACGGGAATGGGATTACGCACGAAAAGTCTTCATCGCCGAAAGCGGAATTCTTTTTGTCGCCGACCGGAAATCCGGGATCCACCTGGTCGACATCTCCAATCCTCAGGCCCCGCGCGCGATCCGGCGCTACGGGACTCAGTTTGCCTCCGGTATTTACGTCGACGGGACCACGGCGTACGTGGCCGACGGGCCGAACGGACTGTTGATCCTCGACGTGTCGAACCCCGAAAAGATCCGCACGCTGGCGGAGTTCAAACTGCCCGGCCACGCCAACGACGTGGTGAAGACCGGACGTTACGCCTATGTGGCCGTCGACGATGCGGGCATTCGCTCCATCGACGTGACGACGCCGGCCCGACCGACATTCGACGCGCGCTACGATACGCCGGGACAGGCGTTCAAGGTGATGAAGCACGACATCTACGTCATGGTTGCCGACCTGAGCTCGGTCCTTTTTATGATTCATAACCGTCCGCCGGTCCTCGCCAAAGTGGGTGACAAGACGGTGGCGGAAAATCAAAAACTCGAATTCAAAGTTCGCGGCGACGACCCGGACGGCAATCCGGTGTTTTTCGACGCGCACTTTCTCCCCGAGGGAGCGACGTTCAACGCCAAAGACAGCCTCTTCACCTGGACGCCGACGTTCGAACAATCGGGCGTGTATCAAGGCATCATTTTCAGTATCACAGAGAATACTCAGACCAAATTGTTTTCCCGCGACACGATTGCCGTCACGGTGACGCACGTCAATCGAGTACCTGCGCTTGCATCGACGGGTGACTACACCGTGGATGAAAATCAAAAGCTGACGATCACGATCAACCCGCCGTCCGACCCGGACGTGGAAGACGACGGAAAGTTGAACGTATCGGCGTCCGGATTGCCGGAAGGGACCGTATTCGACGCAGCGAAACTTCAACTGGACTGGACGCCGAATTACGACCAGTCCGGAAAGTATACGCTGACGTTCACTGCCACCGACGGCGCCGGCGGAACGGACAGCAAAACGTCGACGATAACGGTCAATCACGTCAACCGTCCGCCGGTATTTGCCGATCTGAACGCTCGTTTTACCGTGGATGAAAACGCGCCCCTTTCCATCAAGATCGACGCGAGCGATCCCGACAAGGAAGACGCCGGCAAGCTGGACGTCACGGCGTATCAATTGCCCCAGGGCGCCCGTTTCGACAAAGCGACCCAGACGGTTTCATGGACCCCGACGTATGAACAGTCGGGCGACTACAGCGGCCTGACGTTCATCGTCAAAGATCCGGCGGGATTGTCGGATACGGTGACGACGTCGATCACGGTCAACCACGTCAACCGTCCGCCGGTATTTACGGTTGTCGCCGCCCAGCAGGTCGATGAAAACAAACCGTTGACGTTCGTTCTCGCCGGAAGCGATCCCGACAAGGAAGATGCGGGAAAACTTGTCATCAGTACGGTCAGCGTTCCCGAAGGCGCTGCCTTCGATGCGGCGACGAATACGTTTAGCTGGACACCGACGTACGATCAGTCCGGCGCGTTTACACCGGGCTTCCGCATCACCGATCCGCCCGGAGCGTTTGCCGAACTGACCGTCAATGTTACCGTGCGCAACGTTAATCGTCCGCCGACGCTCACCGCCGTGGAAGCGCAGACCGGAGACGAAAACAAGGAGCTTCGAATCACGATTCCGGAAGCCGTCGATCCCGATAAAGAGGACGCGGGCAAGCTGGTCTATACCGCGGAAAATCTTCCGCGCGGAGCCGCCTTCGATGCCGCCACGCGCGTTATCGCGTGGACGCCGACGTACGAACAGTCGGGAAATTATCCCGGGATCAAAGTGACTGTGAAAGACGTTGCCGGACTGACGGCATCGACGACATTTGCGATTACGATCAATCATGTCAACCGCCCGCCGGTGTTGAACGATATTGCGGCGCAGACCGTCGACGAGCAAAAACTCCTTACGTTCGTCGTGACCGGATCGGATCCGGACAAAGAAGACGCGGGTAAATTCACGTTCTCCGCGGAAGGTCTTCCCGAAGGCGCCACCTTTGACGCTGCAACGCGCCGTCTTTCATGGACGCCGACGTTCGAACAAGCCGGCACGTACACCGTGACCTTCAAGGTTGAAGATCCCTCAAAGGCGTCGGATTCCAAGACGGCAACGCTGACCGTCAACAATGTCAATCGGGGCCCGAAACTGGCGCAACTCACCGCGATCAGCGGCGAGGAAAACAAAGAACTCGTCTACACGATCCCGGACGGTGAAGATCCGGATAAAGAGGACGTCGGTCAGCTTGTCTATGCGATGACCAATCTTCCCGCCGGCGCATCGTTCGATGCGGCGTCCAAAACGCTCAAATGGACGCCCGGCTTCGACCAGGCCGGAACGTTTACGATCACAGCAAGCGTAAAGGATGCGGCCGGTCTGTCCGACAGCAAACCGTTGAGCGTAAAAATTGCAAATACCAACCGGCCTCCCGCGTTGACCGACCGGACGGAATCGGGCGAAGAAGGCAAAGCACTCAAGGTCACGATCGACGCGACCGATCCGGACAAGGAAGACCAGGGACGTCTGGCGGTGAAAGCGGAAGGACTGCCGCAGGGCGCCGTGTTTACCGCGGCCAACCGTACCCTGTCCTGGACGCCGACGTACGATCAAGCCGGTGAGTATTCCGTCAAACTGACGGTGACGGATGCCGGCGGTTTGACCGACACCAAAACCCTGACGATCAAAATTGCCAATACCAATCGAAAACCCACGCTCGGGCAAATTGCCAATCAGTCCGGCACCGAAGAATCGAACGTGACCTTCAAAGTCACGGCCAGCGATCCGGATAAAGAAGACAAACTGACCTTCTCCTCCACGGGGCTACCCGACGGCGCCAGTCTAAGTTCCGACGGACAATTTTCATGGACACCGGCCGTCGGTCAAGCGGGAAGTTATTCGATCACGATCGAGGTCAGCGACGGCAATCAGAAAGACAGCAAATCCGTATCCATCAACATCAAAGCCAAAGTGCAATAAGGAACATGACGATCAATATCGAAGACGTCGCTCTCGCGATGGAAGACAACCGCAATTACGCCGAGTTTTTTGTCAATCGTGACGACGGCAAGGTCATACGCATCACGCGCGACGTACTGGAAGCCGTGGAGGACGACGACGCCGAAAGCCTTTCTGAAAGCTCGCAAATGGAAATCGCCTGTTCGGAGTCGGTGATTTTCAATCCCAAGACGCCGCTGATCCAGGTCCCCGCCGTGCCATTTTCGGAAAGGGTCAAACTCATGAACACGTTCGTCCAGCAGATGGCAAACGAGAAAGTCCGCGCCGCCTTATCCAGCGTCATGCAGAGCCGCAATCCGTCCATGCGATTCAACACGGTGATGGCCGAGCACATCGACGAACAAAAAAAATGGCTGGAACTCAAAAAATCGTTTTACATTGGCGAAGCGCAGAAATGGGTTGCGACGCTGGCGTGAGATCACCGTTCAGAAGAAATAAAAAAAGGCTGCTCGATTGCAGCCTTTTTTATTTCAAATGTCGTCGCCGACTCACTGGATCAGCATCGCGTCGCCGTAGCTGTAGAAACGGTATCTGTCTTTGAGGGCTTTTTTGTACGCTTTGAACAGCAGGTCTTTCCCGGCAAACGCAGCGGCAAGCATCAATAATGTCGATTCCGGTGTATGAAAATTGGTCACCAACTTATCGATGATCCTGAATTCATACGGCGGATAAATGAACCGATCGGTCCATCCGCGATGAGGTTTGACGCGGTTGAGGGCCGTAATGGCGCTTTCGATGGCACGGATGACCGTCGATCCGACGGCAATGACGCGGCCTCCCGAGTCCTTCGTCTGGTTGATCGTTCGTGCCGTCAGCTCGGGAATCTCGAAGTACTCGGAATCCATTTTATGCCGCGACAGGTCTTCGACCTGAACTTTACGAAAAGTACCGAGCCCGACGTGCAGAACGACCGGGACGATTTTGACGCCTTTCCGTTTGAGCCGTCCGAGCAGAGGTTTGGTAAAATGCAATCCGGCCGTCGGTGCCGCGACCGACCCTCGTACACGGGCGAATACGGTTTGATAATCTTCTTTATCGCTTTGCTCCGCGGCCCGCTTGATGTACGGTGGCAATGGACACTGCCCGACTTTATCGATAAACTTGTGAAAATCGCCAGTGTAGTTGAAGCGCACCACGCGACCTCCGGAAACGGTGTTGTCGATCACGTCGCACGAAACGCCTTCGATCACCAGCCGGTTTCCGATCCGTACTTTACGTGCGGGTTTGACCAGGACTTCCCAGAGATTGTTTTCGAGTTCGCGCAGAAGAAACACTTCGACTTTTGCATTCGTCTTTTCCTTCCGGGCCATGAGGCGAGCAGGAAAAACGCGCGTCTCATTGACCACGATACAGTCGCCGCGACTTACGTAATCAGTGATGTCCCGAAAACGTTTGTCCACCAGCGTCCCGTCGTTTCGGTTGACAATCATCAACTTCGCCGAATCTCGGGGACTCACGGGATATTGCGCGATGTAGCGCTCCGGCAGTTTAAATTTAAAATCCGCTAATTTCATAGTCGCCTCTTACGTATGGTCATCTATAAGAACCCGTGAACCTGCTTCGGTGCTACTTCACAAAAAGCGCGTAAATATATAAAAAATAAGGTTGAAAATCAACAGCTAATTTGGTTAATTGCAATCGTCAAAACGGCCTTAAATTTATTTAAAACAAAAGGTTGTCATGCCCTTCGCGCAAAATGAGCTGACGAAATGGCGATCCGAATGGCCGATTTGTAATGAAACGGTCTACGTCAATCATGCGGCTGTTTCTCCATTTTCCAGCCGCGTGCAGCGGGCCATTCGTGAGTGGGTTGATCGTTCAAGCCGTGCCGATGTGCAAGACTACGACCGTTTTTTACAGGAAAAAGAAAACACTCGCGAACTCGCGGCCCGGCTCATGCACGCCGATCCATCCTCGATCGCTTTCGTTAAAAATACGTCCGACGGTTTGAGCCTTCTCACGTCGGGACTGGACTGGGCGCCTGGCGACCGGATCATCGTTCCTGCGTGTGAATTTCCCAGCAACCTGTTTCCCTTCCTACAATGCCGTGCACAGGGAGTCGAAGTCGATCTCGTACCGATGCGGGGCCATTCCATCGACATCCGCGATTTTGAAAGCCGCATCACGCCTCGAACGCGGCTGATCTCCACCAGTTTTGTCCAATTTCACAACGGATTTCGGCACGACCTGCAAACGCTCGGTCAATTATGTGAAAAACACGACATTCTTTTTTGCGTCGACTCGATCCAGGGACTGGGCGTCGTACCGTTTTACACCGAAGAATGGAACATCGATTTCGTCGCCAACGGCAGCCACAAATGGCTTTTGGCCCCGCCCGGACTGGGATTGATCTACGTATCGCCGCGTCTGTTGGATCAATTGCGCGTTACCCGGCTTGGATGGTTGTCGGTCAAAGACCCGTGGGCATTCGACCGGACGACGTTTGAACTGCTCGACGGACCCCGGCGGTTTGAGATGGGAAATGAAAACGTTCTCGGCATGGCCGGCCTGCAGGCGAGCCTGCAATGGCTCGTCGACATCGGCGTCGAGCGGATTTACGATCACGTGGTTTTTCTGCTGGACCGCCTCGTTGAACACCTCCAAACGATGAACGTCGAAATCATCACGCCGATGGATGCCGCACGCCGCTCAGGCATTTTTTCTTTCCGGATTCCGGGCGATACCGAAAAAATACGACGGCTTCATAAACACCTCACGAGCCACGGCGTTGCGTGCGCCCTGCGCCAGGAGGCCGTCCGGATTTCTCCTCACTTTTACAACACTCCCGATGAGATGGACCGAATCGCCGACACGATCCGGCGCGCGCTCCCATGACAACTTACCTGATCGACGCCTATAATGTACTTCATCGATTAACGGCCTTTCGGACTCAGTTGGTCAAAGACCCTGAGACAGCGCGCGCGTCGTTGATTCGACAGTGCCGTCTCATTCAGGGCCGACAAATACACGTCGTCGCCGTTTTCGACGGCAGCGGACATGCGGATTCCTCCGGCGGCATACGCGTCGTATTTTCGGGAAAGTCGACCGCCGATCAACTGATCAAAAAACTGATCGACGAGCAGAAACATCGGCACGACGTCGTCGTCGTGACATCGGATGCCGAAATCCAGCGATACGCAAAAAACAGCGGCTGCCGTTTCGTCTCGGCCGAAACGTTTCCGTCGCTCGTCCGCAGTTCTCCTGAAGAGACGCTCGACGAAAAGTCCAATCCAAAGATGTCTGACCAAGATATCCAGAAGTGGCTGGACCTCTTCGCCGATCGCCCGGATTGATCATGCCCAAACTCTTACCATTTCGTGGACGACGGCCGATCATCATAATGCCGGCCGTTGCACTGTTCGTGATCGCCCTGACGCTTGTCGTCTACCGATGGCCGCTGTTTTCGGACGGCTGGTTATCTTTGATACTGACGCTGGCCGTATTCGTATTGGCTCCATCGGACGGTGTACGGATCTTCAACTCCGATTTGATCGATAACTGGATTGCGAGCGTCGTACTGACGGCGATACCGATATTCGTGTGGATGATCCTTTCGCGGGCCGCCGGAAAGCCGTCGCGTTCACCCTGGCGGGACATGCGGCGGCAATATGCCGCCAATCGCCTTGCGGTCGTGGCACTTTTGTTACTGGCCGGGTTCGTCCTGACGGCGTTGCTCTGTCCCCTGATTGCGCCGTACGATCCGCTTTTTCAGCAGGACCCGCTTGTCACACGCCTCCAACCGCCGGGAACGCGTATCCCTTATGTGCAACTTCCGGCGACCGCCGGACAATTCTTACCGCAGCGCGATGGAGACGGCATCGACATCCTTGCCGTGAATGCGCTCATTCGGGTCAATCACCGGCTGCTGTATCCGACGCCGCCGATCCGTTTTGTGCGCTCGTGGCGGCCGTTAAACGACGGTCGTATCGAATACGATAACGGGTCGAGGATCGATACGCTTTCGGAGTCTATATCGGCCGGCACCCGCACGCACTGGCTCGGTACGGACCAATTCGGCCGCGACATTCTGAGCCGGATGATCTTCGGCTCGCGCATTTCGCTCAGCGTCGGTTTCCTGGCGGTGGTACTGGCCGTCGGTCTCGGCGTATCGATCGGAGCGGTCGCCGGTTACTACGGCGGACTCATCGATTCCGTCCTGATGCGTGGAGTCGATCTGGCCATGTCATTTCCCAGCCTGTTTCTCGTTCTCCTCGTCATGGCGTTGTTCGGGGAGTCGTTGATCCTGATGATCGTCGTGCTCGGTCTGACAAGCTGGATGGGCGTGGCGCGTTTAACAAGGGGACAAATTTTGTCTCTGCGTGAGCAGGAATTTGTACTCGCGGCACGAGCGAGCGGTCTGGGACCCTGGCGCCTGATCACGCGACACCTACTGCCCAACGCGATGGCGCCGATTCTGGTTGCCGCGACGCTTCGCTTGGGTGGAATGATCCTGATCGAAGCGGGTTTGAGTTTCCTCGGTCTGGGTGTTCATCCCCCCACGCCGACGTGGGGCAACATGATCGACGAAGGGCGTCACGTGCTGTTACAAGCGTGGTGGATCAGTACGTTTCCGGGACTGGCCATCGCCATGACGGTCATCGCGTTCAATATCATCGGCGACGGTTTGCGGGACGCGCTCGATCCGAGATTGCAGAAGCTGCTCTGAATTGCTTTAAGCGACGGCCGGAGTTCGAGGCGGCGCTTTTTCAACAACCTGTAAGTGAATTTAGCGTTACCGCGGGTCTTCGAGCACCGATTCACATTTTTTTCGGTGGACGATTAGGTCAACTTTTTTCAATCGTCTACTTTATTATAACGGCAACTCAATTTCGACAAAATGGCTCACCGTTGCCCCGCGTACGATAAATTCCTCGACGATCCGCAGCCCTTTCCGCTGCGCGGGCCAGGGCAGCGCACGGACCGCTTCTTCGTAAGTCATCCATTCGAAGGACTGATGCTCTTTCGACAGCCGGACGTCCTGCGATAAAACTTCCACCGCGAAAACGGGAATCAAATTGATCCGGTCGTGCGTCGCTTCATAGAACGCGTTGGTAAACGGAACGGCCCACAGTTTATGGGCGTGTAAGCCCGTTTCTTCCTGCAATTCCCGGTATGCCGTTTCGTAAGCTTTTTCCCCGGGCTCGATCTTGCCTCCGACCATGCGCCAGGAATCGGGATACATGGCGTCTTTGGCGCGTCGGAGGAGCAGGTACACCGGGCCTTCTTCGGTCCTGTAAAACACGTGACAATCGACCACACGAATCACTGCTTCCGCCATCACATTTCCTCCGCATGAGTGATCAACGTATTGGCATCGGCGCGTCCCAGGTACCGGTCGATCGCAAAATGGGCCAGATAGATCAACGGCGTGATCAGGATCGCGAGACAGAATTTATAGACATAATTGGTCACGCCGATATTCAAGATCGTACCGGTCGGAATCGTACCGTAAAACGCGATAAAAAGAACGACAAAAGAATCCACGAACTGAGAGGCGAACGTCGAGCCGGTCGCCCGCAGCCACAGCAGCCGCGCGTGCGTTTTCTTTCGGATCCAGTGAAAAATCTGAATGTCGATCAGTTGTCCGATCAAGTACGCGGTCAACGAACCGAGAATGATGCGGTTGGATTGTCCGAAGACGGAGTTGAACTGTTCGTCCATGACCGGCGAGATCGCAGCGGCGGGTATCGCCATATCGATCGCCAGGATGACGTACGCGAGCGCGATCATGATCATTCCGACGACCGTCACGAACCGGATGCCGGGTTTGCCGAAATACTCGTTGATCAGATCCGTCACGATGAACGTCAGGGGAAACGGGATCACCCCCATCGTCATCGTAAAGACCCACGTTTCGGTCACCGACAACTGGATCAGTTTACTTCCCGTAATTTCGGCCAGAATGAGTCCGGTCAGAAAAACGCCGAAGAGCACGGCGTACAGCTTTTGAAGTCTGTCCATAACGTCGGGCAACATAGGAAAAAGTCAGGAGCGTAACAAGATGCAAAACCCGAGGGCTATCCGGCGATCCCCTGTCATTTCAGTTACATACGCCCAGTGAAAGCGCAGAGATGCTGTACGGTGCCGTATCAACTCTCAATCATTCCTTCGAAAGACGTGACTGACGAAATCGAATCCATCCCCGCCGATCGATTCGAGATAGCTGAAACTTCCGACCCTTTGTAAACCGGTGCATATCGCATAACGTCCTGCCGGCAGACATCGGCGCGCAGCAAGGGCGAAGGCCGCGCCAGCACGACGAACGCATGCCTCCGTCGGCAAAACAAAATCAGAAGAAAACTGTATACGATTCATAACACGATCCTAAATCTCTGCAACTCCAATGCGTCACGCGGAATGTCTGACGGCGTGATATGCGATTGTGACTGCGGCTACCTTAGCGTTTACTCCCTGAGTCGGCTACTTATTCACGAGGCTTGTTTAAATCGATCGCTGTCAAATCCCTTTTGCAGTGAATGACGGCCAGAATGTGAATGTTTCTTCCATCCAATTCATATATCAGACGATAAGAATAGACAAACACTTCACGGATATTGGATTCATCAACTTCAGGCACCTTCCTCCCGATCTCCGGAAACTCCAACAAGTCGACTGACTTGTCCAGTATTTCGTCGGCTACCTTTCTCGCGTAAAATGTCGAGTCTTGAGCTATGTAATCGTAGATGCGCTTGAGATCTAATTTGGCTGGGATGGACCATTTTACCATGCTTCCATCTCTTTTTTGATCTCTTCGACCGAAACGGTCTCGCCTCTTTTCACGGCTTCCTTACCCTTACGGATTTTGTCGATTACGTAGAGCCGATACATGATTTCATCGATCGTAGCCGACTCGGGGAGTTTATTGATCGCGTCTATGATGTCGTTCTTGAGTGTATCCACAATTACATCCTTGGTTTTTCTTAAAGTTATTCAACTCGATTCTGTTGGGCAAGCATGGAAATGGCGCGCGGTCATCTCACATAACGCTCGGCGGCTACACGCAGTAGCTCGCACGCGAGAAAATTAAAGTTAATTAAGAACATACTCAAATCGTGAGCGAGCTACTGGCGAAGCGAGGGCACACAATAATGTAGCCTGTGGGGACTCCAAAAAGCGCTCGCGCAGCGGACGTGTAAGCCGCATGATATCTTTGAGAATGTCAGGATCTTGCAGGGTCTTGATATCGGTGGAGTCGTCCAACGTAAGATTGAATTTTTCGAAGAGCCGATGGATACTGTTGATGCAACTGGTTTTTTTATGCACCAAATTTAGACGGGTACGCATCAGGTCGCGCAAACCCCTCAACGCGGGAGAGATTTGATGAGCCGCAGGGATCAGGTTCATACGCAACAGTTGAGCGAGCGTCAGCGAATCGACTTTGTCGGTTTTGACTTTGGCATAGCTGATCGCTTTGACATATTTAGCATGCGCGAGAACGAATTCAATACCGTTTTCACGAAGCAGATCGCTAAGCCAATACCAGTTACTGGTGGATTCCACGACAGCTTTATGATGGCCGCTGAGTCCTTGAAAATGGTTCAGGATATAAACCGGATCATTGGGTAATTTGACCTGCTGGACCACGACGCCGTTCTCATCAATGGTCGTGATCCAGGATATGTCCTTATGTAAATCGATACCTGAGTAAAACATGATACACCTCCTGGTTTTAGGTTTGGATATAAGTTCATCTGAAAATAATTCAGATCGACCAGAATCGGGAGGTACTTTTTGTAAATATCATGCGGCTTACACGTTCGCTTCCGCGCCAGCGGAAGCGTGAGTACTTAGATAGATAGTTTACACGAACGCTGGCGCGTTCGCACATGGCGCTCTTTGAGATATTAGTTCTGGTGGTAAAGTTAGTTGGTTACCACCTATTCGGTTGGCTCTTCGCGCCATGTCGTGTAGCCGCCGAGCGTTAGCCGCAATGCCGCTTAATTCTTTAAATGGAGTAACTTAATGGACATCAACACCAATGCACCAGCCTTCGCACGGCATCATATCGTGATTGAAGCACCGATTCATAGAATTTGGAATCTTCTTTCAGATATCAATCATTGGCCATTATGGAATCCAACAATCACTTATTCGAGACTCGAGGGCCCCTTTTCGCCTGGCACTGTTTTCAGATGGAGATCACAAGGTGCTTCGATTGTGTCAACACTTCAGGAGGTCATTCCTGAGAAGCGTCTCAGTTGGAATGGAAAAGCTTTTGGTGCAAAGGCAATCCATGTTTGGGAACTCAAGCCCCAAGACAGTGCCGTAATGGTGAAAACCGAAGAATCATTCGATGGATTCATCGTATGGCTCCTCAAAGGAATGATGCAAAAAACTTTAGACCAATCACTCCAGTCGTGGTTATCGTGCCTTAAACAGGCAGCAGAAAACCCAAAATGATTCGCCAGCGGCACTGCGGCTAACAGCAGGCACTACGACGCTCGCTCATTTGATATGGCGATTGTGAAGCTCAGTTCAAGATTCAGTTGTGCTCGCTCCATGCCGTTTGGCGCAAAGCCAAAATTGATTTGTTGATAGCGCCAAACGGCACGGCGTAGTGCCTGCACACGTTAGCCGACATGGCCAGAATATTTTAGGCTTGGCCTTATCATTTGTTTGAGACTTCTGTTCTTTGATGATGTTGACGTTGTTTTCGTGTTGTACGATGAATCACGTTCGGCCAGGAATACTTTGATCCATTGATTCAGTGGTAGTTTACAGCTTCAGTGTTTCGAGAAAATGGCCACGTCGGCTAACACCTTACCACCCGAATATCAATTCCATCTTCACTGCCTCATCGATCAGATCGCGCTGTTACGTGAACAAATCGCCCAACTGGAAAAATCCCTGCATCCCCATCTGGTGCCCAATCCCGATATTCAACGTCTGCTGAGAGTACCGGGAATCGGCAAGATCTCCGCCTTCACACTCTACCTGGAGATCGACGGCATCGAGCGCTTTCCCGATGATAAGCACTTCTTCTCCTACGCCCGTCTGGTTCCAGGCGCCAGTAACTCCAATCGAAAACTCAAACACAAATCCGGAAACAAAGACGGTAACAAATATCTGAAACTAGCGTTCACCGAAATTTCCGTCCATGCCATTCAGTATTATCCCGAAATCAAACGCTTCTATCAGGCCAAGGCACGGAAATCACCCAAAGCGGTGGCCCGGACCATCGTTGCCAAAGAAATGGCCCGAGTGGTGTATCACATGCTCAAAGAACATTCCGAATTCAAAACCTTTAAAGGCCTGACGCTCAGCAAAACCAAAAAACGTGAGTGGCCGCGTCTCTCAAGCCCCGGCGCATAACTGGGAGCCCGATAAGCTCTCCTCCGCTTGATTGGGAAGGGAGACGCGATGCCATTATATATCTGAGATCATTCCGGCTGGGCCGGAATAGTCCCGATAACATCGGGATAAGCTCCATAAGGTGTTTGAACGCCATTCACAGTTCCGAAAGATAGCTTCGGCATCGGGGTATCGGTTATCGAATGCAAAGAACATTGTTTCACGACTTTTGTCGCGACGGGAAAACTTTTTCTCTTGTTTCACGACTTTTGTCGCGACGGGAAAACTTTTTCTCTTGTTTCACGACTTT
>CAYZJB010000033.1:0-18332 GCA_964478735.1 uncultured Bacteroidota bacterium | reverse complement strand
TGTCGCGACGGGAAAACTTTTTCTCTTGACTTCGTACTTTTTTAAGGTGTTATGCGCCGTAGTCCGCAAGTCGTTCGCCGGATTTCGTTGCCAACGCACAGATCGCGCCTCGAAAAGACCACTTGAACGACAGTCCAACCATTTCAAACGCACAACCGATTTGTCGAGCCAAAACGCGTTCGCAATAGCCACCCAATTGACCTCGGACATACGATTAAGGAACTCCTCAGCTATTCGATAGCGCTGTCCAATTTAAGCCAGGTCGTGGTCGACTCGCAACGAGTTTTCCAGTTCACGGGCCGCGAAATCTGTCGCAAAGCGTACGATACGCTTCTTCCGTCGCCGCAATGTGCCAGCAACGGTGCGTCCGGCTCCACCGGCTCTCCGGAAGCGTCCTCACGACGGCGATCCGTTCGGGATCAAACGGAAATCGCAACGCCAGCCGGCGCGCGCCGCGATGAACCAATGGCACGACTTCAATGACCCTGGGCATACGTCCCTCTCTTGGACTGAAGATAAGGTAACAGGGGGATATCGTCGTTCGCAAGAAAAAATTTTGTTCCCAGGCGACCCCGAAAAAAGTGTACTGGTTGTTTGTTGTATAATTCACTGCGAAGTCAGCATGTTATCGCGTGGCCTGCACGGACTGCATAATCCGTTAGCCTCACCGGCAGGCCTGATCCGGAGAATAAAGCCAGAAAAATTAGAAACAATGTACGTCACACATATACGATGATTCGCGACGGGTACGAAATAATCAGCGCCTTTTCTTCGCCTGTGGCGGATCTGCTGATTTGGTTCTTTCTGGCGCCTGCCCCGACGAAAGGAGGGTGCGGCAAAAGAAAGAACTTTATCCCTGACCATCATCGTATGGTCCGACGGATCAGAAGATTCCATCGTAGCTGGCGCTCCTCGGAATCACTTTCACGCCTTTTGACGCAGTCTCAAATCCCTTTCCTTCGCGGCAGGTAAAATTTACATTAAAGGGACCCGGTTCCACACCTTGTGAATCGCCATGCGCGCTGTCTTCGTTTCGCTTGTCTTGGTTTCGTCGATGCTCCTTGCACAGACGGAGCGGGAGTCCGGACCGCCCTACCTTCACAACTACACCATCCGCGACTACAACGCCGGTACTCAAAACTGGTCCGTCGTTCAGGACCGCCGCGGTCTCATGTATCTTGGAAACAACGCCGGCATTCTCGAATACGACGGCGTACAATGGCGGTTGATCGCGACTCCCAATCACACGGTCATTCGCTCACGGGCCGTCGACAGTTCCGGACGCATCTGGGTCGCAACGTACCCCAAGGGTACCCTACCCTCTCGCCCATTGTAACGATCCCATGATCGTCGTATGTTCACGCCGTCATGCAACTGGTCAAAAAAACGGCGCGTAAAAGCTGGGAATGGTACGACCGTTACCGTATGGTCCTGACCCCGGCCTATTTTCTCATCGGTTTTTCGATCGGTTACGGAAATCGCCGCATCGATCTGTGGGAAGAACAAATCATTTTGCTGACGCATCTGGCCCTGGCCGCGGTTTGTCTGGTCGTCTACCATCAGTTCCGTAGCGGCCGTCTTCAGAACTCCGCTCACCGCACGTATCTTAACTGGTATCGCGGTTTCGGTTTTTTCTTCATCGGCGGACTGTTCACACGCCACGTCACCTATTTTTTTCAAAGTTCGGCCGGAATCAAATCGGCGGCTTTCATCACCGCGCTTTTCCTCATCGTTCTACTCGGCGAAGCGCTCAAGCGAAGGATTCCCGATTGGTATCTCCAGTGGACTCTTTTTTATCTCGGGCTTTTTTCTTTTATGATTTTTTTCCTGCCGATCGTAACGCATGAAATGAATCCGAAACAATTCGTCCTGAGCGGAGCGATCAGTTTTATCTTGACGATCGTTTTGATTCTGACGGCATCGGTCGGCATTCAACCCGCGCCGTTCTGGAAAACGGCCGCCGTCCTGATCGTCCTGCACACCGCCATGACGCTGGCGTATTTCATGAACTGGATCCCGCCAGTTCCGCTGGCCCTCAAACATGCCGGCATTTACCATCGTGTGGAAAAAGACGACGGGTCGTATCGACTATACGCCGAGTCCGCCCGAGCGCCATGGCTGGGGCCGGTTCCCTATCACTACCTTCCCGGCGACACGGTTTTTTGTTTTACCGCCGTTTTTGCACCGACACAGATGAACAAGACCATTTTTCACGAATGGTCGCACTACGATGAACGAAACGGCGAGTGGCGACTCGTCGATCGGCTGCGTTATCCGTTGACCGGCGGACGGGACGGCGGGTATCGTGGATTTACGGCCAAGTCGGCCTTGGAAAAAGGTCTGTGGCAAATCGACATCGTGACGGAAGACGACCTTTTGATCGGCAGCGTGCGATTTGACATGCGGCCAGCCAGATCCGGCGATCGGACGTTCATTACGATCAACCGTTAGTTGACGACTGCGCGTAAAGCCGCCGTTTTCTTGAAACAGACGGCGTCGCGAATCGCGCGCTTTACCGCTTCTTCCGTCGTGCAACGGCCTGTGCCGCCGCGAGCCTCGCCACCGGCACACGGAACGGTGAACAACTGACGTAGTCCAGGCCGATCTCATCGAAAAAGTCCACCGATGGCGGATCGCCGCCGTGTTCGCCGCAAATCCCGATTTTCAGTTTTGACCTTGTCCGGCGCCCGCGCTCCACCGTGTATCGGACCAGCCGACCGACGCCGCTCTGGTCGATCGACTTGAACGGATCCTGGTCGAGCAACGCGTCTTTCAAATAATACGGAACGAACTTCCCGACATCGTCGCGTGAAAAGGCAAATGCCAGCTGCGTCAGATCGTTGGTGCCGAAGGAAAAGAACTCCGCTTCGTCGGCCAATTCATCCGCCACCAGGCACGCCCGGGGCGTTTCGATCATCGTCCCGTACAGATACGGGATTTTTTTCAATTCAAATTTCCGGCATACCTCGTCGTAAATCGCCTGCACGATTTTTTTCTGGTGGGCCAGTTCGCTTTTCATCGCGACGACGGGAATCATGATTTCCGGATAGGGATGTTTCCCGGCCCGGATCAACTCCGCGGTGGCTTCGAAGATGGCGCGAATCTGCATCTCCGTGATTTCCGGATACGTGACGCCCAGCCGCACGCCGCGGTGCCCCATCATCGGATTGGCTTCCGACAGTTCGTCTGCACGCCGGTCGAGTTCGTCGATCGTCTGGCCGAGATGTTCGGCCAGCTTCGCCCGTTCCTCACGGTGCCGCGGAACAAATTCATGCAGCGGCGGATCGAGCGTACGGATGGTGACTGGAAATCCGTCCATCGTTTCGAGCGTCGCCTTGATGTCCGCTTTGACGAAGTGAAATAATTCGTCCAGTGCCTTCCGTCGTTCACTTTCCGTCGATGCAGCGATCATGCGCCGAAGCAGAAACAGCGGTTTTTCCGATCCCTTGCCGTAGAACATGTGTTCGGTGCGAAAGAGGCCGATGCCCTCCGCGCCAAATGCGCGCGCCTGGGCGGCGTCTTCCGGCGTATCGGCGTTGGTCCGGATCTTGAGCCGGCGCAGACGGTCGGTGAGTTTCATGAACGCGTTGAAATCGGCATTGCCTTCGGTCGACTTGACGAGCGGCATTTCGCCGGGGTAGACGGCGCCCGTGGTGCCGTTGAGCGTCAGCCAGTCGCCTTCTTTGATCGTCACGCCGTCGGCCTTCAACCAGCCGTCCATGACCTTGATTTCTCCGGCGCCGACGACGCAGCATTTGCCCCATCCCCGTGCGACCAGGGCGGCGTGGCTCGTCAGACCGCCGCGAACGGTGAGAATGCCCTGCGCCGCGCGCATGCCTTCGACGTCTTCCGGGTTGGTTTCTTCACGCACGAGAATGACGGTTTTACCCGAATTCGCCCACGTGACCGCGTCTTTGGCGCTGAAAACGACCTGGCCCGTTGCGCCGCCCGGTCCGGCGGGAAGCCCTTTGGCGATGGCTTTCGTTGCCGATTCCACTTTCGGATCGATGATGGGATGGAGCAATTCCTCCAGCTGGTCCGGCGACACGCGCAGCACGGCCGTTTCCGGCGTGATCAGTTTTTCACGAACCATGTCGACCGCCATTTTCACGGCCGCCCGGCCGTTGCGTTTCCCGACGCGGCACTGCAAAATCCAGAGACGCCCGTCCTCAATGGTAAATTCGAGGTCCAACATGTCGCGGTAATGTTTTTCGAGCGTTCGCGCCATCCTGGCGAGTTTCGCATACACCGACGGCATGGCCTTTTCGAGGGACAACTGATGTTGCGTATGACTCGTCTTGCCGACTTCATTCATCGGATTGGGCGTACGAATTCCCGCAACGACGTCTTCGCCCTGCGCGTTGGCCAGCCATTCTCCGTAAAAATAATTTTCACCGGTCGCGGGATTTCGAGTGAAGGCCACACCGGTTGCGGACTGGTCGTTGACGTTGCCGAACACCATGGCCTGTACGTTGACGGCAGTTCCCCAGGCGTCGGGAATGTTTTCGATGCGGCGGTACGAAACGGCCCGCTTGCCGTTCCAGCTCGCGAACACCGCACCGATGGCGCCCCATAATTGTTCGTACGGATCGTCGGGAAACGCCCGGCCCAGTTTTTCCAGGACCAATTGTTTGTATTCTCCGATCAGATCGTGCAGATCGTCACCGGAGAGTTCCGTGTCCAGCGAAACGCCGCGGCGCGTTTTGCGCGCGTGCAGTTTTTCTTCGAGTAGGACGCGAATGCCTTTGCCGTCGGCGGGTTCGGCTCCGACCGCTTTTTCCATCACGACATCCGAGTACATCTGGATCAGGCGGCGGTACGCGTCGTAAACAAAACGCGGATTGCCGGTTTTCCGGATCATCGCGGCGGCAATCGTCTCGTTCAGTCCGACGTTGAGTACGGTTTCCATCATGCCCGGCATCGACCGGCGGGCGCCTGAGCGGACGGACAGAAGCAACGGATTGGACGCATCTGCAAATTTCCGTCCCATGGATTTCTCCACGAAACCCAGGGCCTTTTCCACCTCTTTCTTCAACGCGGGCGGCAGCTTTTTTTTGTGCTTCGAATAGTACGTACAAACGTGCGTCGCGATCGTGAAGCCCGCGGGAACGGGCAGACCAAGTTTGGCCATTTCGGCAAGGTTGGCCCCTTTGCCGCCGAGGATATCGGACATGGTCGCGCGACCCTGGGCGCGGCCGTCACCGAAGGGATACACCATTTTGGATTGAGACGTCATACCGCCTCCTTTCTAAGCATATTTTTCGGCGTGCGATCCCACGCCATGATAATTGAAATCAAAAGCAAAATTGCCGATACGTAGTACGGCGACGCGTGCCCCCACGTGTCGTACACCACTCCCCCCAGCGTCGGTCCGATCGTGCGACCCATGCTCGCCACGCTTTGCACGACGCCGAGAATCGCGCCCTGTTCATCCGGAGAAACCATCTGGGAGACCACCGCCATGATCGACGGCGTAAAACAACTGCTACCGAGCGCAAGAATTGCGGTCGCAACAATCAATGCCGCCAGACCCAGAGGGCCTAACTCCGGCGAGATAAGAAACAAAATAAACGCCGTCGCCATCAGTATAACGCCGAACCGGACGAGCCACGTTTCCCCCCTCGCGCCCGTCAGCCGTCCGATAAAGACGCCCTGCACAAGCGCGGCCACGAGACCGATTTCCGTAAAAAACCATCCGGTATGCGAGCTTTGCAGCTCAAAAGGCTTTTCCATGATAAAAAGCGGAAAGAACGCAAAAATATTGGAGAACCCGACGGTGACGATGAACAGCAGCGTCGTCGATCGCCGAAGCGCCCCCCGGCGAAACGCTTTTGTAAATCCCTGGACGTCGAATAGGCGAAATCCTTTCGTGTCCAAGGCGTGCCGGGTTTCCTTCACCAGTGCCATGACGGAAATAAAATTCAACAGCGACAGGGCCGCTGCGACCCAGCCGGGCAGCGTGTACTTCCAGGGACCGAATTCCTCCGCTGAAAAAATCCCGCCGATCAAAGGACCGAAAACGAATCCGATTCCGAACGCCGCCCCGATCATGCCCATGCCCTTGGAGCGCTGTTCCGAAGGAGTGATATCCGCGATGTACGCCTGGGCGACCGAAAGATTGGCATTACCGATCCCCGCCAGTGTCCGCGCCATCAGCAGTACGATGAATGATCCTGCAATCGAAAACAGAACGTAGCCGATCGTTGAAATCGCGATCGTGACGAGCAGCATCGGTCGCCGCCCAAACCGGTCGGACAAATGTCCCCACACGGGCATAAAAATAAACGTCATGAGAGAAAAGATGCTCAGCAGCAGACCCACTTCGACTCCGCCGGCGCCCAGCGTCTGAGCGTAAAAAGGAAGCAACGGAATCACGATGCCGAATCCCATCAGATCGATGAAAACGGTCAGGAAGATAATGGCCGTCGGCGTCATCCATCGTTTCATACGGCTTCTGCGGTCCGTGGATCACGCGTGAAGAAGAGGAAAACGATCCCGATCAGAAAAAACGCCGCGACCGAGAGAATCGACAGGCGGGACGATCCCGTCATCTGATTGATCAGTCCGAAAACGAACGGTCCCCAGATCGCCGAGAGCTTCGTAAACACGGAGTAAAATCCGAAAAATTCGGCCGACGAATCCCTGGGAATCATGGCGCCGTAATAGGAACGGCTCAACGCCTGGGACCCGCCGAGAACAAGACCCACGACGCCACCCAACGCCATGTACTCCTCCGCCGAATTCATCATGTAGGCATATACCACCAGTCCGAGCCAAATAAAAATGATAATGATCAGGGTTCGTTTGGTCCCGAATTTCTCGGCGATCCGTCCGGCGACAATCGATCCGGCCATGGCAACGATTTGGATGACGACCAGAGTGATCATCAACACCGGTGTTTCGAGTTTCAGTTCTTCTCTGCCGAAAATCGTCGCCATCGCGATGACGGTTTGAATGCCTTCATTGTACATCATGAACCCGAGCAAGAACACCAGGAGGTGACGGTACTGTCGGACTTTACGCGTCGTCGCCCAAGTCCGTCGAATCCCTATTATAATATAGGCCATCCCGGGCGGTCGGCCAGCGAGGTCGTCGGGTAAATTCATCCGTGTCCCGCTTTCTTTGAGGCCGAGCCACGTCACGATGGAAAAACCGGCCCACCAGAGTCCGGCCGAAACCAGCGCGATCCGCACGGCGACGGTGGAAGAGAATCCCCACGTTTCGTGCGTCATGATCAAACCCAGCGACAACAAAAACTGGATGTCGCCACCGATATAGCCGAAGGCAAAACCTTTAGCGGAAATCCGGTCGAGTTCGTTCGGCGTGCCCAAGTGAGGCAAAAAGGCGTCGTAAAAAACGTTGCCGCCGACAAATCCGACCTGCGAAAGCAACGTCAACACCATCGTCATTTTCACGTCACCGGTGCCGCAAAAAAACAGGAGAATGGTAAAAAGACAGCCGAGGTAGCAAAACGTCATCAGAAATTTTTTTTTCGACGCCGTAAAATCCGCGACGGCTCCGAGTACGGGCGACATCAGCAAAACGATCATGCCGGCCGCGCTGATCGTGTACGCCCAGAGCGTGGTCGCGCTGAGCGTCGTCGTTCCCAGCGTCAATCCGTCCGGATCCACGATAACATCGGCAAAATACACGGGCAGGACCGCCGTAATCACCGTCAAAATGTATGCCGAGTTGGCCCAGTCGTACATGCACCACGCACGAACCTGTTTCGAATCCATCGTCACTCCAATAAAATATTCACCACAGAGGACGCAAAGAACACGGAGAAAAAATTTTTATAATCTCCAATCAGAAAAATCTTTTTCTGTGTAACAAATCATATGTCCGACAGATCAAATTTCCAATCGGTACGCTTTTTCGAACTGTCTGCGAAGCATCCAGAGTGGCGAATATTTCATCGCAGACCGGACGAGCCTGCCTTTCAGGCCTCCGGAATTGGCCATTTGAGCAAGGCGGAATGACTGTCGTGTAATCGCCCAGGCTTTTTCCTGACGGCGCTTTTGATAACGGGCAAATGCGACCGATGGATCGGGCGTGTCGGCGAGCGCTTCCGCGAGTGCGAACGCGCTTTCGACGGCCTGGCACGCCCCCTGGCCCATGTTTGGCGTTGTGGCATGGGCGGCATCTCCGATCAGCGCCATCCGGCCGCGCCACCATGTCCGAAGCGGCGGAAAGTCATACAGATCGCTGCGGAAAACGGCGTCAGGATCGATCGCATCGAGCATCACGTGAACTTTCGGTGAAAAATCGGCAAGCAATTCATGCAACGTCCCCACCAGCGTTTCCGGATTGTCTCGTCCTCCCGCTTCCGTTCGACACGTGATGTACACGTACACGTCGGCCGGTGAGATATGCCCGTATCCGATGCGCACGCCCGGTTGGCGCCCCCACAACTCGACGCCGGCAAACTGTTCGTCGCCTTCGAGAAACCATGGGATGACAACTCGCCAGCACGTCTGGCCGCTGTACCGCAGTTCGACGGGACCGGTCACGTATCGGCGCACCGTCGAATGAATTCCGTCGGCTCCGACGACAACGTCTGCTTCCTCCACGTGGCCGTTATCAAATTCTAAAGCAATCCGCGACTCCGATGGCGTCATACCGGTCAAGCGATGGCCGGTTCGAATGTCCGCCGCGGTTTCGGCGAGAATACCCTGCAAAACACCGCGGTGAATCGCAACCGAGGTTGATCCAAACCGTTCGGCGATCCGGAACCGTTCAAAATCGAAGCAATGCCATATCCTGCCGGCATCGTCGCCCACCATCATGCGTTTTAACGGAATCCCCGCCGCCGTCACTGCCTCTGCCAGGTCCAGGCGGCGTAAAACAGCCATGGCGTTGGGCTGCATCCAAAGGCCCGCACCGACTTCCCGAATTTCCGGCGCCTGTTCATACACGATGGCAGCTATGCCGCAACGGCGAAGGGCCGCGGCCAATGTCAACCCTCCGATTCCGGCCCCGATGATGGCAACGTTCATGGTCGATTTTTGTCGTCCTGGCAGTGCTGGTCGAACTTCGTATTTCTCCAACCCAATCGCCACGTAATTTTTTTTGTCGGACACCCATCCCTCCCCTTTATGTAAGATAATGGCTCTACCACCCCTTCGGGGGTTCTCATACAATCATTTCAGCCCTTCGGACTTGAAGGGTTGCCATCGCGAGCCACTCCCAAAGGGAATGGCAGATTGTAAAAACACTGCTACAAAAGTTTACGTCAACCCCAAAGGGGTGACATTTCGACTGAGCCCTGCTAAACCTCTTCCAGATAGCGTCCTCAGCGAGAGTGAGGCTTTTCTTTTTAACATAAGATCTTGCTCCCTCAAGCGCTTAAAATACCGGAAAAACTGATGGAGAAAGGGGAGGCAGGGGGGTTCTGCGCACTTTGTACTGATGAAAGCCCGAACATAGTTTGGAATCACCCATCTTCATCAGACCCGATCATGCAGACGAGTCACTCTCACCCACTATATAAATAAGTCCGAAAATCCGGATGCATTCTTTTTTTGAATAAACTTCGGTATTGCAACTGCACATCGCAGCGGGTACTTTTACCAAAAATTTTCCTCCCTGGTCTCACGCCGATCATGCCATCAAAAAAACGATTGCCGGCCCGAAGTTCCCTGTCGTCGAGAGAATTGTACGACGCGCTCGTTCAGTTCATGAACGAAGGATTGATCTACGTCGACAACGACGACCGGATCTTATTCGTCAACGACGCCTTCGGGCGGATGACGGGTTATGAAAGGGACTTCCTGATCGGCCAGCGCGCGAGCGAGCTTTTTCTCCTGACCGAAGACGATCGAAAAAAAGTACGGCAGCGGAACCTCGACCGTACGAAGGGAATCCGGGAACAGTACGAGATCCGGATTCGTCACGCCAGCGGCGACGTCCTCTGGGTGTTTATCAACGCGGCGCCGATCCGGAACAAAGCCAAAAAAGTCATCGGTAGTATCTCCATCATCACGGACATCACCGCGCAAAAAAAGGCCGAGGCGCATATTCTCGAAAGCCATCAGACGTTCCGCGTCGTCACCGGACAGACGGGCCAACTCGTGTACGACTACGACGTGGCCTCCGGCCGCATTCAGTGGAGCGGCGCCGTTACGTCCATTACGGGATATACCGAAAAAGAATTCGACCACGTCGGGATCGACGAGTGGGCGGACATGATCCATCCCGACGACCGGAAAGCAGCTCTGGACCTCCTCGACGAAGCGATGCGGCGTGGCGAACCGTACGAGACGGATTATCGCTTTCGGCGGCGTGACGGGAGTTACATCCTCGTTCACGATTCCGGCGTCTTCATCCTGGACGGACTCGACCGGCCCACCCGCATGCTCGGCGCCATGCGCGATATCACGATGGAACGGCAGATCGAACGTGCGTTGCTGGAAAGTGAGTACCGTCTCCGGCTGGCGCTCGAGGCCGGACGAATGGGCGTGTGGCAATGGGACATGGCGACCCACGCGGTGAGCTGGTCGGAACGCGTTCATGAAATTTTCGGACTGAAACCCGGCCAATTTTCCGGAACGCGTGACGCCTACCTCCAGCTCATTCACCCTGAAGACCGGATCCGCTTTCAGGAGGCCCTTCATACGGCCGTCGGTCAGAGCGGCACGTGCGACGTCGAGTGTCGAGTACTCTGGCCGGACGGAAACATCCGCTGGCATGAGGTTCACGGACGGGTGGTGCGCGATGAAAGCGGCGCTCCGCTGCGTTTGATCGGCCTCGTCTCCGACATTACGGAAAAAAAACTCGCCGAAAGCGAGTTGCGCGAAAGCGAAGAGCGTTTCCGTGAATTGATCCGCGATCTCAGCGTCGGCGTGCTGCTTCAGGGGCCCGACGCGGAAATTCTCGTGGCCAACCGCGCCGCCCTGCATCTGCTCGGCCTTACGGAGGACCAACTGCTCGGCAAAACGTCTTTCGATCCCGAGTGGAACGTGATTCATGACGACGGATCGTATTTTCCCGGCACGATGCATCCCGTCCCCGTCGCCATCCGGACCCGAAAACCCGTTCACAACGCCGTCATGGGTGTCTACCGTCCGATCCACGGCGACCGCGTATGGCTGCTTGTCAACGCCGATCCCCAACTGCTTCCCGACGGCAGCATCCGGCACGTCCTCTGTACGTTTACCGATATCACCAACCAGCGCATGGCGGAAGAAGCGATGCGCGAGACGCAATTGCGCCTGTCGACGATCGCCGATGCGACGTTTGAAGGAATTGCTCTGACCGAAGACGGCATCATCATCGACAGCAATCGCCAGTTGGCCGAAATGCTCGGCTACAGCGTCGAAGACGTCATCGGACGGCCCGTCACCGACCTCGTACACCCCGACGATCATGAACTGGTCATGCGGAAAATCCGGACCGAAGACATGGGCCCGTACGAATTGCGCGGCCTACACAAATCGGGCCGGATCGTGTACGGCGAAGTCCGGGCACGACATTTCATATATAAAAACCGGCGCGTTCGCATGAGCGCGATCCGGGACATTACGGACCGCAAGGCGACGGAAGAAATGCTCCGGCAAAACGAAGAACGGTACCGGCTGTTTTCCAACCTGGCCGCCGATTACATTTACACGGCGGACCTTTCGGATGACGGAAATATCCGCCCGACCTGGGTGTCTCCCGGCTTCTCCCGCGTCACCGGATATTCTCTGGAAGAAATCCAGCAACGCGGCGGCTGGTTGTCCATCGTCGATCCGATCGATTTTCGAAGGGTTTCGAAAGAGATCGACGTCAAACTTTCCGTGGGAGAATCCTGTATCGCCGAATATCGTATTCGCACGCGCGAAGGTTCCCTGCGGACGCTGCGCGATTTTATCCAGCCCGTGGTCGATCCGGAAACCGGACGCGCGACGCGCGTGAGCGGCGGCGTTCAGGACATTACGGAAAAACGGAAACTGGAGCAGGACCTTATTCAGTCCCAGAAAATGGAAAGTATCGGCCGCCTTGCCGGCGGTATCGCGCACGATATCAACAATATGCTGGCCGTTATCATTCCGACCGCGGAAATGGTATCGCAGCAGGCGCACAACGCGGATATCGTCCGCAGCTATTCCGGTACGATCACCGATGCGGCCCGGCGCGCGGCGGATATCATCAAACAACTGCTCGTCTTCGCACGCCAATCGCCGGTCCGATTTGCCAGCATCGACCTCAATGACGTCATCCGGAGTTCGTACGACCTGATGCTCCGCTCGCGGGGAACCAAATCGATCGGCATCATACTCGATCTCGAAACCGGTCTGCCGTCCATCGAAGGCGATAAAACGCAGATCGAGCAGGTGTTGCTTAATCTTGTCGTCAATGCCCGCGACGCGATCGATGAAAACGGACGCATCGTCATCCGAACCCGGAAAGTCAATCGACTGACGTCGCCGATACTGGCCCGTCAGGCGATGACGGACGAGTGGTATGCCGAAATCTGCGTCGAGGACAACGGCTGCGGGATAGCGGCGTCGGATCTGCCGAAAATATTCGAGGCCTTCTACACGAGCAAAGAAGTCGGCAAGGGAACGGGGCTCGGACTCGCCGTCGTCAAAAGCATCACGCTCAACCATCACGGCTACGTCGACGTCGTATCCGAAACCGGCAAGGGGACGTGTTTCTACGTCTATCTGCCGTCGGACCGTCAACCGCACTTGTTTACGCCGACCGGTGAAAGTCCTTTGCATCAGGGCAGCGGAAAGGTGCTCGTCGTCGACGACGAACTCGCCCTGCTTCCGATCTACAACGTCGTCTTGCAGGAGATGGGATACTCGCCGGTCCTCGCGTCGACGCCGGACGACGGCCTGCGGGCTTTTTTCAACGATACGTTCAGGCTCGTGGTCCTCGATGTCCAGATGCCGGGCATGAACGGGTTTCAGCTGTTACGCAAAATGCAGGTCCATACCCCCGACGTACCCTACCTCTTCGCGACGGGATTTGCCGACTGGGCGGAATTGCAAAAAGAAAAAGGCGTCGACACGAGCCAGATTCTTTTCAAACCGTTTACCCGGATGGAACTCTCCGACGCAATACGAATCACGCTTCGGCGGCAAAATATTAGTTAATAATTAATCGAGGTCGCTGCCGGCGATGGTTACGCTGGTCACGTCAATGAAGTTGGTGCCGCTGATCATAACGTTGGTCCCGCCGCGCAGCGGACCGCTGGCGGGGCTAACGGACGCGACGCTGACGGCGTTGTAGGTAAAGCACGCGGTGCAGGTGGCGCTGCCGTGGGTGCTGGAGGTCACGACCACATCCTTGGCACCGGGGGAAGCGGCGGCCGGCGTGGTCCCGGTGATCTGTGTGGTGCTGCCGAGGGTGCGGTTGCCGAGCTGACTGCCCCCGATCGTCACGCTTGTGACATTCGTGAAGTTGCTACCTGTGATTGTCACAGAGGTCCCGCCGGCGAGGGGGCCCATCGCGGGGGTCACGACGGTGACGGTGAGAGGTTCGGGGGAGGTCGAGTCCTTGCAAGCTGCGGCCAGGACGGCCAACAGGAAGCAGCAGCCGACTAAGCGGACTCTAGCTGACACAGTCAGGCCACGGACCATACTGATCTCTTGGTGCCACCTAACGGAATGCGCGTAAGCTGCAGCCTGTGGCGGCCGCAGCCAGGCAAGATCCCATCCGCTTCACGCGGCCGCCACGGGCTTGTCAGCTTTCTGCGCTGGTTGGCCGCACCGACGCACCACACAGCTCACTTTGAGCGTCGAGCGAGCTCAGCCTGCGCAAGGTCGTTGGCTTTGTGTACGTCGGAGGAGCGTACAAAGACAATGCCATGCTCATATACCGCGCCGTACTGATCGTCGTAATAGGAGTATTGCGTCGTCTTCGTGGGTATTTCCTTCAGTCCTTCTAGGTCGACGTCCTCACATTCGGATGCGGCCCGTGTGAGTATCTGCACCAATGCGCGCACGGCGACCTCGCTCGAAGCGCCGACTCGCGCCAGCCGTAGCAGCTCTCCCACTGCGGCTGATGCACCTATCTTGCCAAGTGTTTCAATAACGTCAGTACGCAAGACCTCGTCCTCAGTCGTTAGCAGACGGATGAGTGCTGGCTCTGCGCGTCGGTCGCCGATGCTTCCCAATGCTTTGGCTGCAGCCGCGGCGACGAAGCGATCCTCGTCTTGGAGTAATGCCACGAGCGATTCCACGGATCTTGGATCTCCGATGTCCCCCAATGTCGTCGCGGCATTGTGTCGAACAAGGGAATACTTGGCCCGCAACAAGTCAATCAGGGCGTCGACGGCGCCACTTCCGATTCTTGCGAGAGCCCCTCAGATGACGGCTCGGTTGTCTGGATCGGTGAGCAGCGCTGCGACAAGCGGGGGTACTGCCTGAGGGTCGGCTATGTGGCCGAGTGCTTCGGCGACGGCTGGGAGAAACTGCTCTGTTTCGAGAAGTGCAGTCAAAGGGCGAACTGCGCGCACATCAGCGATGCGCCCGAGGGCCTCCGCAACGGTTCGCCTCGTGGAAAGGTCGGGTTCGCGAAGGAGTGGGATCAAATGATCCACCGCGCGCGCGTCGCGAATGCGCCCCAGCGCGAGCGCGGCCTCTCTCCGAATGCCTTGCTCAGGCTGTTCAAGGAGTACCAGAAGAGGCTCGACGGCACGCGGGTCACGAATCCGGCCAAGAGCTTCGATAGCGGCTAGAGATGTCGCAGGCTCGCGTCGCCTCATGGCTTCGGCCAGCGCCGGAACGGCTCCCTCACCGATCTTCACCAACGCGTCCGTGACTTCTCTGCGTACTGATCCATCCTTCAGCACTTCGACCAATGGTTCTACAGCACGGGCCTCCCTCTCTTGGCCGAGCTGTATCGCGGCTCGTTTCCGTGTCTTGAGGTCCTTGGAATGCAGCTCCCCGAGGCGTGCGGCGAGGTTGGTGGCGTCCATGTGCGACATTCTCGGCGTGCTCAAGCTCTGGTGCGGTCTAACGGGCAGCGTTCACCAGCGGCCGCGAAGCGCAGCGGAGCGGCGTCAGGTGCAAGCGTAGGTTAGGCAGCGACTACATAGCAGCCTGCTCTTTCAGGGTGGTCTTGAACCCATGCGCTCGATGCGACAGACCGCATCGCTCGCAGTATGGCCAGGTCGCCACCAGCTACAAATGTAAACACCATACCAAACACAGCCAATTGTGAGTATCCCAAGATCAGGCCCGCCACAAAAGGGATAAGCCCCACCACAATCAGCGGCATCATCACCCCCATCCGGTAAGTCCGTGCTCTCATGGGCACAGTCGGGCTGGCGTAAGGTGTAAAAGTCTTAAGCTGTATTCCAAACCGGATATCTTTCCAACGGAGACGGCCGACAACCTTCCATGTAACGCCATGCACCAGCTCATGCGTGAGCACTCCCACAACGAACAGCGGTCCACCCACTCGCAAACTCAGGACTGAATCTAATCCTTGTGTGAGGCTACCCAGCTCCCACATCCATAACCATAGCGCTGCTTGCACGGCCAGGATTGGGATCGCCAGCGCGAAGAGCTCGACCAATGCCCGTTCCATTGAAAGCGAATAATCCTTAACACTTTCGAATGCGGGTTTCACGTTAGAGTCCATAGCATGATCTTTCATTACATGGCCCGACTTGCGAGCACTACAGAACAACTGTCCGCTGTGACTGGTAGCGATCATAATCACGGCGCTGCAACAATTCCAGAAAAACCAAGGCGAGTAGCGGTAGCGCAGCATAGAACAGTATCCAAATCGGATACTGTTTCTTCAGCTCAACATACCAGGTGACTTCAGCCAAAGTCATGATGTTGTTGACGATAAGAAGTAGACTCCACAGGATCAGCGTTCGCGGCATGATGAAGCCGAAGATGTAGGCGATCACGCGCCCCAGGTGTGTTTCCAACACTTTGTTGTGTTTGGGGTCGAAATAGTGGCGCTTGAACTCGAGGTAGCTTTGACCTGCCGTGTTCGGGAAGTTGTCAATGGGTCGGAAAAGATTTTGATAGTTGAGCCAGATAGACAATGCCAGTATTACCGCAGCGAAAAAAATAAGCGTCCACCACCCACCTGCTGCAAGGGGATTCATTTCACGCGTTAAGTCGGGAGTCACCAGGTAGGTGGTAATTCCGTCCCCCACCCTGGTGAGCACCACCAGCGCAGTCAGGCCAAAAAATTCTGTTCGCTTATTCTCAGCCATATCCGCTCTCGCTGCCTAACGCTGCGGTTCAGCGGCGGGCTGCGCAGCGGTCCGTCCGCTGCAACCGGTTGTTAGACGCCCATCCATATCGCGGCCCACTCCGCAGAGAGCAAGGCTGCCTGCTCCAGCACCGTCTGCGTCGCCTTCTCCTGCTTGTCCGGCGGGTACCCGTGCTTCCGCAGGATGCGCTTGACGAGCACCCGCAACTGCGCGCGGACGTTCTCACGCAGGGTCCAGTCGATGGTGACGTTCTTGCGCACGGTCTCGACCAGCTCGCGCGCGATCCCGCGCAGCGTCTCGTCACCCAGCACCTTCACCGCGCTGTCGTTCGTCTCCAGCGCGTCGTAGAACGCCAGCTCGTCCTCCGAGAGCCCGAGCGCCTCGCCCCGCGCGTTCGCCTCGCGCATCTGCTTCGCGAGCTGGATCAGCTCCTCGATCACCTGCGCCGCCTCGACGGCGCGGTTCTGGTAACGGCGGATGGTTTCTTCCAGCATCTCGGCGAAGGAGCGGGCCTGGACGACGTTCTTCCGGCGACGGGTCGCGATCTCACCCTTGAGCAGCTTCTGGAGCAGCTCGACGGCGAGGTTGCGCTGGGGCATCCCGCGCACTTCGGCGAGGAACTCGTCCGAGAGGATCGAGATGTCGGGCTTCGTGAGTCCCGCCGCTGCGAAGATGTCCACCACGCCTTCGGGGGCCACCGCCCGCGAGATGATCTGACGCACCGCGTGGTCGAGCTCCTCTTCCGGGCGCGCGTCGCCCGGGGCGCGCTTGGCGAGCACCGCCTGTACCGCTTGGAAGAAGGCCACGTCGTCGCGGATACGCAGGGCTTCCTCGTGCGGCACCGCCAGGGCGAACGCCTGCGACAGCTCGCGCACTGCGCGCACGCAGCGATCCTTGCCGTTCTCCTGCGCCAGGATGTGCTCCTGGGCGGGAGGGAGGAGCCCGAGCCGCTCCTGCGGTGTGCCGGTCGTCCACTTGGACCGGTCGAAGCCATGGAAGAGCCCGCAGCAGACTTCGTACTTCTCCAGCATCACCGCGACCGCCTCGTCCTGGTTGAGTGCGGTGCGCCCGGTGCCGCCGCTCTCGGTGTAGGTGGCGAGCGCCGCCTTGAGCTCGTGCGCCAGGCCCAGGTAGTCGACCACCAGTCCGCCGGGCTTGTCCTTGAACACCCGGTTCACGCGCGCGATGGCCTGCATCAGGCCGTGGCCACGCATGGGCTTGTCCACGTACATCGTGTGGAGGCTCGGCGCGTCGAAGCCGGTGAGCCACATGTCGCGCACCAGCACGAGGCGCAGTGGATCGGCGGCATCGCGGAAGCGGTTGGCGAGCGCCTCGCGTCGCGGCTTGTTGCGGATGTGCGGCTGCCAGTCGAGCGGGTCCGACGCCGAGCCGGTCATCACCACCTTGAGCGTGCCCTGCTCGTCATCCTCGCCGTGCCATGCCGGGCGCAGCGCGACGAGTTCGCGATACAGCTCGACCGCGATGCGGCGGCTCATCACCACCACCATCGCTTTGCCGTCCAGCGCCTCGAGCCGCTTCTCGAAGTGCTCGACGATATCGCGCGCCACGATGCCAAGCCGCTTTTCGGCGCCTACCACGGCTTCGAGCTGCGCCCACCGGGTCTTGAGCTTTTCCTTGCGCTCGACCTCTTCGCCCTCGGTGGCCTCCTCGAAGTCCGGGTCGATCTTCGGCCGCTCCGCCTGGTCGAGCGCGAGCTTCGCGAGCCGGCTCTCGTAGTAGATGGGCACCGTGGCGCCATCGAAGACCGCGCACTGGATGTCGTAGACGCTGATGTAATCGCCGAACACCGCGCGCGTATTGGCGTCGGTCTTCTCGATCGGAGTGCCGGTGAAGCCGACGAACGACGCGTGCGGCAGAGCGTCGCGCATGTGCCGCGCGAAGCCGTCGATGAAGTCGTACTGGCTGCGGTGTGCCTCGTCGGCGATGACAACGATGTTGCGGCGCTGCGAGAGCACCGGGTGGCGGTCGCCCTTCTCCTCGGGGAAGAACTTCTGGATCGTGGTGAACACGACGCCGCCGGAAGCGACGGCGAGCTTCGCGCGCAGGTCGGCCCGGTCGGCGGCCTGCACCGGCGGCTGGCGCAAGAGGTCGCGGCAGCGCGCGAAGGTGCCGAAGAGCTGGTCGTCGAGGTCGTTGCGAT
>CAYZJB010000032.1:0-45127 GCA_964478735.1 uncultured Bacteroidota bacterium | reverse complement strand
GATTGGACGAAAAAAATATATCGAAAGGCCTCAGGAAGCGCAAGGAGTTTTTGGCGATGCCCGGCGGGTCTTACAGCCGCATGACAACGGTCATGGACTATAAAACCGGTCGCTTCGACACGCTCAGCGACCGGAACGCCATTCCCTGAGACTGTATGTTTAAAAAGTCGTCGAAGGGAACGGAATTAACAGCTATAAAAATCGGTCGCTTCTAGCCGCAGGCCCAACAGCCAACGGCTGAGTTGAACTCAGCGACCGGCTATGCTTCAAAAGAAAGCAACGACCGAGCTATTCCAAATCCACCCGCTTGATCCAGCCTTCCGTCGTGCCGCTCGGACCGACGAACTGGACATAAAACCAGTCGCTGGCATCGGCGTTGAGAATGCGCACTTCATCGCCGCGAATGACCCACGCGTCGCGCCGGGCCTCTTCCGTCGGTGCATCGTGAAAGTAGGCTTTGTCGACCCGCACGCGACGATAGTCGCCCGGGATCCGTTCGACCGTGCCGATCAGTGTTTGAACGTCCGCAATCAGGGGAGAACCGGAAACGGTGGGATTGTGCAGGATCGCCTCCAGGCCTTTTTTGCGCTGCGCCATGTCTTTCTGCGCCATGGCCCGCGCGGCCATGCTCGCGACCGCCACGTCTTTTTCGTCGTAGGAAATCGTGCCCTTATGAATCCAACCTTTTTCGATGCCCTGGCTCTTGCGGCGCCTACCGACGACTTCCAGCCAGTCGCCCTGTTCCGTCGTCACCGCGACGAGGTCGAGCGCTTCAAACGAATTGGCCGTCACCGTGCTGAGGTCGGGGCGTTTGTAAAAGTACGACACGTTCGTGATCGCGGCGGGTTTCGCATTGGCGATAATCAAATTGCTCGATGCCCAGCCTTCCGACCCGTCGAGTAAACGGATTTTGGTGTATTCGATCTTGGACGTGCTGTCGAACTTAGTTTCGCCGAGAATTTTTACCTTTTCACCCAGCGAAATTCCGGACAGCCATTTTCCCTTTTGTGACGAGGGCTCCGACCGCAGAGAAATGCCTTCGTAAATGCACACTCCGTCCGCGAGTTGTACAATTTGGACGGCCGTTGAGTCCAACGATGTTTCCCCGGCTTTTTTGCCGCATGACACGACGATAAGCGCACAGAGCGATATTAAAAAAATAAATGAACGCATGAACGGTATCCTCCGTTGAAATGGAATGATTAATGATCACAAAGTAAGTAGAAAAAATCAACCGAAGATTCACGTAAGATTCACGCGGTCACCTCACCGACGTCTGAAGGGCAACTCGTAAAATTTCCGCGTTCTCCGCGAACTCCGCGTTGAAACCCTGCGTCTTCTTGCATTTCGCCGCCGCATTCTTTATCATGCTCATCAATGGATGAAAGAATTTTTCTGATAAAAAATGCACGATTCAACCCACGCCGATACGACCCATTACGATTTTACCGCCGTTGAAAAAAAATGGCAGGCCTACTGGGAAACGCACAAAACCTTCCGCGCCACCGAAGACCCGACATTTCCAAAAGACAAACGGTTTTACGTGCTCGACATGTTTCCCTATCCCAGCGGAGCGGGGCTGCACGTCGGTCACCCGGAAGGCTACACGGCGACGGACATCCTGGCGCGATACAAACGCATGTTGGGATTCAACGTACTGCATCCGATGGGCTGGGACGCCTTCGGACTTCCCGCCGAGCAGTACGCCGTGAAAACGGGCGTTCATCCGGCCATCACGACGAAAGAAAATATCGATACTTTCCGCCGGCAGCTCAAGCGGTTCGGGTTTTCGTACGACTGGGACCGCGAAGTGGCGACGACCGATCCCGCGTATTTCAAATGGACACAGTGGATTTTTTTACAGCTGTACAAAAAAGGTCTCGCCTATGTCGCCGAGGTGCCAGTCAACTGGTGCCCGGAACTCGGCACGGTCCTGGCCAATGAAGAAGTTCCCGAACAGATCGAAAAAGGCTTCACCGTCGTACGCCGCCCGATGCGGCAGTGGATGCTCAGGATCACCGCATACGCCGACCGGTTGCTGAACGATCTCGAGCTCGTCGACTGGCCGGAGAGCATCAAGGAAATGCAGCGCAACTGGATCAGCCGCTCCGAAGGCGCGGAAATCGATTTTCGCGTGGACGGTCCGTCGTCAGTCATTCGTGTCTTCACGACCCGGCCGGATACCATTTTCGGTGCGACGTACATGGTGCTTGCACCGGAACACGCGCTCGTCGATACGATCACGTCGGCGGAACAAAAAACGGCGGTCGATCGCTATCGGGAGCAGGCGTCCAAAAAAAGCGACCTCGAGCGAACGGAGTTGTCCAAAGAAAAAACCGGCGTATGGACGGGTGGATACGCGGTCAATCCCGCGACGGGCCGGAACATTCCAGTCTGGATCGCCGATTATGTACTGGCATCGTACGGCACGGGCGCCATCATGGCCGTGCCGGGGCAGGATGAACGCGATTGGGAGTTTGCCGAAAATTTCAATCTGCCGATCGTTCGCACGGTACAACCGCCGGACGGCTTCGACGGCAAGGCCTATCTCGGCGAAGGTCCGGCGATCAACAGCGGGTTTCTGAACGGACTCGGTATCGACGAGGCCAAAGCGAAGATCATCGCGTGGCTGGAAGAAAAAAAAATCGGAACGCGCAAAGTCAACTACAAACTGCGCGACTGGCTCTTTTCCAGGCAGCGGTACTGGGGAGAACCTTTTCCGATCCTTCATTTCGACGACGGCACGATGGCTCCGCTGGATGAGGACGAATTGCCGCTGATGCTTCCCGATGTCAAAACGTATAAGCCAGCCGGCACGGGCGAGTCGCCGCTCGCGACGATCGGCGAATGGGTAGACGTCATCGACCGCAAAACCGGAAAAAAAGCGCGGCGCGAAACCAACACGATGCCGCAATGGGCCGGTTCATGCTGGTACTATCTGCGCTTCATCGATCCCAAAAACGATAAAAAGTTTTGCGATCCAGAAAAAGAAAAATACTGGATGCCCGTCGACGTCTACATCGGTGGAGCGGAACATGCCGTGCTGCATCTTCTCTACGCGCGGTTCTGGCATAAAGTCCTTTTCGACCTCGGACTCGTATCGACCGTGGAGCCGTTCAAGAAGCTGGTCAATCAGGGTCTGATCCTCGGTGAGGACTCGCAGAAAATGTCGAAGTCGCGCGGCAACGTCGTCAATCCGGACGATATCATTCGAGATTACGGCGCTGATGCGATGCGGTTGTATGAAATGTTCATGGGTCCGCTCACCCAGGTGAAACCGTGGAATACGCGCGGCGTCGAAGGCGTTGCCCGATTTCTTCAGCGCGCCTGGAGGTTGATCCTCGATGCCGACGGGGTTCCGGGCAAAGGCGTATCGGAAACGGAGCCGACGGTCGAACAGAAAAAAATTCTGCACAAGACGATCAAAAAGGTCCAGGAGGACATCGAGTCGTTGAGTTTCAATACGGCGATTTCTCAAATGATGATCTTTGTCAACGAGTTGACGCCGACGACGGATCGACCGAGGGCGGTCATCGAACCGTTTGTCAAAATACTTTCACCGTTTGCGCCGCATCTGGCGGAGGAAATGTGGGAGGCGTTGGGACATGCGCCTTCGCTGGCGTACGAACCGTGGCCGGCGGTCGACCCGCAATGGACGGTGGACGATGAGGTCACCGTCGTCGTCCAGGTCAACGGCAAACTGCGCGATAAGATGACGGTGTCCAAAGGAATGGACCGATCGAACCTGGAAACGCGTGCGCGTGAGGTGGCGGCAAAATGGCTCGACGGCAAAAAGGTCGTCAAATGTATCGTGGTGCCCGATAAACTGGTCAACCTCGTCGTGCAATGAAGACATTCGGTATTATCTTTTTACTTTTTCTGTCCGGCTGCGGCAAGAAAAAAACGGCGGAGATGATCGCAACGCCCGTGTTAGATATTCCGCTGTTGATGGAGAGGAACCTCGATTCGCTGAGCCGGCTGGAATATCCGTCGCGTTTGCTCGCTTTCGCCATCGATCTGGGACAGCGTAATCTGGACCTGGATAGGCGAATCGGGCATATCCTGTCCGCTGCCGAGGTGACGGACAACTGGCACGAAGGCGTGGAACTCGTGATAACGAGGGAGAATTACCGAAGTGCGGAAACGCAGTACCTCTCCTATCTGGGACGATATGAGATCTTGATGACTCAGGCGCCTGCAGAGTGGGATTCGTCACGCGCCGATCTGTGGTCGTCAATGAAGCGTCTCTCCGCGAGTTATGGCGTCATCCGGTCGCATACGCAGTACGACCGTTTGCCAGCGCTTCTGGACACGCTGCTGTCCAACGATCTGTATATCAACCGCAGCCTGCGCGAGTTTGAAGCGAAAATAAAAAAAGACGTCCTGCCTTAACAGATGCAGGATCGCCCTGATCTACGTGCCTTGATTTTCAGACAACGTTTTCCTTGGCTGCTTTCTTTGCATCAAGACAAAGAAAGCAGCGTGTCGAATAGGGTTTGCGCAAACGACAATCTTCGACGGTTACGACCCTCAAACACATCGGACCATTTTTTTTTACTCCACGGACCTCAGGGCAACGCTTCTTTGTGCGCCTCTCAGACTTCTCTGGGGTTAGGTTTTTGATTTATCTTTCCGGCTCGGCCGGTTTAATTTTTGACGGAAATAACTTTGAGTGATTTACCTTCCTTGATCCCTTTCACGATATTCTTTCCGCCCTTGAGCACGTCGCATCTCGCAAAGACACCGTCTTCTTCGAGTTTGGTCACTTCAAGTTTCGCGATGTCCTTGGTCCGCTCGACCTGCCGACCGCTGACGTCCACGGTTCGAACTTCAATGACTTTGAACCGGTCGCCTTTTCGAACGCCCAGGTCTTTACCGCAGGTAATGTAAACTTCCGTCGCGGCTTTCTTTTCCTGTTTTTTGATTTCATATATAACTCCTTCGACCGGGAAGACGTTTTTAAGCCAATCGAACGTCTTGTCTTCCGCTTCATTAAGCGCGGCGTACGCCGCTTTCGATGGGGAATCCTTGACGAGGTCCAGAACGTTGATGCCGAAAATGTTCGCGGCTTCGGTGCTTCCTTTGACGTCTTTGCTTTCGGTGACCTGCCCGGTCGATACGTCGATCAAACGCAGGTTGATTTCGACGGAACCGGAAAAGCCGAGAAATTTTTTCTTCTCATCCCAGATCTGCTGCTTTTCATACGCCGTAACCTGCTGAAGCTGGCCCTGAAGGATATACTGGGCGCCCAGCATTTGTCCGATCCGGGTGCCGGACCGGGCGTCGGCAAAATCCGTCATCTGAAAGTCCTGCTCCGCGATCAGCCGGTCGATGACCGACCGTTCCACGACGGTGACTCTCCGGAGTTTGACTAGCGCGTTGACCACTTTCTGGGTCGCGGATTCCGCAAACGCGTCGATCGCGCTCTGATCCTCGAAGATCGACGGCGACGTCTGGTCTTTCACAACGGAGTTGTCACTGAATTTGATCGAAACTTTTTTACCCGATTTATCCGTCAATGCAGCGGCGTCGAACGGCAATACGGCAACGGCTGTTTTTTCGGATTCGATACTGAGACGATCCTGGGCGTTCAAGTCCAGGTTCAAAACGATCAATAATAATATCAGTAAGCGTTGCATGTTGGCTCCTCCTTTCGAAAAGCGAAAAGAAAATCCCGCAGAACGCTTCGCGTCCCGCGGGACGGCTCCTATGATCTCACAATTTTACTTTTTGATCTGGACGACTTTGAGTTTGACTCCATCGGCAAGGAGTTTCATAATCGACTTGCCTCCTTTTTCAACTTCACAGCGGGAAAAATTACCATCCTGTTCGGTTTTTTTGACTTCGAGTTTGCCGACGTCTTCGGATCGCGGCACCTGGCGTCCGTCAATTTCAACGAGTTGTTCGGTGAAGACTTTGAATTTGTCGCCCTTTCGCACGCCTAACGATTTTCCGCACGTAATGACGACTTCCCTGGCCTCACCTTTTTTTTCTTTCCGGACTTCCAGAACGAAACCTTCGACGGGAAATGTCGTCCGCAGCCATTCCGTCGTTTTTTGCTCAGCCTGATTGAGCGCCCAGTAGGCGGCCTCGGACGGCGAGGGTTGAGTCCAGAAACCGGTCTCTCCACCGACGTCTTTGCTGGCGGTGATTTCTCCCGTGCTGACGTTCACGAGCCGCAGATTGAGTTCGACCGTCCCGGCAAAAGCAGGCTCATCTTTCGGATTGCCCCAGACGTCACGGTTGTCCAGTTCCGTGACGGTGACCTGCTGAAGCTGACCCTGCAGGATATATTCGGCGCCCAACAGCCCACCGATCCGGATGCTTTCCGAGGTTTTGGCAAAATCCGTGAGTTGAAAATCCTGTTCCTTCAGGATTTTATCGATCACCGAGCGTTCGACGACGGTCAGGCGCTTGACGTTGACAAAGGCATTGACGATTTTTTGCGTTGCAGCTTCGGCAAAAGCCGCGATCGACGACTGGTCCTCAAAAAGACCCGGTGCCGCGACGGTTCGCGTCATCGTACTATCGGTCGCCAGGACGGTGACCTTGATGCCCTGGCGAGAGGTCAGGGCGACCGCATCGAGTGGAAGCACCGCAACGACGGTTTTTTTGGTGTCCATTCCGACGCGGCCCTGTCCGTATCCGTTGAATACGAATAAACAAAGTAAAATCGTTGTGCGCATGAGCATCTCCGCCTCAAGGTTTAAAACTAAAATAAAACATCAACCGATGATGCAAGACATTCTGAAACAAAAAAAATCCCGGGGCAACGGCAGTTACCCCGGGATGAACGGCGGGTTGAATGGTTATTTTTTTACTTGAACGACTTTCAATTTCACGCCCGCGGCGATCTGATCGGCGATAGCTTTTCCGCCCTTTTCGACGTCACACGTTGAAAAAACGCCGTCTTCTTCGACTTTTTTCACTACCAGTTTGCCGACGTCCGTCGTTTTTTTGACGGTCTTGGAGCCTACCGTGACTTCTTTTTCGGTATAGACTTTAAATACATCGTCCTTGCGGACGCCAAGGTCTTTGCCGCACGTAATGGAGACAACCGCGGCGCCTTCCTTCTTTTTGGTTTTCAGGATTTCAAAGATTTCGCCTTCGACGGGAAACGCAATTTTAAGCCAGTCATACATTTTCTTTTCGGCTTCGTTTAGCGCTTTGTATGCCGCTTTATTGGGATTGTCCTCCATCATATCGACCCAGGCAAGCAGGCCTTCGCCGGACGTATTGCCCTTGACGTCTTTCGATGCCGTGATTTCACCGGTCGACACATCGATGATGCGAATCTGCATTTCCACTTCACTGGAGTAGCCCAACAGTTTATCGGGCTGTTTCTGATCGTATTTCGGAAAGGCGGTCACGTTTTGCAGTTGCCCTTGAACCAGATACTGAGCGCCGAGCATGTTGCCCAGTTGTACGGCGGTATTCGTGTTCGTAAAATCGGTCAACTGGAAGTCCTGTTCTTTCATGATGGCTTCCATCGCGGTTCGCTCGATCACCGTAAACCGCTTCAACTTGACGAACGCGTTCACCATTTTTTGAGTTGCGGCGTCTGCAAAAGACCGCAGGGCACCTTCGTTATCGAAAAGCGGCGGAGCGTCCGACTTATGCTCCCATGTGCCGCCTTGATGTTTCCAGGTTTCGCGATATCCGCCCTTTTCGACGACGCTGGCGGCGTCGAACGTCAGGATGGCGACGCGTGCTTTTTCCGATTCCAGGCTGGACTTGCCCTGAGCCAGCAGGGAGCCTGCGCCGATCACGGCACACAGGATGATGTTGAACAATCGGTGGGTCATGGTGTCTTCTCCTCTTCTAATGACTTATGATGGATACCTGTCGACCGTTGATATGGACCCGGCCGTCGGCAAACCAGCGAATGGCTTCGACGTAATACCGGTGTTCCAGGGCCTGAATTTTGGATGCCAGCGATGTCTCTGTTTCTCCTTCATCGATCTCGATCGCTTTCTGCAGGACGATGGGGCCGTGATCGTATTCTTCGTCCACGAGGTGGACCGTAATTCCGGAAATCTTAGCGCCATAGTCGAGGACGGCACGATGCACGGAGATACCATACATGCCTTTGCCGCCGAACGCAGGCAACAGCGCCGGATGAATGTTCAACACGCGATGGTAGTATTTCTGCAAGATGGGCGCTCCGATTTTTTTCATGTATCCGGCCAGCACGATCAAATCCGTTTGGGCCTCTGAAAGGACGCGCAGCAGGGCGTCGTGAAACTCTCCGATTTCAGTAAATTGCTCTCGTGCCAGATGCCGGCAGGGGATGTTGTTTGTTCGTGCAAAATCGAGTACCGGGGCGTTGGCGACGTTGCTGATGATGATCGCAATTTTCGCTGAAAGCTTGCCCGCCGCAATGTGCTCATGGATGACACGGCAATTTGAACCCTTTCCGGAAGCAAAAATAGCAAGATTCAACAGAATGCTGTCCCTATAATACCTGTGTGTGGATGTAAATCTATACCTTGAAAAGGCGGTCTTCAAGGATAAAAAAACTCTTAACAGTCGGCGTTTAAATAACAAGCGTTTCCGGTGTTTAAAGGATGCCCTTATCGGGTTATTTATCGGAATTCCCTTTGCATTTACGATGCATGAAGTCTATATTTTCGGGATTTTCAAGTATTTGCGACAATGGTTGAAGCCAAATATTACCGCGTCGAAAAAGATCACGTATTATGTGAGCTGTGTCCGCGGGCGTGTCGAATTAAAAACGGCGACGAAGGCGATTGCTGGGCGTACAAAAACATCGACGGCAAGTTGGTGGCCAAAAATTACGGAAAGTTTGTCACGGCAACGTACGATCCGATCGAAAAAAAACCGTTTTTTCATTATTACCCGAATTCGGTCGTTCTCTCCGTGGCACACAACGGCTGCAATTTGAAGTGCCAGTTCTGTCAAAACGGCGACATCGCTCTGGAGCGAAAAGACTCCAAAGACATCAGTTTGCAAACGCTTTTGGATTATTCCGGTAAAAGCCATTCGATCGGGGTAGCGTACACGTTTACGGAACCGCTCATCTGGTTTGAATTTCTTATCGACGCTACGCGCAAACTCAAAGGTATAGGGCAAAAAAACGTCCTGGTGACCAACGGTTATATCAATGACATACCGCTTCAGGATCTGCTGCCGTACGTCGATGCCGTCAATATCAGTATCAAGTCCATGCGCGAAGAGGCTTATCAGAAGTACATGGAAGGACACGTCGATACGGTGCTGAATGCCGTTCGAGGGTCGTTCAAAAAAACGCATCTCGAAGTGACCTATCTCGTGATTCCCGGCATCTCCGACAGCGATAAAGAACTCGGAGACTTCGTCGATTTTATGGAAAGCGTGAGCCCGGAAATTCCGGTCCATATCAAACGCCATTTTCCCCACTATAAAATGACGGATACGCCGGTTACTCCGAACGAAACCATGGTAAAAGCGTACAAGTTAGCGACACAAAAATTGCAATACGTCTATCTAACCGACGTCGATATCGAAGGAGTGGCGGACACGTTTTGTCCCAATTGTAAGCGCCTGATCATCAAGCGGCGGGACTATCAATCCAACTTGGGCGGTTTACGCGGAACCAATTGCAAGTTCTGCGGACACCGGATCTTCATTAAGTTTTAAAACGAAAGCGCGAATTCCGGTATGTTCTTTCATAAATCTTGTCGAGCGGGAATATGCTGTCTTGCGGTTCTTGGGTTCCTTACGGGCTGTGAGGATTCGCCGAATAGCGTCGGAGTCGAAGGATTCGATCGCGGAGGAGCGACGGGGCAGATCCTGACCGATACCCTCACCGTCGACGACATCACGCATTACGTGTCGTACATGGATTCGATTTCAACCGGTTCGTCCAACCGGCTGTATCTCGGGTCCGTGGATGATCTGGATTTTCGGATTCTTTTTCGGTTTACCATTCCTAGCGTGCTTGAAGAAGCCACCGTTTTGGGAGCGCGGTTGGAATTGGTTCCGAGTGCGGTTTTCGGAACGTCGGGCAGTTTCGATGTCCGGCTGCATTCCATCCGAAGGACGTGGTCGTCCGGTGATTTGCGATGGAACCGGTTTGCCGCCGGTGTCGATTACGGAGACGTGATCGCTCAGGCGACGCTGGCGGGAGCCGAGGCCGGCGGAGCGCGATTTCAAATTCCCGTTCCCACCGATACAGTGCAACAATGGATCAGTGCTTTGAACGATACGCAGTTTGTGAATTACGGGGTTTTACTGGATTTCGACCCCGCTGCAGGATTTGCACAGCAGTTTTACGGTGCGACGTTGCTAGCATCGGATGGATTGCCGGACAGTAATTATGTACCGAGACTGGCCGTGACGTATCGGACGTTCGATAACGACAGCGTCGCGACGATCAATACGCAGTTTTTGGTACCGATCAATTTGATCAGCTACTCCGGAGGGTCCCAGGGATATGTGTACCGCGATCGCTCGCCGGAACCGTCGAACACGTTGACGATCGGAGGAGGCGTTCCGTATCACAGTCTGCTGCGTTTTTCGATGAGCCGCATCCCGTCGACGGCAACGATCAGCCGGGCGGAACTGATAGCCTTGAGGGATCCGAGCGGAGATTACCGATACACGCCGACGGATTCCGTCATTCTCCAGGCTGGCCATTTGTCCGTCGATCCGTCCGAATGGGCAGCCGGCAATACATCGATATCATTTGCCTTGCCCACGAACAATATGTATGACGATACGTTCCGCGTCGCGATCACAACGTCGGTTCAGATCTGGGCGGATGACGATGGTGATAATGACGGCCTTGTACTCTTTCACGGAAACCAGTTTTTATCGACGGGCGATTTCTCCAGGCTGTATCGAATCCGGCTTCGAATCGATCCCTTAAATCCGGAGCCGTCGCCGAAGATCGTCGTTTACTATACTCTACCACCTCAGATTCAAAATTGATCATGCGATTTTTGATTTTGATAAGTCTGTTTTCATTGTTTACACCGATAACATGGGCGGGCGGGTCCTCCTATTCGGCCGTGGGGTTTGGATTGCCGCAGGGCTTCCGCAATGGGCGATCGGCGGGCATGGGCGGATTGTTTATCGCACTACCCAGCGGAAATTATATTAATTATTACAACCCGTCCGCGCTGATGGGGCTAAACATGGTCCGGTTTGACGGATTGATTTTCTATGAAGGCCTCGGTATCAGTACGGGTGCGCAAAAAGCTTTTTCCAACACGACGAATGTCGGCTCTACTTCGATTGGCATTCCGTTCGGTCAACGGCTTGCTGCCTCACTCAGTTTGTACCGGTTCAGCCGCGTCGAATACGATTATACGTTTCGCGATAACTCGTTTGAAGGAGCGACGTTTACGGAAAAATTTTCGGGAACGGGTGGAATTCAAAGCCTGACGTTGAGCCTGGCGGGACAGATCAACGATCGGTGGTCGGCGGGTGCGTCGGCGCATTATATGTTCGGCACGATCGATCGGCGCTGGATTATTAATTGGGATGATGATGCGTTCGTCGATACCGAAGACCGGTTGGAGGAACACATCCAGGGCGCCCGGTGGACGCTGGGGGCGACGTATGATCATGGTCGCTATCGGATCGGTTCGTTTGTGTCGACGGCCGCTACGTTTTCCAATGACGTGACGGGTTATTCAGCGGAAGAAGACACGATCGCGCTGGCCAATCGTGACATGGATTTTCCTTTTGAATTCGGAATTGGCGGATTGGTTCAGATCGATGAACGATATCGTGCCGGTATGGACCTGTTATATACGGGATGGAAGGGAACGGGCCTCGCGGGTTCGTCGTCGGATTTTCGCAATACGTGGCGCATCAATATCGGCGGTGAGCGGCAGGGCAGCGACAACATCGCGGCCACGTGGCTGGAGCGGCTGGACTATCGAGCCGGATTTTATTTTCAGAATCTCTATGTAGAAAATACATCGGGCAAACCGGCGAGCGAGTTTTTTGTTACGACGGGAGTAGGTTTTCCCTTCGGACGCGGCCGTCATTCGATGGACATCGGGTTTGAAATCGGAAAACGCGGCTCGATCGCGGACAACCGGGTACGCGACTATGTCTATCGCGTCACCCTTTCGATATCGGCGGGAGAAAAGTGGTTTCAAAAACGCCGTCGTCGTTAAATCGCATATCCCAAGAAGGATGATACACAAGGAGAAGAAAAATGCAGTGGATTCGAAACCTCATCGCTGCCGGAGTCATGACGTCTTCGATCGTCTACGCGCAGAACGTCAAGGAAGGTACACCGGAATTCGAATGCCTGAAAACCTGGAGTACGGGATACGAATATTGGAAGAATCAGGAGTATCATAACGCGATTCCCTACCTTTTCAGCGCGATGCAATGCGACAAGACCCTGAGGCCGGAAAAGGAAAAGCGGTCCTTTTCGACCGCGTATGAAAAAATCGCAGACAGTTACGTCAATCTCAAAAACGCCGACAGCGCGGTGATCGTTTATAAAATGGGCCACGCGGACCTGGGAGATATCAACTATATCTACAAGATCGGCGAAATGTATCATAAGCATTTACTTAAATTCGATTCGGCCGCGTACTATTACCGTGAATACTGGAAGTTGTCCGGATCGAACGAGGAACTGAAACGCATTGCGGGAATGTGGATCGAGGCGGCCAAGTACAAAGACGCCGTTTTGACGTACAAAGAATATCTGCAGCGTCAACCGCAGGATACGGAAACGTGGATGTACGTCCTGGATGCATTCAAATCATTTTATATCAAATATCTGGGTAAAGAGGACTGGCTGGCAGCCTGTGATACGTTCAGTTATTACAACCCGAATGCATCACGAGATTTTTATATCGGAGAAAAATTAAATGCGTTAATTACTGCAGGGAAGTACGAAGAAGCGATCAAGACGGCGCAGGAAATTCTTGAAAAGGACCCGAAGAGCAAAAATGCATGGATCAAGATGGGCGAAGCGTACGATGCCCTGCAAAAGCGGAAGGAAGCGATCGAAGCGCTGACGAAAGCGAATGAAGTCGACGATAAGGACGCCGATTTGCTGTGCAAACTCGCGAGGTTGTACCTGGACGACGGCAAACCCGCGCGTGCGTGGGACCTTTGTGCCAAAGCGAAAGACCTCAAAAAATTCGGCATGCCGTATTTTCTCATCGGTGAAGCCATTCGGGACGGCATCAAAGCCTGCTCCGGCAATGTGCTTGACATTCCGGCCAAAGAGGCGTATCTCGTAGCAGCGAAATATTTTGACCTTGCCGCGCAATATCCCGACGTGGAAGCCAACGCAAAATCCATGGCGTCCTTCTGTCGGCAAAACGGCCCTACCAAATCCGACTGCTTTCTCGGCAGCCTCGGTAAACTGAAGACAAGTTCCTGTTATGCATGGATGCCGGACAAGGAATATGCTAATCCGTGCAAATAATGATATCATCACGGAGGGTCGTGTGAAACCAATTCTTTTCATCGTTGCATTTTTTCTGATGCCGGTCTATGGTCTGAAGGCTCAGGACACGGTAGCGGACGATGCCACTAGCGGTGCCGTAGAACAGCGCTATCTGGTCGATGTTCCGACGGCGGGAGTTTTGAAAAAAGGACAGTACGAAGTCGGTATGCGGCTCTTCGCCAACGGCGGTCTGCTGGGTCAGGTCCAGGTTGGGATGACCAACCGGTTCATGTTCGGAATATCGTACGGCGGTGAAAAATTCGTCGGAACGGGATCCGTCGATTTCAATCCGCTGCCGGGCGTCGACGTACGGTACCGGGTCATCGAGGAAACGTACGCCGGGCCGGCCGTCACTCTAGGCTTTTCGAACCAGGGATTCGGGCGTTACGTCAAAGAAGCCGACTCGATCAAAATCGAACGATACGTGCAAAAATCGCGAGGCTTTTTCGTCTCGGCGAGCAAGAACTATCAGTTCATGGGCACACTCGGTTTTCACGGCGGAATATCGTGGGCCGTGACCGAGAAAAAAGACAAAGATAACCAGCCGACCCTGTTCTTCGGCGTCGATAAGAGTCTCAATGAGGAATTATCGGTTGTCGGAGAATACGATGTCGGCTTGAATGACAATGAGGACATCATCGGGCATGGACGCGGGTATTTGAATCTGGGAGCGAAGTTAAATTTTGGTGGCAAACTGCTCATCGAATTCATGCTCAAAGACGTTCTCGATAATTCAAAAGAACAGGGAAAATTTTCTCGAGAGTTTAGAGTGTCTTTCACCGATGCATTTTAACTGAACGACGCTCAAAGTGTGAATATGGATCACAACTATATGACATGATTTTCACACGTCATTTCTAGTTAAATCTATAAAAATTAAAGGCAGACTAGTGGTCTGCCTTTTGCTTTTTCCAATACTTATAGACCCTCTACAGGTGGTTAAATATTTGTCAATAATAATAAACAAAAATGTTGACAATCAATACGACTCGATCTATCTTACTGGTGTCGGGAGACATGACCCGCAAGAAAGGAGGAATCATGGCTCCGATTAAACCCACCTTTTTACCTGTCATTCTTGCCATTGCTTTGACGGGATGTTATACCGTATTGAGAGAATCGGGGGAGTATTACACGGAATTTAGAGATAACGATTATGAAGTTTCAGACAGTGTCGAAACGGAAAATGCCGAAGAAACGGTTTACGAAGAACCGGACCAAACAGTAATCATTCAACGTTATTACAATTCTCCGTGGTGTCCTCCTTACTATCCGTATTCGGGGTGGTGGGTATCCGTGGGCTATGCGCCAGGTTACGTGCATGTGGTGGATCCGCTGTGGCACTGGAGCTATTACTACTACGGTTATGATTATTCCTGGTATGGCTGCTGGTACCCGTCGATTTATACGGGGCCGGACTATTATTACCCAAGGCCCCACTATCCCGTTTATGGTGGTCGTAGGGACTACGGCTTAAGGACACCGGTTGTAAATACCTCGTTCGACGCGTCGGCGATAACCACGGTCAATCGCCGGGCCACAGCCGGGTCGGTCCGATTCAAAACAACGGCCGCCAAGTCGACCTCGGCAGAATCGAAAAAGGAAGCCTCCAAATCACGTGACAATGCCAAGCGATCTTACCGACCGAAGAGCACTCAAACGCGTTCAAATGACAAGAACACCCGCGTACAAACAAATCACGAGAGCAACCGGTCCGGTGGAAGCCGTGAAGTGAAGAGCAACTCAGGCTCCAAACGTTCTGGCGAATCTCGCTCATCAGGACAGCGGTCCGGGGGCCGCTCGGGTGAAAAAAGAAAATACAACTGATGAAAACACTCGCCGTACTCATCCTGACAAACAGTATAACGGGCTGTTATACGACGTTGGTGCATCCGGAGCTGGTACGGACACCGTCGATGTCTGCTTCGGAGTCGTGCAACACCTGTCATGAAAAGTCGTCGGAGATTGCATACTATGCGGATGACGATCAGTTGAAGCCTTTGATCGAGCCGTCTGAAAACGATGCAGTAGAAGAATTTGTCGAACTGACGCGCACGCGCGTCCGTGTTGCGGAATCCGAGCCCTTGCCGGTTCCTGTCTTTCCGCAGGCCATTTGGATTGTCCAGCCGGTGTTTCAAAGTTCGGCATCCCAAGAGCCGCAGCTTGAAACACCGAAGGAAAAATCAGCCGGTGAGCGGCGCACGTACGGACTTCGGACGGCAACGAAAAAAGAAAAAGAGAGAAAATTCGAATGAAAACGTGGTTGGGGACATTCCTGTTTGCATCGGTTCTCGTCGCTCAGGATGAAACGGACGCCATACGGCCGTTTTATTCGGAATTCGGTCCAGGTGCCCGCGCGCTGGCGCTGAGCGGCGCGTACACGGCCATTGCCGAGGATTTTACCGCAACCTACTGGAATCCAGCCGGACTGGCCCAGATCTCTAAAACGGAAATTTATGGCGCACTTTCGCTCAATAATTTGAAAAATGATGTTTCCTACGAAGGCACCCTTAGCAAAAATGACCGCGGTTTTACATTGCTCAATTCCTTCGGGGCGGTTTTTCCTGTTCCTACCTATCGCGGCAGTCTCGTTTTTGCACTGGGTTATAATCGAGTGAATCCGTTCAACGACTACAATAAAGTCATGGGCAGTCCGGAAGTTTTTGGAAGCCGATTCCGGCAAATCGAGGAGACCAATATCGACGGCGGATTGAATCACTGGTCGTTTTCGGGAGCTGTCGACATTTCAAAAAACACATCGATCGGCGGAACACTGAATCTGGTCGTCGGGCGTCAACGTGCCGCCGTGGACTATCTGGAAGACGACACCCAGGAGGATATTTTGGCCGACATTAGCCAGCGACAAGTCAGTTTTGAAATCAATCCCGATTACACGGGGGTCAATTTCAAATTCGGTACGCTGTTTCGTCCCGTGAAGGATCTGCGCCTTGCGCTGACCGTAACGACGCCGACGTATTTGAACGTTGAAGAAAACTCTTCGTTTTATGAATTCCTTGAAGACGACGATCAGGAAACGTTCGATTTTTACGAGCCGAGCTTCTTGAAATATAAAATCACGTCGCCCTGGCGGTTCGAATTCGGCGGAGCGTATAAAATTAATTTGCTCACACTTTCTGCCAGCATGGAATACGTCGACTGGTCCGAAACGCGATTCAGCAGTACTATCCTTGATAAGGGACGGGACATTGACGCGGAAATCAACAACAACCTGATCACGCGTTACCGCGCAACCCATGATACAAGACTGGGAGCGGAAATGATCGTTCCCCAGCTGGGGTTCAAACTGATGGCGGGTTACGCGTACAAATTCTCTCCCTATCGCAACGGCGTTAAAGCCGTTAACAGCAACCGGCAGTACCTATCGGGAGGGATCAGCTTCCTCGTCGACAAGCAGGTGAAAATCGACGCGGCCTATCAACACGGCTGGTGGAAGCAGTCCACGACCGACGATTTACTTGGTACTGATGAAAACGGTGTGTATTTTGCCACCCGTGAGAAATTACAATCGAATCGTCTTCTCATCAGTCTCAGTTATCGTTTCTAGATCATTATGGAAAAAGGGCGGACTGAGTGCCGTCCTTTTTATTGTTCCGGCCCTTTTATCCGCCCAACATATTCCGCTGGATTCCGCTCTGCACATCCGTGCCCCCCTCGATTCTGTATTCACACTCGATTTTTGCAACCGGCTCAATCATATCGATGGAAGGGACTTGCGGCAATGGGCAGCAGCCGTTTCGGCAGACTCCTTTGAAGGACGAGCGAGCGGCACCGAGGGATTGCGTAAATCCGCCCTGTGGTTGCAGCGCAGGTTGAGAGAAATCGGCTTTGATTCGGCGGCCGTCTTGCAGTCATTTCCGGTGTTTCATGAACAATTGACCGGACGCATTCACATCGGACGTAATCAAACCGACAGTCTTGTGTCGTACAACGTCGTGGCTGTGAAAAAAGGACAAGGGCCGTTGTCGGAAGAGAGTGTCGTGGTGACGGCGCATCTCGATCATCTCGGTAAGGACGGCAAGGTCGTTTATCCCGGCGCCAATGACAATGCCAGCGGTATTGCCGTGATGCTCGCCATCGCCGAAGCCATGTCCGGTATGCGGCTCGATCGAACGGTCGTATTGATCGCATTTTCCGGAGAGGAAGCAGGCCTGCTGGGGTCGAAATATTTTCTTGAACATCCGTTGATCGATCTCGGGCGAGTCGCCGTGTTGATCAACCTCGATCTCGTCGGTTCCGGCCGGAACGGCATCATGGTGCAAGGGGGGCAGGACTATCCGCTGCATGAACGCGCGATTATGGACATCAATCGGCGGCTTTTTGGGTTTGAACTGAGTACACGGCCCAATTCACCCAACTCGGATCAGTATTATTTCAATCGCGCCGGAGTGCCCGCATTTTTCTTTTACGCCTACAACGGTACCGTACCGTATCACTCTCCGAACGATACGGCCGATCGACTCGATCCCGGTGTCCTAGAAAACGTCGCCAAATTTGTATGGGCCTGCGTCTGGAACTTTGGTCGGAGCCGATGATTGAGGTTGAAAAAAAATGCCCGGCCCGCTATTTTCGTCGAACCATGAATATTGTACAACGGACAGGTTTTATCGTCCTGTTTTTACTTACCAACCGAGTTGCCGCACAGGTCACGTGTGAAGCGATTGTTGAAAAAAACGTCGTCGAGGTCGGTCAAGCGTTCACCCTGACGATCGAGGTCAGTGGGAAACAACTCGACCTACGGGAAAAACCCGTGCTACCGACGCTCACCGGTCTTGAACTCGTATATTCCGAACCGGGAGTGTCGTCGTCGATCCAGATCATCAATGGACGGCGGTCCGAAAGCCGTTCGTACCAGTATCTGCTCCGGGCCCGTCAGGTCGGCCGCTGGACCGTAGCGCCGGTGCGCGTGTCGGTGGGGGGAGAAACGTATCAAACCCAGCAATTGACGATCGAAGTCGTTCCGGCGGGAGCCATCTCCGGACAGAACCCAACGGACGTTTCGGGTGACGTTTTTTTTGCCGCCGTGCCCTCTAAGCGAACGGCGTACGTGGGGGAGCAGATCATCGTCGATTTCAAAATTTTTACGCGCGTTTCCGTCTCCCAGTATTCGCCCACGCGGACGCCGAATCTCATCGGGTTCTGGGTCGAGGAATTTCCACTAAAGCAGCCGCTCGAGGGCGTACGAGAGGTCATCGATGGAAAACCGTATACGTCGTACACGATCAAACGTGTTGCCGTTTTTGCCACGCGGTCCGGTACCTTGGAGATCGACCCCGCGGAAATTGAATGCGAACTTCGACTGAATCGGCGCAAAACGAATGATCCGTTCGACAATTTCTTTTCTCCGTTTGGCGATCCGTTCGGGGAAATTGTTACGCAAAAATTTTCGACGCGGCCGATCTCGATAACGGTCCGAGAGCTTCCTCTTGACGGCAAGCCCGACCATTTCAGCGGCCTGGTCGGCGAATTCGACGTCCGTACGAGTCTCGACCGCCGGAATCTTCGAACGGGGGAGGCGCTGACCTATCGGATCGACGTGTCCGGCGCCGGAAATTTACGATCATTGGAAGAACCGGAGAACCCGTTTCCCGAGGAATTCGAACGTTATCCCGTCAAAGTCTCGGATGCAATTCAGAAAAACGGTTCACGGGTGGCCGGATCGAAGACGTTTGAGTTCGTTGTCATTCCTCGTGTAAGTAAGGCGTGGACGATCGAGCCGTATACCCTCACGTATTTTGATCCGCGGCGAAACGAGTACGTGACCAAGTCCGCGGATACGCTGGTCGTGGAGGTAAGCGAAGGTCCGGCGGGTCAACAGCCGCGGAGCGATGTAGCGCTTCTGAAAAAAGATTTGCGCTTCATCCGTACCGATCCCCAAAGCTGGGTCCGTGTGAATGCGCCATGGTGGCAGGATACGTGGGCGGCCGTGTTCTTCGTGGTACCGCCCGCTTTTGTCGGATGGCGCTTGCTGCGCAAACGTAATGTAGATCAGCTCCGTGCAGACGGTGTCCGATACCGATCCATGCAGGCCAGTCCGTTGGCGCGAAGACGTCTGAAAGACATTCAAAAACTTCTGAAACTGGATGATCCCGGCCGATTTTATGCAGAATTGAGCCGTTTGCTAAATCAATTTATTGCCGACAAGCTGAATCTCAGCGGGTTGCAATTGATCAGCCGCGATATCGCGGACCGGCTGCGGCAGCGCGGTGTTCCCGACCATCTGCTCGATGAATATCTTCGTTGCATGCAGTTATGCGATGAGGCGCGCTTTGCCCCTTCGCCCACCGGACTTCAGGAAACCGACAAAGTGTATCAGTTGGTGCGATCGACACTGGTGGAGATCGATCGGAGGTTATGAAGCGCAGTCTGGTTTTTATGCTCTTGATGGTGACCGGCGCTTCGGCATCCGAATGGGACTTTCGGTTTGAAGCCGGCGTCGAGGCCTATAAGCGACGCGATTACGCAAAGGCGCGTGAAGCTTTCGAATCGATTCTGTCCGAAGGTGGAGTCTCTGCCGATCTTTACTACAACCTGGGAAACACGGCCGCGAAGCAAAAGCAACCGGGTTATGCAATCTTCTATTATCGGAAAGCCCTTCAGCAGGATCCCTCGCATGAGGACGCACGGTTTAATTTAGAATTTCTCCAGACACAACGGGTCGATCAAATCCACGTACCACCGGACTTCGTACTGTTCGACATTGCGAAGCGGTGTTTCTACGCGTTGACGCGAGCCCAACTTCTTCTCGTGACTGTCTCCGTGTGGACTGTATTTTGGATAACGATGGCCATCCATCTGGATCGTCCCCTGCCGCGATGGATACGAATTTTGACAGGAAGTCTGGCCGTATTTTTTGTTCTTGCCACCCTGACGCGAATCGGAATCGACGCGCGGCAAAAAACGGGGATTGTCCTCGTTTCATCGACCGACGTGAAAAGCGAACCGCTCGAAAAAGCCAGCACCCTATTTATTCTCCATGCCGGAACGGAGGCCGCTATTCTTGCTCAGGAGGACGACTGGATTGAAATCCGTCTGGCGGACGGTAAAAAAGGTTGGATCCGGCGTCAGGCTCTGGGGATTCTATGACATCATTCAACTGGGGGATACGTTATCCGGCTTTACGGCTGGCACTGGCCATCGTTGTCTGTATCCTCATCGTCGTTGGGAGCGGCCTTGATCGGGTACGGACTCCGTTTGTATCGATTTGTCTTTCCGTCGTTCTCCTCACGATCATCGTCTTGTATCGATTTCGAATGCCGCTCCCGACGAGACAGGTCTTGACCGTCGTACTTGTCTTTATCGTCGTGTGGTTGAGGTACGACAGCTCGCATTTGAATGAAAACGACGTTTCCATCTACGCCGGTCTTTCCCGGCCGGTCCGGATTCACGCGACCGTCGATTCGGATCCGATTGAAAACGACAAATCGTTGCGGTACGTCGTGCAGGTCGATTCGATCTGGATATCGCGCCATCTTGGTTTTTCATCCGCCGGAAAAATAGCGGTTACCTCGACGATCGACGGCGTATCGTTCGGGCAACGCATAATCCTCACGGGGTTGTTGCGAAAGCCGCGGGCATCGAAAAATCCCGGCGAATTCGATTTCGCACGATACCTTGCCGCTGAAGGGATCGGCAGCGCCCTGACCGTCACCGAAGCCTGGCAGCAGCAATCGGGTACGATCGAGCGGCAACCGGACGTTTTTCAACGTCTTCGGAACTATCTTTACGCAGTCAACAAAAAATATCTGCCGGCGAAAGGGGCGTCAATCGTTAATGCGATGATGCTCGGCATCCGTCACGATATTCCGGATGACGTTCGCAAAGCATTCTCGACGACCGGTACCGTTCACGTGCTTGCACTGAGCGGCCTCCACACGGCCTTTATCATCGCCATGATTTTCGGCGTGCTGAGTTTGTTAAGAATACCATATCGTGCGCGTCTGGTACTGGGCATAACCGGTCTATGGCTATACGTGGCACTGGTCGGTTTCCTGCCTTCTGTCACGCGGGCGGCGGTAATGGCCACGATCGTGCTGGCCGGCATGTTGTTTCAAAAACGATCGAACGTGATCAACTCGCTTTTTGCCGCGCTGAGTCTGCTTCTCATCGTCGATCCGGTGGATCTGTTTGATCTGGGATTGCAGTTGTCGTTTCTTGCCGTTCTTGCCATTGTAGTGCTGTATCCGCGCATCGAAGGCCTGTGTGTCCGGATGATTCCGTCGATCCAATCCTGGCGAGGATTACCGCGAAAGGCGTTTCAATTATTACTGGTTTCCGTTGCCGCCCAGGCCGGTACGGTTCCGCTCACGATGTATTATTTCAACACCCTTCCCGTCACATCGATTGTTGCCAATGTCGTCGTCGTACCCGCGTCGGGTTTTATTCTTGGCCTGGGAGGACTGACGCAGTTGGGGGACCTTCTCTCACCTTCCCTTGCCCAGTGGTACGCCAACGTCAACGAGTGGGTAGTCTGGGGCATGGTCACGACGGTCGAAGCGGCGCAGCGGTTACCGCTGGCGTTTCTTCAAGTGTGGACGTTTGGCACGGCCCATCTGCTCATTGGCTATACGGCTATAGGCGTTGTGTTGTTGTGGTCATGGCGCGTCGTACGGCGCATGGCGGTGCTATCGATCCTGATCGTAATTTGCGTCGGGGTATGGGTTCATGCGTTCGAGCGACCGCGATTGGTTGTCACCTTTCTGGACGTCGGTCAGGGTGACGGATGTGTCGTACAACTCGAAGATGGTCGGACCCTGGTCGTCGACGCGGGAGATTCGAAAGAGGACTGGGACGTCGGTGAACGGGTCGTGGCGCCGTTTTTACGGCGGCAGGGCATTTCGAAAATCGATTTTTTCGTTTTGTCGCATCCTCACGACGATCACGTGGGCGGCGCCGGTGTGCTGTTGGAACAGTTTGAAATCGGGCAAATCTGGCATTCGGGCCAACGGTATGCCTCATCCGCCGTTCGCCGGATCGACTCCGTAGCGGCTGCCCGCGGCATTCCGTCCAAGGCCGTTCGGTCAGGTGATTTCTTTGCTATTGACGGGCGTACGAGGCTATATTTTCTGCATCCGGACGCCGGTTTCGTCAATGCAGACGGCAAGGCGCCGCGGGGAACCAACAATGCGTCGGTCGTTATGATGATGGAATACGACAGGACCCGATGGCTCTTTACGGGCGATGCGGAAGTCGAGGCACTGGCCCGTGTCCAGACGTTCGGTCCGTACCTTGACGCCGATGTCGTCAAGATCAGCCACCACGGTTCGTGGAACGGTACGACGCCGGAATGGATCGATGCGGTACGCCCCATCTATGCCGTGATCTCCTGCGGTGAACAAAATCTCTTCAATCATCCTTCCGTGGCCACTCTTGCGATACTCGAACGATCGGGCGCTGAAATCTGCCGTACGGATCGAAGCGGGGCCGTGCAATTTCGGAGCGACGGCGTTTCCATTGAACGGTTGAGATAGTTATGATCGGTTACGATATCGGCATTCTGCTCGGCTTTTTCATCGGCGCCGTGCTTCACGCCGTGCTGCTGACGGAAATCTGGCGCCGACGGGTGTCGCTGCTGCATGAATGGATCTTCATGGCGCTCGTGCTCGTCATGACCCTGTTCAACGGACTGCAGTTCATCGCCCTTTCGATCAAGGAAATCCTGGGAAAAGACACGTATCCGGTTTACAGCGAGCTGCGCTACTATTCTCTGATCGTGATCGGGTTCCTTCCGCCGCTGCTGGTGCATGTCCATGCGAGTTTTCTCGACCACGTGCGCGGGACCACGACGCGTGTAAGGCAGGTGTTGCCGCTGCTGGCCTATTTGCCCATCGTCGTCCTGATTTACTTTGCCGATTATTCCATCGTCGATGCGCGCAACCGTGTGATCGACGAAAACCTGTCGCTTGTACCTCCGTTTGTTTTCTGGCTGACGGTCTGCCTCGGCGTGTGCGTCCTGCTCAGCGTACGTATCATCCGGTGGACGCGTAACGAAAAATGGCGTCAGTTTTTCTCAATCGAAAGCGTCATTGTCGTCGTCATCATCGGGCTGCTTGCATTTTTTTATTTTGGCGGCGGGACGGGCAACGTAAGACTCGACAAAACATTGAAGGGGTTGCTTCGCGTGACGGCGCTGTTGCCTACGCTGGCGTTGATTTTTCTGCTTTACAAGTATCCGTTCTATTCGATCGTGGCTCGGCGGAGGCTGTTGTTCGTCATCCTGGCCGGAAGTTTTTTCAGCGTGTACCTCATCGCGTCGCGCGCCCTCCGGCAATGGACGGAGGACCGGCCCGATATCAATTCCGATACGCTGGAGATCCTTCTCGTCGCGTTTATTTTTGTTCTGTACGAACCGGTCAAATACATCATTCGTCGTATCGCCGGTTATTACGCCCTTCATCAAAAATCGGTATATCAACGGCTGGTGCGACGTATTACGGAACGGATCGTCAGTGCGCCGAATGCGGCGGAAATTGCCAAGCTTCTGCAGCAATCGCTTCGGGAGCTGCTCCAGGTCGACGACGTCGGGCTTTTTACCCTTGCGACGCAGACGGCGAACGGTAAAAGTCAGGTGACCCTTTTGCACTCGTACGGTGACATCCGTCCGTTCGATGTGGCGAGCGTGGCCAAAACGGTCATGGAGAAAGACGGCATTTATGAAGCCAAGCGCGTCAACGTCCTGCAGTTGCGGGCGGCGGAAATTCCGTACCGGCTCTACTCGGCGATCGTGCTCGACGGCGAGTTGGTCGGGCTGCTCGCCATCGGCAAAAAAAAGACCAACGAAGAATTTTCGTTTGAAGAAAAAGAACTTCTGTTGACGGTCAGCAGTCAGGTGGCGATTGCGATCGAAAATATCGAACTCGTGCAGCGACGACTGGAACTCGAGACCAAGATGTTCGAAGCCGACAAACTGTCGTCCCTGGGAATGCTGTCGACATCGATTGCGCACGAAGTCAAAAACCCGTTGAGCTCAGTCAAGAGCATCGTTCAATCGATGCTGGATGAGCGTACCAACGGGGGTCACGATGAAAGCCGCCGTGACCTGGAAGTGATCGAAGAGGAGATCAACCGGTTAACGCACGTGGTGGATCAGCTGCTGCGCTTTGCGAAACCCGAACGTCAGGAAGCGAACGCGTTCGACGTATGCCGCACGCTCGACGCCATTCTGACGATCATGCGTCCGGAGATCCGCAGCCGCGGAATTACCGTTTACGTTCATTACGTGCAGCGCCCCCTGTGCATGAAGACCAACCAGGCCGACTTGAAAGAAATTCTCTTTAACGTTATTATAAACGCCGTTCAGGCAATGGAAAGCGGAGGGCGGCTCATGATCAAAGCCGAGCCCGCAGATTGCGAGTTCGCGCAATCTCCCGCGTCCGCACTCGAGACGGGGACGGTTCAGGTATCCGATTTACTGAAACCGGATCCCCTGGACGCCGGTTATACCATATGGCAGGCGGATGTATTGACGGCGCTGCCGATAGAAAAAGTCGCCGTCGAATCGCTCGAGTTACCGTCGCACGGTAATTGTGTACGCCTCAGTATTACCGACAGCGGGCCGGGAATTCCGCGGGAGAAACTACAGGATATTTTCAAGCCTTTTTATACGACGAAGACGTCGGGCACCGGACTGGGCTTGGCGATCGTCAAATCGAAGACGGAGGCGCTCAACGGCCGTCTGGTACTCAAAAGTCACGAAGGATTAGGAACGACGTTTGACCTCTACATCCCCGTCCAAGCCCGGCCAGGGCGTGAATAACGGCACTCCAGGCGCCGGACCCTTGCGGCTCCTCATCGTCGACGATGAAAAAGCGGCGCGATACGGTATGGTCAAAGCGCTTCGATCGGAGGGTTTCCGTATTTCGGAGGCCGAGGACGCGCTGTCGGCACTGACTCTGATCGGCCAGCAACCCTACGACGTCATTCTGTCCGACGTGACGATGCCGGGCATGAGCGGACTCGAGCTTTTACGCAAGGCAAAGGAGCATCACTCCCACGCGCGCGTCATCATTATCACGGCCCACGGCAACGAACGGCTTGCCGTCGAAGCGATGAAGGCCGGCGCGTTCGACTATCTTGCGAAACCGTTTGAGATCGACGAATTGCGCGCGATGGTCCGGCATGCGGCCGAGCAGGTACAACTGACGAGGGAAAACGAACGCCTGCGGGAGGAACTCAACGTTACGCGCGGGTTCGGCCACTTTATCGGCGAAAGTCCGGCCATGCGTTCCGTGTATGGCCTGATCGATAAGGTCAGCCGCAACAACGTGACGGTACTTATCCGCGGCCAGAGCGGGACGGGAAAGGAACTCGTCGCCAAAACCATCCATGACCTCAGCCTACGGAAAAACGGCCCGTTTGTCTCTATCAATTGCGCCGCGATCCCAAAGGAATTGATCGAGAGCGAACTGTTTGGCCATGAAAAAGGCGCGTTTACCGGCGCCATTGCCTCGCGCCCGGGAAAATTTGAACTGGCGCACAACGGCACGATTTTTCTGGACGAAATCGGCGACATGGCCCTCGATACGCAGGCCAAGGTACTGCGTGTGCTCCAGGAACGCCGCATCGAGCGCGTCGGCGGGAGCGAGTCCATTGAAGTCAATGTCCGCATCCTGAGCGCGACGCACCGCGACCTGCAAAAGGAAATCCGGGAAAGTCGTTTCCGCGAAGACCTGTACTACCGGATCAACGTGGTCGAGATCGAAATTCCGCCGCTGCGCCAACGCGTGGGCGACGTCCGTCTGCTCGCCGAACATTTTTTGCGTCATTTTGCCCGGCGGCATGGGATTCAGGTTAAGGATTTTCATCCGGATGCGATGAAACTGTTGCTGGATTACGAATGGCCCGGAAACGTACGCGAACTGATCAACGTGGTGGAGCGCTGTGTGGTACTGTGCGGTGAGGAGGAAATCACACGGGATGTATTGCCCGCGGAAATTCAGAATGCCGAAACGCGGACGTACGGCATCAAGGAACTGCTCGATCACGGTGACGTGTCGTTTCAGGAGGCCAAACAGAAAGTCGTCCGAGCGTTCGAACGCGATTTCATTCTCGAAGCGCTGAAGGCCAATGACTGGAACATCTCACAAACAGCGGCGAAGATGGGAATGAAACGCCAGTACCTGCAGCAAAAACTCAGGGAACTGGAGATCAACCTTAACGACGTGAAGGCGCGGCCATGATGCGATCCGGACAGGAACCGGCAGTTCAACGTGCGCCGAACCAGGAACCGCTCCCCACGTGGGATGCGCCGATCGGAATTTTCGACTCCGGCATCGGCGGTCTGACCGTTGCCCGGGAAGTGATGCGATCGCTGCCCAACGAACAAATCATTTACATCGGCGACACGGCTCGCGTTCCCTACGGTACGAAATCCGACCGCACGATCAAGGCGTTTACGCTGCAAAGCTGCCTTTTTCTGCTGGAACATGGCGTTAAGATGATCATCATCGGTTGCAATACTTCGAGCGCCGTTGCCCTCGATTTCATCGCCGACATGTTCCGTATTCCCGTGATCGGCGTCATCCGTCCCGGCGCACGGGCCGCCGTACAAAAGACCGTACGAAAAAAAATCGGCGTGATCGGTACGCACACGACGGTCCGGACCGAAGCGTACACGCGGGGCATTCATGAGTTGGATCCGAACGCGTCCGTCATTTCCCAGGCGTGTCCGCTTTTTGTTCCGCTGGCGGAGGAGGGGTGGAGCCATCATGACGTCACGGACCGCGTCGTACGTGAGTACCTGAATCATTTCAAAGGGACGGACATCGATACCCTGGTCATGGGGTGCACCCATTATCCGATCATGCAAGAAGCCATTCAACGGGTCAGCGATGAGATTTTAGGTCATCATGTGATGCTGATCGATTCCGGAGTCGAAACGGCAAAACTTGCGCAAACGATATTGATCGACAGAAAAATTGAAACGCACCGTCACGAGCGGCCCAAACATCGTTTTTATGTGACGGACCTTCCCAAAAATTTCACTCAGGTTGCCGAACGGTTTTTAGGCAGTCCCATCGATCATCTGGAAGTGGTCAACGTCGAGACGCTTGGGTTTTGAAAAATGTGGGTCGATATCCTCCTTGCCATTATTCCTATTTTTGTTGCGATCGACATCGTCGGGATCATCCCCGTTTATCTGTCGCTAACGGGACACACGCCGGCCTCGCATAAAGAACGCGTCTTGAGGCAATCGGTCCTGACCGCCCTGCTGGTCAGCCTTGTTTTTCTGGTTCTAGGGCGCGCGGTTTTTACGTTTCTCGGTATCACGATGAGCGATTTCAAAATTGCCGGCGGTATCATTCTGTTTGCGATCGCCATCAACGATCTATTGTTCTCAACGGAGGAAAGGAAAAGCCACGAGGTGAGCGATGAAACGACCGAAATGGAAGTGTACCAGCACTCCAGTATCGGTATCGTACCCATCGGGATACCGCTGATCGTCGGCCCGGCGCTTTTGACCACGATCTTGATTTCACTCGATTCGTACGGTCTGGTACCGACGGTGTCGGCCGTTGTAATTAACCTGCTAATTGTTTACGTTGGCCTCAAGTATTCCGGGTTTTTTCTGAAAATCGTCGGCCGGAGCGGAGCCAAGGGGATTGCAAAAGTATTTACCCTGCTCCTCGGTGCCATTGGAGTGATGATGGTCCGGACCGGCATCATGGAAATTGTCAAAGGATAGAGCCGATGCGTAGAGTGTCGCTTCTGGTGGGGTTGTTTCTGTTCGGCTGTGCGCCGAAGTTCGTTTCCTGGAAATCGCCGGAAGATCCGCCGATCCGGACGTATGCCATTTTACCTTTTGTGGACGCCAACGCGCAAAAACATAAAGAGGAATATCCCGGCGCTTCGGAGACCGTTCGCGATTTTTTTGAGACGGCCTTTCTCCAAACGGGGTGCCGGGTCGTGGAGCGCGGTCAAGTCAAACGGGTGCTGGACGAACTGGATTTTTCTCTTTCCGATCTAACGGAAGATAAGATTGCCAAAGTCGGACAGATGCTGCAGGTCGATGCGCTTGTGCTTGGGACGGTCAATGAATTTTCGCGGGACAATCGTGTACGGAAGATCAAAGGTACGGTCGACGTTTCCGTGCGTGCCGTTCACGTGGCCAGCGGCGCGATCGTGTGGAAAGTCTGGGCACGACGGCGTTCGAAGGATCCATTGGACAACATTCAAAACCTCACGGCACAGATGGTCCAAAAGCTGGATCTCCATCGTTACGCGAGCAAGGACGGTAATCCGTGATCGAATCGGATACCTACGGATACGACGATGCGGACGATTCTGTAAACGAACAGGATCTATATGCCTACATCGTCCGTTATCTTGTCGGCGAAGACCAGGACCGCCGGATCGATGCGTTGAATCTGATCCGCTATCTGGAATGCGACCCGCGTCTGGCAGACCTTCTATTGGCGCTTGCGCGTCACGATAACGCCGAATGGCGTCTTATCGGCATACAGGCCCTCGGCGCCTGGCGCCATTCCGATGGCGTTGCCCTGCTGATCGAGATGTTCGAGCGTCCGATGGATGCCGAGATGGAGGAAGCGGCAATTCTCTCCATCGGGCAAATCGGAGGTATCGACGCCTTACAATTTCTGCGCGATTATGCCACTCGCCGGTATCATGACCACATCGACCAGGCGGATGTTCTGGGTATGGCGGCCCTGGAAGGGATCGCACAAATCGCCCAGCACGGCCACGCCGAAGCGGTACAATTTCTCCTCCAGTCTTGCACTCACGCGGCGTGGAACATGCGGGAAGTCAGCGCGGACTGTCTCGGTACCATCTACGGCGGCAAAGAAAGCATCCCGCGAATCGTCTACGATACTCTCGTGACGCTCTCCAAAGACGACAATAAGGACGTTCGTATTGCGGCCTACATGAGTCTGGATGCCATCGTCGGTCTCGACGAAGAGAATAAAAAGAAGCTCCACGACGCACGTCAAAAACAAATCTTCGGTTAATCTCAAGGAAACATCATGTCCGTTTATCTTTTCGTGATTTTACTTTATTTCTGCGTCTTGATCGGCGTCGCCGTCCGGAAGAGCCTGAGCGTGAAAACGCAGGAAGATTTTATGGTGGCGGGCCGCCGCGTGTCAACGTGGTTTCTCGTCGGTACGCTTGTATGTACGTGGGTCGGTTCCGGATCGCTTTTTGGCAGCGCGGGCCTGGCCTTTCGGGAAGGGTTTTCCGCATTGTGGTTTTCCGCCGGTGCGTGGGTCGGTCTGATCGTCGTGTATTTTCTGGCGGACCGGGTCCGTCGTATCGCGGAATTTACCGTCCCGGATATTTTGGAGCGGCGTTACAATTCCACGGCCCGCATTCTGGGCACGATCATTATCGCCATTGCGTACCTGGCGATCACAGGGTACCAGTTCAAAGGCGGAGGCAAGCTGCTCAACATCATGACGCGAACCAATCCCATCGATCCCCTGACCGGTATCGATCCGTTGGTCGGCGCCGCCATAACCTGCGGGGTCGTCGTGGTTTTTACTTTGCTCGCGGGGATGGTATCGATCATGTCCGTCGATCTGATGAACGGGATCATCATCACGCTGTCGGTCATCATAGCGGTACCGCTGTTATTGCTCCAGGAGGACTTTGGCGGCTGGGCCGGAGTCGTACAGGCATTGCCGGAAAAGTATTTTGAAATTGGCGGTGGGCACGACTGGGTATGGTTCGCCGGTATTTTCTTTCCGACGTTTTTTCTTCTGATGGGTGAGAGCAGTATTTATCAGAAATTTTTTGCCGCCCGGGACGCGGCCACCGCTCGCCGAGCCGTCATCGGGATGGTAATCGGGGTCGTTGTGATTGAAACGCTGCTGGCGCTGGTCGCCGTCGTTGGAAGTTCGCGTTACATTTCCAATGCGGCGTTTGTATTGCCCGGCGGTGGAGTCAACCCGGCGATGGCGGAGACGATCATTCTGCACCTGGCACGGTTCGAGTTACCCGAAGGGGCCGGCGCACTCATGCTGGCGGCAGCCGTGGCCATTATTTTATCGACGGCCAATACTTTCCTGATGATTCCGGCGATGAACATGACCCGCGACGTGTATCAGCGATTTCTCAATCCGAATGCAAGTTCAACCAAGATCGTGACCGTCAATCGATTGTTGATCGTCGTTCTTGCCGCGATCGCGTTCGTGGTCGCTACGCAGTTCGAAACGATCCTGAGCATGGCATTTACCGCTTACACGATGGTCGGCGCCGGTATTACGCCGGTATTGCTTGCCAGTTTTCTCTGGACGCGCGTGACGCCGGCCGGCGGCGTTGCATCGATGATCTCGAGTATGATCGTGACGATCGCCATTACGGTGATCAATGCCGTGCGAGCCGAACCATTGCTGGAGGCGGATTACATCATTATTCCTGCCGTCCTCGTCTCGTTCACCAGCCTGATCGGTGTCAGTCTGGCTACCCGTCCATGTCCTCGCGAGAAATGGGAACCGTTTGTGACACGGCAGGCCGCCTGACTTATGTTTCGACGGTGCGCCGCCCTCGGTCTGATTCTGGCCGCCTCGGCCATTTCCCAGACAAAGGACGCGGATTCCACTTCCGTCGACTCCCTGTCTGCTTTCGACAGTTCCGCACTTCCCCGGGTCACTCTTTCTGACTTCAGACCTCCTGCCGATACGACGCTGCCGTTTCGTGTTTTTTTGCATGATGAATTGATGAAAATGTATCATGGTGATCTGGCCGATCTTCTGTGGAATGTCGCCGGGATGAGCATTCTCGATCCGGGAAGCTACGGAAAACCGATTTCCGTTTCATTCAACGGGTTGTCGAACCGGCACGTTCTCGTTCTTCTGGACGGTCAGCCGATGAACGATCCCGATCTGGGGTGGATGAATCTGAATACGATTTCACTGGAGAACATCGAACGCATTGAAGTTTACAAAGGAAGTTACTCCGGACGGTACGGGGCCGCGGCATCCGGTGGGATTATTCATATTCGGTCAAAGGAAATTCCGTCCGGTTACGCTCTGACGTCCATCAAATTTCGGTCCGTTTTCAGTTCATTCGAGGATATCGGAGCTTTTTTCGGACGCGGCATCGGCTCCCGCACGGAGATTCGCGTCGGCGGGTCGTCCAAAAGTACTCCGGGAGAACAAAACGTTCAGGGCTTTCGCGGAGGTTTCATCCGGAGTATTCAGCGGACGCGATACAGCGGCCGAGTCATCTTTGTTGGTGTCCGGCATCTTGTCTTGGATAATTTTCTGACGGATTTTTATCTCCAGACATCCAGAGATCAATACGATGCCTACGGCCGGAACCGTTTTGGCGACAGTAAGAACCTCGACTTTGCCACACCGGAAGGCGAAAGGAAGGACGAACGCTCGGATTACCGGTTACGCTTGACGCACCGAATGCCGTGGTTTGAACATGCCGTCACCGGTACGATGGGTCGAATCGGGCGTACGGCGCAGGGCTTTGACGACACGACACTGGCGCCCACGTGGGTCGTACGGCACGGAAGCATAAATTATGAATTGTCGCGCCGTTGGCAGGTTCATCAACTCAGGACGGGTGTAAACTGGTACCGAATGGAATCCAAAAAAACCATCGGCCGGTGGACGTCGACGACGTGGTACCTCCAGGATGATTTTACAATGCGGTCATGGAGCGTTTCCACGGCTTTTCAGTTTCTGCAACACTCCGAATTTGATGCTGCCCCTGCCGCACATGCCGTCGTATCGAGGAAAATCGGTCCTCATCGTGTCTGGATCAATGGCGGTTGGTCGAAGGAAATTCCAACGGCCGTTGACCGCTGGTTTACCCGCACGCCCAATCCGTTTGGCAGCGGCCCTTCGAAAATCCGCATGCCGACACTCATGTCGCTCTCGGCCGGTTTTGAATTATCGGATCTCCCGATCCTGCATCGTTTCAGTATTTCCGGCTACGTGCATCGTCTTCACGATCCGATTTATTACGAGCCGGAATTCTTTTACAGCGATTCGACGCAACTTCGGCTGGTCAACGGTCGGCGTGCGGACATTCGGGGCCTCGATATCGAAGCGAGTTATCGTACGGGATTTATTCTCTGGACGGGGCGCCAGTCGATCATGCGGGCTCCGCGAGAAGCGCATAGCGGCGTGGCAACTTTTACGACCTGGCTGACGGGGATCGGAGAGTTGAAGTTCCTCAACGACAACCTGATCATGACGGGGACACTGCAGGCGCGATCCGTCAGTCGTCACGATGGATTGACGTATCAGGACCTTCCTCCGGTTTATTACGTTACTCCGCGGCGGTTCGACGGCGGGTGGATATTCAATACACGCGTTACGGCAACCATCGGGAGTTTTCATATTTTCTATGAAGCCGAAAATATCTTGAGGGCGCGGTTTACCATGCTGGACGGCTACGACGTGACTCCGCAGCAGGTTCGCGTCGGTCTGATCTGGAAGTTGTATAACTGATTTCCTTCCGTTCGACTTATTCTTAACTTGCCTGTATTCAATAACGGAGGCTTTTATGAAAACATGGTTGTGGCTGTTGGTAGGGTTTCCGTTCACGCTGTCGGCGCAAACCGTGAAACCCACGCACGTTGACGTATTTAAAAACGGACTCGGCTTTTTTACGACCGAAGGCACGCTGCCGATCAGCCAGGGCATAGCAACATTGGATCATGTACCCGAGGCCGTTTTTGGAACGTTTTGGGTGGCGACACGAGATAAAAATGTGACGGTCGAAAGTGTCAAAGCGGTTTATCAGGTTCGAGCATCGAAACAAGATGTCAAAACTTTTTCCGCGGCGCTGCAGGCCAATGTCGGTAAGCGGATCGTCTGGCATTTTCAGGATGAAAAACAGGGCACGATCTCTGGGACACTTCAATCCGTACACGGGACCGACGACCGGGCCATGGTGACGATCAAAACGGCCAATCAAACCCACGTGCTGGCCGCGTCCTGGTATTCATGGGCGGAATTTCCGGACGCGTATGCGTCGGTACAGCCGGATACGATGCGCACACCCGCGTTGGAAATTAGAACCGGCGGAAGTAAAAGCGAACTGACCCTGCACATGGTCTATTTTCAACACGGCATCGGCTGGATCCCCAGTTATCGCGTCGATCTGATCGACGATAAAAACGCACAGATCGTTTTAGCCGCTTCGCTCGTCAACGATGCACAGGATCTCGCCGGCACGAATTTGAACTTCGTGGTCGGTTATCCGCATTTTATGTATCAGAACACGCCGACACCGTTGTCGCTGTATCGCGGGCTCGACGAATTTATGAGTCAGGCCGGCCGGCAGGAACATCGCCCGACCTATCAGAGAAGCATACTGGCCAATCAGATGATGATGGGTGAATCGGAGATGATCTCCGATGAGCCGGATTACGGATCCTTCCGCCCCCTCGAAGGGACTACCAACGAAGATCTGTTTTTTTACCGTCTGGACAACGTGACGTTGAAAAAAGGTGAACGCGCCCAGTATAATATCTTTTCCGCGACGGTTCCGTACTCGCATATTTATGAAGTCGACTTGCCGAAGGCATTGAATCAGTACGATTACGAAAAGAAAGACACGCCGCATCAGGTATGGCATTCGATCCGGCTCGAAAACCGGACGGCGCACCCCTGGACCACCGGCAGCGGCATGACGCTGCAGGGCGGCAAGGCGCTCGGGCAGGATATTCTTTACTATACGCCCCCGAAAAACAGCGTCAATTTAAAAATCACGACGTCGCCGGACATCATTGTTAAAGACGAAGAGAAAGAAGTCGACCGTAAGGAAAACATCAAACAAAAGGACGGCTATTATTACGATCTCTTGACCATTGAAGGAGAGGTCGTCGTGTCCAATGCCAAGTCCAAAGACATACGTCTGATCGTTACCCGTCCCGTAAGCGGAAAGATCCTGAGCATCAGCGATCAGGCCGATGTAAAACAAAGTGCGACGCTGCGCACTCCCATCAATCCGGAAAACTCAGTCAAGTGGGACGTGGGCATCAAGCCGCAGGAAACAAAAAAGCTTACGTATCGTTATGAGATTTATTTACGCCGATAAAGCAAAGGGTTTATTGTGGCCATCGGTCTGCTGTTGATCGTGCTGATATGTTTCCAGACTTGCCAGTCGTCGCGAGCGCCTGCCGACACGACGTTTCGAATTGTCGCTCCCGACTCGATGGAAGCATGGAAGACACGCATCATGCGATCGTACGATCGATGGTCCTCGGAAAATCAATTTCCGTTTCGTCTGGACGAAACGGCGTCTCGCGCGGTGCGGGTAAACGATAACCGATCGTATCGAGGCGAACGTTACACGGTCAGCGATGGGAAATGGATCGTCGATGGGCATGAAATGACGCCGACCCAGGCCGTTCTGTTTTATACGGATCGCGGCGACGTTCGCATCGTTTTCTCCCAGCGTACGGGATCTTGGATCCTGTTCGAAGGGCTGAGGTCCCTGGTGACGGACTACGCCGAGTACGAGGAAGCGTTACTCGTTTACCAATTCGGCCAACTCATTTATGCGGCCGGCGACACGGCCGGACAGTGGGTGGAACGCGTGAACGTCTTTGCCGAACGTGAGGCATTTACACGGAATGCGAAAGACCGCCTGTTTACATTTTACGGAAAGCCGATCGATTTTTCTCCCGTCCGTGTCAACGAGCTGCTGTCCCGATTTCGTCGCGATATCGTCGAGCAACGCCTGCCCAGGATTTACGTTTACCCGGATTTCGAGACCAAAGCGCGGGTCAGCGCGAATCTCATGGAATACTCGGTGGACGTCGATCGAAATGAAATACACATGGTCGATAATGCTACCGTGCGGTCGCGATTCGAAGAAATTCTTTCGCTCTATTTTGCGAGAATTCAATACGGTGAAAAATTTCCGTGGCTTGTCGAAGGCCTAGCGTTTCGTATGGCCGGAACGTATTTCGGGAAAACGCCGCAGTGGTGGAAGAACAAATACGCGTTGCTGGAGATGATCGACAAAACGGAATTGCTGGACGCTCCGAAGACAAGTCAAAATCCGTTTTTATTCCATCTTATGGCGATGGATTTCTGGGACCGCATTGATGCGAAACCGGAAGACGTTCTTGCCGATCCGGCACGGTTTCTCAATGCGTATCGACCGACGCGTTCGTCCGAGTCCGTCGCGCAACGGTCCTTCCGTATTCCATTTTACAAGGGCTTCTGTTTTGCCCACAGCAATGGTATTCAAACCGGCTACACGTCCCGGCAGTCCGAACAGTCGTTGCAACGCGTGAAAGCGACGGGCGCAAATTTTGTGTCCATTACGCCGTTCGGTTATTCCGCCGATGAACGCTCACCGACGATCCAGTTCGTGTTACGTAACGTATGGGATGAAACGTTGAGCGGCCTGCTCAAAGCGGCCGAGGACGCGCACGCGCAGGACATGGGGGTCATCATGAAACCGCACTTGTGGCTTGGCAATGGGAAATGGTGCGGCGAAATCGACGTACCTCAGTCCGATCTGGCGGCGTGGGAAAACAGCTACTCGCAGTTTATCGTTTACCATGCCCTGATCGCGGAACTCAGCGGCATGGACGCTCTTTGTGTCGGTGTCGAATTGCCCAATATGACGCCCCATACCGATATGTGGAGGCGGATCATCGCTCGCGTACGTCTGGCGTACAACGGTCCATTGACGTTTGGCGGCAACTGGTTCAACGAATACGACAAGATCCGTTTCTGGGATGAGCTCGATTTCATCGGCGTCCAACACTATTTTCCACTGGCAGCGTCGGTGACGGATTCGGTCGATCAGGCGCGCTGCGAACTTTTCAAAATACGCGATACGATGCAACAATTGTCGTTACAATGGAACAGGCCGATTGTGTTGACGGAGGTCGGTTTTCCAAGTATCGACGGTGCATTCATTTCTCCGCACAAAGAAGATTTTTCACAGCGTGTATCGAATGAGCGGCAGGCTGAGGGATACCGAATGCTGATCGACACATTTGCAGATCAGCCCTGGTGTAAAGGTTTTTTCTGGTGGAAGTGGGAAAGTGCCGACCGGGACCCCCGTGATCAGGACAAATCGTTTCAGATCCGCGGAAAGATGGCGGAATCTGTCGTACGAAATTTCTATCACACGTCGAAAAGAAACCTGTAAAGTTCCTGCTGGGATTCGACGGACGAGGAATAGGTGCACATAAAATTGTCGACATGTCTCAATCCGTCAATCACGTGCGGCGATCCCATCGATACCAGGAGGTCGTCGGGAGTGAATATGTCGTCGATGGCTTTGCCCCACGGTTCCGGAAAACCAACGCGTCCCGACCACCCCTTGGGTTGAAGATCCGTTACCACGACCAACGGTCGTCCGGCTTGCCGGTGCGGGGGCGTATCGGAGAGGTTCAGGAACAGTCCATTTTTGGATCTCAGTTTCTCCCGTAACCAGCTCAGCCCGTCTTGTTGCATCACGCATACGATAACTTCCGGCGGTATCGAGTAGCGCGGTATCCGCCCTCGAATGATGGTCATACACGCCCTTGCCAGCGTGACAGGGAGCCGTGTATCGGACTGGTGCACTCCGGGCGCCATGGCATTATAAAACAGTCCCAGTCTGTGTTTTAAACCGAGGATTCGTTCAACGGATTCATCGATTCGTTCAATCGGGATGACACGGTTGATGACGGCATCTTCGATTCGAGCGACCATATCGTCAGTACCGGGCATCAAGACGAGATCGGCGCCGGCAAGGATCGCTTGGACGGCGGCATCGGCCGGAGAAAAACGTTTGGTGATGGCGCCCATGTTCAACGCGTCCGTAACGACGACTCCGTCGAATCCCATTTCTTTTCGCAAAAGGTCGGTAATGATTTTTGGCGAAAGGCTTGCCGGTTTTCCGGTGGGATCAAGGGCCTGGACCGAAATATGTCCGACCATGACGGCATCGACACCGGCGGCAATACAGGACCGGAATGACGCGAGATGGAGTTTTTCCAGAATTTCCAATTCAAGATCGACCGATGGCAGATCGATGTGGGAGTCGGTACGCGTATCGCCGTGGCCCGGAAAATGTTTGATCGTTGCGGCCATGCCGCCATCGTGAAGGCCGCGAATATATTCCATGCAACACGCAGTCACGATATCGGGGGTGGTCCCGAAAGAGCGAATACCGATGATCGGATTGGCGGGATTGGTGTTCACATCGGCCACGGGGGCGTAGTTCATGTGAATTCCTGCCGCACGCGACTCGACGGCAGTTTGACGCGCGCTTTCATATATAGCAGTGTTGTTGCCGGCTTTTCTGAACCATTCGCCAAGTCCTTGTGCATGGGGAAAGTGACAAGCACCGTTCACCTGTTGGCCGAGACCGCGCTCGAGGTCGGCAGTGACCAGAAGAGGGATTTTTTTTGTTTGCTGAAGCCGATTCAAAATCGGAGTGATATTTTGGATGGAGCCGCCAAATACGGTAACACCTCCTGCGTTTTGGACGTCGGGAATGGATTCGGGAAATGCCGGCGGCAGATCCATTCGGAGAACCAACAGTTGTCCGATTTTATCTCGAAGCGAAAGTTCGCTGACCGTCATAAAGAAATATAGGTATGAAAGTGCAGAATCAGGAAAGAAACATAACGAAGTTCTTGGTCATTCGATAGGTTCAATGACCATAAGTGGGCAATATCCCGACTGGTCGGGATGACCTCTCGCGTTTAGGAAGTGGGCAATACTGGATTCGAACCAGTGACCTCTCGCGTGTGAAGCGAACGCTCTGAACCAGCTGAGCTAATTGCCCCTAAAAAAGCGCGGTAATGTAGACGAGACACCCGTCGAATTCAATACCTAACTTGCGTCGGTCACTGGCGTAAACGTTGCGTCGCCCCACAGCCGTTCCAGGTCATAATATTCACGGGCACTGCGTTGAAATATATGGGCAACGACGTCGACGTAGTCGATCAAAATCCACTTGAGCGACTCCTGGCCTTCTCGGTGGTGCGGCCGCTGATTGTCACGGGCCAATGTATCGACCACATGATCACCGATGGCGCGGGCATGCAGATCGCTCGTGGCGGTGCCGATCACAAAACAATCGGTAACGCTCGTCAGTCCGTTTAAATCACCGATGACGACGTCTTCGGCTTTTTTCTCGAGCATCAATTGAGCTATTCGATGAGCCAGGCGATGGGCTTCCGATGGCGTCGTCAGTTTAACCGTTTCGCGTGAGCGGCCTTTTTTCCTGGCTTTGCCGGTCACGGATTTTTTGACGACTTTTCGGGCCGCCCGTTGTTTCTTAACGGGCTTCTTCTTGGCGGTCTTTTTAGCCGATTTTTTTGCGATTTTCTTTTTTACCGGTTTTCTCTTTTTCGTCGCCAACTCGATTTTCTCCTTAAAAAGCGGCCCAATATAGAGGCCGGGAGCCTCCGAATCAAGCATCAACGTCCTTGTCGAGAAAAGGCAGGTGAAAGCGAATTTTTTTTGGGATTGCAAATCCGTTGGGGAATGTGTATCATAAAAGTGGTTCTTGTCAGCCCGAAATTATGATCAATCCAAATGCTTTCCACACGTTATTGTTGGCGACCGTTCCGGGTATTGGCCATTTCCGCATACGCCAATTGATCCGTAAGTTCGGATCCGCGGAGGCCGTACTGGCTGCGTCACACCGGCACCTCGTTGCGACGGACGGGATCGACCGCAAAATGGCGGAAGTCATACGAAAGGCCTCCTCACGCGATGTCGATTTTGTCCGAGATCAAATGGCCCGGCTCCAACAATACAAAACGCATGTCCTGACATTTGACGATCCCGAATATCCGGAGGCTCTCAAGACCGTGCCCGACGGTCCGGCATTTTTGTTTGTTCGCGGTAACATAGCGTCGCTGCAACAGCCGGCCATCGGTATCGTTGGAACGCGCGAACCAACTTCGTACGGTAAAACAATGGCGGAAACGCTGGCACGGGAACTTGCTCAACGGGGCATCGTGATTGTCAGCGGCCTGGCACGCGGGATTGATACGCATGCTCATCATGCGGCAGTGCGCACGGGTGGTACCACGGTCGCCGTACTGGGTTCGGGGGTGGACCGGATCTATCCGCCTGAAAACTTACGTTTGGCCACGGACATAATGAATCAGGGTGCCGTGGTGTCCGAGTATCCCATGAATACGGCGCCGGATGCCGTTCATTTCCCGGGCCGCAACCGGATCATTTCGGGTCTGTCGCTGGGCGTAGTGATTGTCGAGGCCGGAGAAAAAAGCGGTGCATTGATCACCGCCAATTATGCGCTTGACCAGAATCGCGAAGTGTATGCGGTACCGGGGCCGGTACATGCCCCCAAATCCAAAGGACCCAACCGGTTGATCAAACAGGGAGCCAAACTGGTTGAAACCATTGACGATATACTCGTAGAAATCGAACATCGCCTGACGCAGACGATGCCCGATGCGCTTCCACAGGTTCAATTGGATTTGACGGATGTCGAATCGAAGATTTATCAGAATTTGCTGCCCGAACCGTTACACGTCGACGTCATTTCACAACGGTCGAATCTAGAAGTATCCGAGGCACTCAACCATTTGCTTGCCTTGGAATTGCAAGGCGTCGTTCGACAATTGGCCGGCAAACATTTCTGTCGCGTTTAACCCGGAGAGTCGGACTTGGCAAAAAAAGTCTTGATTGTCGACGATGAAAATACCGTGAGAAGTTTACTGAAAATTTTTCTATCCAAACAGGGCTTCGATCTGGATTTTGCCGAAGACGGCAATCAGGCGCTCGACAAGGTCAAGTCGTACAATCCCGACGTCGTCATCCTGGATACGAATATGCCCGGTAAAAACGGTATTGAAGTCTGCAAAGAATTAAAAGCCGTCGATCCCGAACGGCCGAAAATTATTTTTCATACAGGATCCCTGGAAGAGTATCGCACACAAGCCGAGGCCGCCGGTGCAGATGCTCTTTTTGCAAAAACCGGAATGGGAGGATTGGGAAAGCTGGTCGAGCTGATCAATTCCCTTTAGCGCTTACTCCGTACCGCTTGTATGACCACGATCGATGGGCAATCGCTCGTCGCGGTTGGCAATGCGTAAGGCCAGCCGTGTGATCAAACGCGTGACCTTCTCGATCTTCCGAAAGTCGATCTTCTCCACGTCATCGCTCGTTTTATGGTAGTCCTCTTTCATCCCATCGAAGAAGAAGACGATCGGGATACGGTGTCTCGCATAGTTGTAATGATCACTGCGTGAGTAAAATTGATTGGGGTCGTCTTCCCGGTCGAATTCGTAATTGAAATGGAATAAGCTGTCCTCACGGTTGACTTCGACCACGAGTCGCTCCATTTCTGAGCTCAATCGGCCGGCGCCGATGACGTAGAGACTATCCACGTGTTCACGCCCGACCATATCCACGTTGATCTGAGCGACAATTTGCGACATCCGAAACGCGTTTTCGGTCGTGGTATCGGTCAGAAATTCCGACCCGATCAATCCTTTCTCTTCCGCTCCGTGGAAGACGACCAGAATCGATCGTCGGTTTTGTTTTAATGCATTCAGGACCCTCGCCGTTTCAAGCACGGCGACGGTGCCCGATCCATCGTCGTCCGCACCGTTGTAGACTTGTCCGTCGCCATCGACGCCAAGATGGTCGAAGTGCGCGCCGATCGCTACGAATTCATTTTTTAAATTGGGATCGGTGCCCGGAATAAATCCGATCACATTCATCGCGCGAACATCCTGAACGGCTGTATTGACCCGGATCCGGCCGCTGATTCCTTCAAGCGGGAACACGGGCAAAGGGTGTCCGGTTTCAATTCGAGACGTGATCGAGTCGTAGGGGAAAGCCTGAGATGACAACAATTGTCGCATCATCTCGTGTCCACAGTAATAAAAGGGCATCCGTGTCGAGTCGGCCTCAAACCATGACGTGCTGCCAAAGTGCAAAATGCTGGACTTGAAGTAGTCGATAAAATCCGCCCATTTGTCAAGGAGCTGGGGATACGCCAGTGAAATCATTCCTCTCGCACCGAGTTCCTGTGCACGATGCCGCTTGTAAAACAACGTGGAGGAGTAATACGTGGCGATACTGCCGGAAAAATACTCCATATCATCGGACGCGGGTTCCCCGTCGATGACGATCACGATTTTACCTTTGACGTCGAGATTGGCGTAGTCATCGTGATTATACTCTGGCGCCGTGATTCCATAACCGGCAAATACGAGAGGCGCCTGAAAGCTGACCGGGAAAAGATATTCATGGAAATTTGAAAAATATTCGCCATAGGACAGCCGAGTCTCTTTACGCGAGGCACTGTCAAAAAGGGTCACAGCCGAGCCCGGCAGCAGGGCGATTTTGGCGGCTTCATAGTTCTGGAAAAACGAAAACACGCTGTCCGACGCGTATTTTTGGAGAGCAAATGGCCGGATACCGTAATGTTCAAGTTGTGAGCGAAGATACAACGCGGCCAATTTTTCACCGCGTGTACCCGCTTCACGGCCCTCCAGTTCGTCGGATGCGAGGAACGCCAGATTGGTCCGGAGATTCTGCTGTGAGATGTCGATGGTCGGTGTTGTCGGGGTTACGATCGTGCTCATGGAACAGGACAGGCCCAGCAGGCAGAGCGTAAACAGAACAAAGCGCATTTCAATCACTTTCGGTAAAGTATTAACGCGATGGTACTGAAAAACAAAAGGGCAAGCAAGGCTCAGGTGCTTTGCTCTACGCGGTCAGGGCCCGCAGTTCGTCAAACTGCCGCCGGATCGCCGCACGGTCGGCATTCGCATACCGTGTCGGCAATAGGCTCTTGCTGGTACATTCGATAACGGCGGCCAGATTTTGCAGTTCGATGCTTTCAGGATCATTGGTCGGGACGAAATCCTCAAAAACGAGTTTCAGCATGTCCCGGCTAGCCATCGGAGCATCGTTGAGTGACTGCTGGAGTTTCACCCGAGTGACCAGCGCTTCCATGTCGGCGCCGGAAATCGTTTCGCGAACGTCGAAAACGTCCTTCAGTCGGATACCCTCTTCCATCCGGATGCCCGTTTTTTTGACCATGGCCTGAAACAGTAATTCTTTTTCTTCTTCGGTATCGGGATAAAACACGCTGATGTGTTCTTCGGCGCGACCCTGCCGTTTCATGTCGATCGGCAACAAATCGGGACGACAGGTGATCAAAAACCAGATCACTTTACCCCGGTAAGACGTGTCGCCCATAAAACTCACCAGCGAAGCGAACACGCGATTGCTCGTTCCGCTGTCGCCCTGCTGGTCACGGTTGCCGAGGAAGGCGTCGGCTTCGTCGATGATGACGCCGATCGGCCACATCGCGCGAAGCAGATTCAGGATCTTTTCCAGATTCGCTTCGGTGACGCCCTGCCACTGTTCCCGGAAATTCATGAACTTGACGCAGGGAATCCCGATTTCACCGACAAAGGACAGGACGATAAACGTTTTTCCGGTTCCAACGGGTCCGCTGAAGAGATAGCCCATGGGTACCGCGTCCAGTTTGCCTTTTTTTATTGCGGCGGCGAGGTTACGCAACCGTACTTTGATCGGCTCATATCCGGCAACGGCGTCCAGCGTGTGGCGGGGTTCGATGATTTCGAGAAGCCCGAAGCACTCTTCTTCGATGATTTCTTTTTTCATCTCCACGAGATATGGAAAATCGATTCGCCGGTTGTTTTCACGTGCAAATGCCAGCAGCATGTTCAGTTGCCGCCGGTTCAATCCTGCCATCGTATGGGCGATGATTTCCGGTGAGACGTCGGCGTACTGCATAAATGTCCGCTCGCGGTTTTCGGATTTTTCCTCTTCGATGAAGGAGCGGATGTAGTCGAGGCGTTCGCTCTCCTGAGGATAGTCGATTTCGATTTTGTCGGTTGCCGAATTTCGAACGATACGATTATTGAGATCGGCGAGATTGTCGGTGATCAGGCATACCGTAATGTTGTTCTTGAGATACCGGGTATCGTTGGCCCACTTTTTCAGCATCACGAGGCACTTGCGGTCCTCAATGGACATGGCGGCGCTCATGGTAGCGGGAGCAACGGTTTCGGCATGGTCGATGATGATGGCGACCGATTTATTTTTGTCGATCGAGAGCCGCACGTAAATTTCGATCGCTTTCAGCGCGACGCTGGGTAATTTCATCAGGTCCTGCTGTGTGATCTGGATGGTTTTGAAAAAATCCGACTGCATGTTAGCGTCAAGGAAATAAACGCCTTTTGAGATATCGTAGAGAATGACGGTCGAGCGGTCTTTGAAGACTTCCCTGGCTAAAAAATCACCCAGTTCGGCAAAGGCGACTCGATTGTTCTGGCGAAGCGGGACAAAATCGTGCACGTTGTTAAATAAAATAAACTGCGTCGTCGTTTTGGCTGAGTGTTTCAACAGAAGCGACTGTGCCCAAGCTGGCAAGTGGTGATGGGTTTGGCTCATTCAGGTTGCTTTCAAAATTTTTAATGAACTTACGCGCTAATCATTATATGTTCAATAGTTTGGAAATTTACCAGTGTATCTTTAAAGGCCATGAATGACGAAAAAACCGTCATTCAAATATTAGAAACTTTAAATTAAACATTTGATTTTAAAAGGTTTAAATTTCGGCACTCATCTTGCTAAATATTAAGCAGGAGGTGTCTTTTATGAAGACCTATCTGACATTTGCTGTTACATGGTTGCTGATAGCGACTAGCATTATATTACTATCAAGTTGTGGAGCCGGAAACGACGATTTCAGTGATATCAAGACAATTATCAAAAACGACCTCGAAGGTATTTATGGAATCGAATTGGCCGATGATGCCGAACCGGCACCCGTCTCGAAGGTCTCTTTTGATGCGAACTATATGCTTTTTGGCAAGAGGTATGAATTTCAGGCAGGACAGAGCAGGGCCGACCTGCGTTTCGGCCGTACGCAGGTAAAATTTGACAAAGGAATCGACGTAAATCAAGTCAATGACACTCTGGCCATGGCTCAGGTCACGCATTTTATGGAAGGCCAGTTTGTCGTGATCGAGGACAACGGTTCTTCTCGAGTGAAACCGTTTCGACACGAAGTAGACCGCGTCATTACGTTCGCTCGACGAGTAAATCCCATAACGGGCGAACCCTGGACGCGGATCAGTTTTTCGGCGGCGTACGGAGCGTCCCTTGGCTCCAAAATCGAACTGGACTCTCTCACGATATCAACACAGCTCGGAACTATTTCTACACACGATCCTTTGACGTTAAATGTGACGGAGACAAATGTATTTCGTTTAGCCAGGCTGGATACGATATCGATTGACGTCAAGGCGAGAAATATTTCAAATGCGGCGGACAGTCTGTTCGGTACCGTCGTTACCGGAAAAAACGGAAACCGCGACGGAAGATTCAAGATTCGGTTGTTTCCTCGGGGGAATGATCATTATCGGGCGACGCTACGCATCGGGCTATTGCAGCCGGATGGATTCAATCAACTCGGGATTGACTTCTACACGTTATCGACCTTATTGCATCCCTTGATGCCCTATGATTCGTTTATCATAATGGTTCCCTACCGTGTCGGGTCTTCGGATGGATAACGTGGCAAGGTTCAAATTCCGGTTCATCCGGATTTAGGGTGGGTGAGTGTAACTCGTCAGCATGATCGGGTCTGATGAAGATGGATGATCCGAAGACCATTGACGGCTTTGATTTGTGCGACAAACCCCTCCCTACCCTCCCCTTGGTCCATTAGACTCTGTATCCGCAACATCTACGTTTTTTGCGTAGATATTTACATGCT
>CAYZJB010000031.1:0-45814 GCA_964478735.1 uncultured Bacteroidota bacterium | reverse complement strand
TCTGCGTGCTCGGTGGCCTCTGTGGTTACGTGTTTCATTTCAATTCGATGTTCCGTCTTTGCCGGTTTAGGTCGAAGTCCGCACAAGGACGACGAGTGGGCCATTGGCAAACTCTGACCAGGAACGATTTCACATCACCACCTCAAATCCATGCCCTCAAAGCGGGACGAACGAGCGTGTGACGGCGAGAGATGCGCAGCGGCGGTGACTTCAGGTCAATCGCACAAATTCCTCAACAGTCAACCCCGCTTGATTAATGATTGCTCGTAGAGTTCCCCGATCCAACTCCTTGTGATCAGGCACAACCAATTGGGCAAACGGCTTCTCTCTTCTGAGTATCATATGACTGCCGTGTTGCCTTCTTTGCACAAATCCGACTTTCGAAAGGGCTTTAACGCATTCCCGACCGGAGATCCGTGGAAGGGAACTCATACAGCGATAAGAATTGTCTCAAAGTGTTCGGGCGGAATGGGGAGTTTGTCTTCTTCCAGAGTGCTGACGTAGCCCTCGATCGCCTCTCGAATATTGGCAATGGTTTCTTCCTTTGTTTTCCCCTGGCTAATGCAACCGGGAAGACTCGGACATTCGGCAACCCAGTAGTTATCCTCTCCAGGATAAATCACGACCTGTCTCATGGTTTCTCCTACTTTCTCCAAGTATACTTCTCTTTGAGTTTTGATGCTACCACCGTTGCCATAAACGTCCGGTTGACGCACGCCCGGAATCGTCGGAATGACGTTGCCAATAACGATTCGGAACTCAGGCGTAGTAGAGCCGGCCTTTGGGCTTGGGTATATCTCGACCCAGACTTCTAGCAGTTTCTATCCATTCTTGGGCAACGACCTCTACGTTTCTTAGAGCTTAGTGATAACCTTCACCATCTGCCGCGCATCCAGACAGCTCTGGAACCTCGGCGACATACGCCTGGTCCTCGTCATTCCAATAAATGATCACTTCATACTTAGACATCCCGGACGTCTCGATCAAAACAGCTTGGATCAATTTAAGGGCGTGAAGTCTCGAATACAAGCGCCTGCCGGCCAACCTAGTCAGGACTACTCCAACCCCAGATTCGTCTGTCGTGTGCCCCCCCGGGATCGGCGCTTGATGTTCAGGTGCTCGTAGGCCAGCGACGTGACCTCGCGTCCTCTTGGCGTTCGTTTGATGAACCCTTTTTGGATCAGAAACGGTTCGTACACCTCTTCGATCGTACCCGCTTCCTCTCCCACCGCGATGGCGATCGTATCGACACCGACCGGCCCGCCGTTGAATTTGTCGATGATGGCAAAAAGAATGCGTTTGTCCATCTCATCCAGTCCGTGCTCGTCGACTTCCAGAGCGCGCAGCGCGAAATCGGCAATTTCCCTATCGATGGTCGATCGTTTTTTGACCTGGGCGAAATCCCGCGTCCGCTTGAGTAACCGGTTTGCAATTCTCGGCGTTCCGCGAGCTCGGCGTGCGATTTCCGCGGCGCCGCCCGCGTCGATCGCGCAGCGCAGCAAATCCGCTGAACGCGTGACAATGTGCGACAAGTCGGCATCGTCATAATAATCGAGACGGCACGTGATGCCGAAACGTGACCGCAACGGCGCGGTGATCAGCCCCGCTCGCGTCGTCGCTCCGATCAGCGTAAATCGTGGGAGAGCCAGCTGGATCGTTCGCGCGCTCGGGCCTTTATCGATCACGATATCGAGCTGGAAATCTTCCATTGCGGAATAGAGATATTCTTCGACGATGGGATTCAACCGGTGGATTTCATCGATAAAAAGTACGTCGCGCTCTTCCAGATTGGTCAAAATGCCGGCGAGATCCCCCGCCTTGTCCAGCACCGGACCGGACGTCACGCGGATCTGTACACCGAGTTCATGCGCTACGATATGAGATAACGTGGTCTTTCCGAGTCCCGGCGGACCGGACAGCAGTACATGATCGAGATGATCCCCCCGTTGCCGTGCAGCTTCGATAAAAATTTTTAAATTCTCCACCATCTTTCGCTGCCCGACGAATTCGTCGAACCGCGACGGACGCAGAGACACGTCGAGATCGATATCGTCGGTTTGCTTGCCGGGACGGACAACTTCTTCGGAACTCACCGCTTTTTCAGACGCTTCAGTTGCTCGAGAATGGTAGGAATTTTTTTAATGTAAATTTCTTTCCGTAAGGATTCAACACGATCTTCCGCAGGGTAACCGGCCACGAACTGCCCCGGCTTGACGTCAGAAATGACGCCGGCCTGTGCGCCGATCGTCGCCCCATCGCCGACATGAATATGGCCGACAAGTCCCGCCTGGCCGCCGATACGAACGCGTGATCCGATCGTCGTGCTTCCCGCGATTCCTACCTGGGCCGCGATGGCCGTATCGTCGCCGATCTTTACGTTATGCGCGATCTGAACAAGGTTATCGATTTTGCAGCGTCTGCCGATCCGTGTTTCGCCTAACGTCCCCCGGGCGATCGTACAGTTGGCTCCGATCCAGGCGTCGTCTTCGATAACGACGCGTCCGATATGCGGGATACGCTCCAGCTTCCCGTCCTGTTCGTAAAATCCAAAACCCTCGCTTCCGATCACGGCGCCGGACTGGATACGGACGCGTTCACCAAGTTCTACGTTTTCGATCAGCGTCGCCCGCGGATACAGGATCGAATTCGCTCCCACTCTGCAGTTCGGTCCGATGGTACAAAACGCGCCGATGGACGCGGTTGAATCGATGTTCGCCGTTTCATGCACCCGGGCGGTAGGGTCGATGCCCGGACGTTCGGCGGTTTCATAAAAATGAGAGATGGCGATCGCCATGGCCCGTGGTGCATTGGATACCACGGCGTATGTCCGACCGCTTTTTGCCAACTCCGATAAAAGTGCGGCATTGGCCAGCTTTTGATCCAAGAGCCAGCATAAAGCCCGGCTGCCCTGTAAGTCGCGAAGAATATTTTTATTCAATACAACGACGACGTGACGTTCACTCGCGGCACCGGGCTCCGCCACACCATCGACCGGGCGATCCGGCCCGACCATGACGGCATCGAGTTTAATGCACAACTCTGAAAAAAGATCCATACAAAAAAGGCTGTCTTGCGACAGCCTTTACGATGAATTCGTGCGGTTATTTTTTCTCTACTTTTTCCGTCCCCATTTTGACCAGTTCTTCCAGCGTCTTGTCGGTCAGATCCAGTTTGGTATCCGAGGCCAGTACGATCCCGTATCCGGAATCCAGAATGATGTCCAGATTTTGTGCCTTTCGCACCGTTTCGACGGCTTTTTTGATCTTGTCGAGAATCGGCTGCATCAGTTCGGACTGCTTGTCGAGCAGTTCTTCCTGTAACTGCTGCTGCCGGGTCTGGATGAGACCGGCCAGTTCCTGGATTCCTTTTTCAATGGCTTTTTTCGCTCCGTCTTTCAGCAGGGGGTTGTCTTTGACATTTTTGACGTAATCATCCTGAGAACTGTTTAGCGAATCCTGTAGATAGACCAGTTGTTTATACGCCTTTTGCTGTTCGGCCTGCATCTGCGTTTGGACGGACTGCGTTTCTTTCAGCGCGCCGAGAATTTTTTGCGAATCCACGTAGCCTACCCGGCTCTGCGCCTGAAGGGCCGAGACGGCGATAAGCAACATGGAGGCAATAATCAGTTTTTTCACGATGAATCTCCTTACTATAATGATTAATTATCGATCTCTTCTTTGGTTTCTACCTGGCTTTCTTTTTTCTTCGATTCCTCCTTCCCGGTTTTTTGCCCGCCCTGCGTACGGCCGCGCTGACTGACCCGTTCTTCCTGATTGATTCGCTCCTGCTGTTGAATTTGCGTGGTCCGTACGGTCAAACCGACCGCGGGAAGTTCATCGATGACGGCGACGGTCAGATCCAGTTTTTTGTCGATGGAAACCGGATTACCGGCTGAAATATCGAACAGCACGTCGTACTTCTGCCGGATTCTGACGTTGTCGATAGCTTTTTTGATCTTGTCGATGACGGGCTGCAGAAGCTCCTGTTGTTTTTTATACAGGTCGCCGTTGACGGGACTGAAGCGTTTCTCACGCAGCGCGGCGATCCGCTGCCGGCGTTCCGTAATGTTTTTTTCAAGCATATCGCGCGACGATTTCGACAGCGCGAGGCTGATGGTTTCCATGTCTTTCTCCATCGTGGCCAGGCTGTCCTGTAACGATTCGACTTCGTCCGTCCACTCCGCCGCAAGCCGCTGCAGTTCGCTTTGAACGTCGGTCGCCGCCTGTACCTGGGAAAGAATGTACTGAAAATCGACGTACCCGATTTTGCCCTGGGACATTGCGGGCACCGCGGCAACAGACAGCAAAAGGAAAGATCGTATTGTCATCAGAATTGTTGTCCGAATTGAAAATGAATGCGTGGATAATTGGATTTTTTATTTTGTTTATCGAGCCCGTATCCCACGTCGAGTCCGATCATGCCCACCAGCGGCATAAAGAGACGGAATCCGTATCCAACGGAACGTTTGACCTGAAACGGATCGGTGTTTGAAATGGAACGGAACACGTTGCCGCCTTCGGCAAAGCCCAGGATGTACATCGTGGGGTTCGGGATTAGTTGTAGCCTCAGTTCCGTGGAATATTTGAACATCGTCGATCCGCCGACCGCGGTTACTCCCTCCTGCGGGCCGACGTTTCGGGCGCCGTAACCGCGCAACTGGATCGATCCGATATCGAGAACACCACCACCCATGAAAAACCTGTCAAAGTACGGAATTTCTTCTATGTCAGAGTTTCGCTTGAGATTGCGAACGTAGCCCATATTGAAATCGGTATACAGAACAAACGAGCCAAATACCGGAATAAAATGCTGAGCACGAAAAGTATGTTTGTTATAGTCCTTCGGGAGCACACGGCCTGCATTGGGAAACCCGACCGTATCGATATTGACAAACCCGAATTCCGTCGTTAGCGTGTAGGTCGAACCGGTTCGGGGAAATTCCGCGGCGTCTCGGCTGTCACGTTGAATCACCTGCGCAAGCGTAACTGTATTTTGATCGCCAAATGTAAGAACGGTGGACAGATTGTTCGGATCGTACGGGCGGAGACGAGCGTTGGAATAGCTGATCGACCAGTTGGCCGTAAAAAAATCATCCGGCCAGCGTAACCGGCGGCCGAACGACAATGAACCGCCCCAGCTCCGGTTCTTCACCCCGATGATCTGGGCCCTTCGATTTCCATCCAGTGTGTAGTACATCGACGCACCGAACGACGTCCGGGTATCAAATAAGTAGGGTTCCGAAAAGCCGACCTGAAAAACACGATATCCTTGACCGCCTAGTTGAATATTGGTGGACACCGTCTGTCCGTTACCCAGAAAATTATTGAACGCCACGCCCGCGGACCCGATCAAACCGTCCTGGCCGCTGTACCCCATCGAGAGGTTTGCCGTGTCCGTCGGTTTTTCTTTGACCGTGATGATGACGTTGACTTTGTCCGGTCCGATGGGCTGGATGTCGGGTATGACGTTTTCAAAGTAGTTCAGCACCATCAGATTTCGCTGCGTTCGAATCAGCGCATCCCGTGAAAAGATCTCGCCGGGAAAGGCCACCACTTCGCGCCGAATGACTTTTTCTTTGGTCTTCGTATTATCACGGATTTCAACTTTGTGGATCGTGACCGGACCGTTTTCCGTAATGATGAACTCCAGGTCCAACGTGTCTTTCGCGACGGGCTTTTCGATCGGCACGATCTGCGCGTAAATATATCCCTGATCGTAATACATCGCGTGAACCCGTTCCTGCATGGCGCGATCGAATTTTTCCTGATTGAATACATCGCCGCGCTCCAGACCGAACGCCCGGTTCAACTCGGCATTGGAAAACAGGGCATTGCCCGTCCACGTGATGTCTCCCAGATAATATTTCACCCCTTCGCTCACCCAGACGTCGATATAGAGGTCGTCCCCTTTTTTACCGTAATAGATACTGTCTTTCAAGACCTCAATGTCACGGTACCCTTCTTTTTTATAAAAGGTGACCAGTTTACGTAAATCCTCACGATATTTTTTTTCGTCGAAATCACCGCTTTTGAACCACTTGAAAAAACCGGTTTTCGCTTTGGTATCGTCGAAAGCGCCGCGCAGTTTGCCGTCTGAAAAATTCTCGTTCCCGTGGAATCGGATCCCGCGAATCCTGACCTTTCCTCCTTCTTCGATATTGACCTTGACCAGAACTTTACCCGTATCCGTCGTCGATTCGTAGGATTTGACATCCACTTTCGCGTTCAGAAAGCCCTTCGTGGCATACAAACGTTTTACGCGTTGTTCTACACTTTTTAGACGCTGCGGACTGACCGTCTGGTTGACAAAAAGATTCATGGCCGAACGAACGTCTTTTTCATCGATTTCATCCGTTCCTTTTAATTCCAGGCTTTCCAAACGCGGATATTCTTTTACGACAATGGTGATCGCCAGACCGCCCTCGGCGTCCGTTCCGTACACCTGAATGTCTTTAAACACGTTCATCGCCCACAGGTTTTCAATCACTTTTTGAATGTCTTCGAGACCGATCTCCTGGCCGATGTTCAATCCGGCCGCGATCTTAATAAGATCGGCATCCGACTTGATGTTCCCTTCGACGGTCACCGAAGCGATTTTCGGTTTTTGCGGAGGCCGGTTCTGCGCCATCAACGTTCCGGTTAAAAGAAGAAGTCCTAAAAGAAAATGAAAGCGCATACATAAAACCTTTGGCATGAATACGAAGGGCGTGTTAGGTGTAAACTTAGTGGGCCCGGGCATGATGGGCTTTCTGCCGTCGCTCGATCCTGACCTGCTCGCCGGTTTTCCCGAACCGGCGTTCCCTCATTTCAAAATTGGCAATCGCCTCATACAATTGCGGTTTACGAAAATCGGGCCACAGGCAATCGGTCACATAAATTTCCGCGTACGCGAGCTGCCAGAGCAGGAAGTTGCTGATGCGAAACTCGCCGCTGGTACGAATGATGAGATCGGGATCCGGCAGGCCGCCCGTTTCCAGAAATTCTGAAAAACGCGATTCCGTAAGTTCGGACGTCGACAATCCTTCGGCCATCAGTTTTTTGACCGCATCGAGAATTTCCAGACGGCCGCTGTAACTCAAGGCCAGATTCAACTTGAGTCCTGTGTTGGTTCGCGTTCGCTCGACGGCTTCCCGAACTTGCCGCAGCGTTTGCGGCGGAAGCATGTCCACATGTCCGATCGTTCGCACCTGTACGTTTTTTTCTATCAGATTATCCAGTTCGCTGTGAATCGTTTTCATCAGGAGTTTCATCAGGGCCGATACTTCCCACGACGGCCGTTTCCAGTTCTCCTGGCTGAATGCATAAAGGGTCAATACTTCGATGCCCAGTTCTCCGCAGGCTTCTACGATGACCTTGACGGATTTGACGCCTTCGTTATGCCCTGCGACGCGTGGCAACCCGCGTTTTTGTGCCCAGCGGCCATTTCCATCCATAATGATGGCAATGTGGCGCGGCAAATTGCCGTGACGGACAAGGGCTGCCTGAAGCGCGGCATCGTCCGTTTTCGATAATTTTTTTCTCGTCAGATAATCCCTCAAACGGGAAAGTCCGTTGGATGCGCCCAATCTCGTCCTCTTTTTTAGGCTTTAAGTCTAAACATTACAAAGACTAAATTCAACTACTTTGCAACCCACAATGCCATCCCCGACCAGTAAAAGGGAATTCGGTATCGAGGGTGCTTCAAAAACTCAAGTTTTGCCGACTGAAGGGCATGAGGAACGGACTGATTTAAGGAGAGGAACCTATAAAAAGCTCCCATAAATTCGGCAGCCGCTTCATCATTGACGGCCCACTGGCTGGATAAAACCTGACGGGCTCCCGCTTCGAGAAACGCCATTGGCAGATTGGCCACGCCCTCTGCACCCGTCAAAGCGCCTACCGATGTTGCGCAGGCAGACAGGACGACAAAACGCGGCCGTACCTTAAGCCGTCGCACTTCGTCGACACGAAGCAACCCGTCATCCTGGTCCGTTCCGGCGAAAACGAGCGCCGTCTGTTGTCGGTCTGCGACCATACCGTGAGCGCCGATATGTAACAGGCCGTTCGCATGTTCAATGACGTACTTGGCCCGACTCTCCGTGACCCGCGAATCGTCTCCTCCTTCCGAAAACCACATTTGCCGAATATGCTGTTTTTCGCCGTCCAGGTACGGAAGGTTTTCAAGCGCATCGTTGCTGTCGTTCTCATAGACCGACCGGCACAGAAAATGAACGGTGTCGACGGTAGGATGAAACGTCTGAGCTTCGACGTCGGCCAGAAATGCGGCCGGTGCATAAACGATTGGATTTCTCTCGATCCAGTAACGTTTTCCATCGTGAAGGGACTCGAACATCAATCCATGCAGAAAATCGTCGGGAACGATGGCAACGAGCCGATCTTCGGGAATCCGCGGCAAAAGCGGCGCCACCAGAATGCTGAAAAGTCCATCCGACAAAAGTGCCCCGCCGGCATGGCGATTACGAAGGGATGAAGAATGAAGCCGTACATCGCGCCGAATCGCTTCGGAACGGCCCAGACGGATTACATCAACCGAATCCTGTCCGATAAAGGCATAAACCGCGGAGTCCGATACGAAATACGACAGTCGAATCATGGCCGACAATGGATCTTGTTTCCGTTTTTGAAAAGATCGGCCTCGATAGGATTCCATCACGTCGAAGGCGTCGTCATGCCGTTTTTGACGGATCAACAAATCCGTCAATCGCCGGTACGGCTCGCGCCGATTGCCGCTGACAAACGACGAAAGGACGGCGGATGGAAAATGAATTTCACGAATGTCTTCAAGTTGATGAATGGCCCTTCGATAAAGGATTTCTGCATCGGCGAACCGTTCCAGCGTTTCAAGGACCGTTGCCTGTTCGGAAAGGACCCTCCATTCCATTTTCATTCCATGGGAACGGCAAAGCTCGCCGGCAAGGTTTAGCAGGTCGATCGCTTCCGGCAAATGCCCTTGATGTTTCCTGATGGAACCGCGCAGCATGAGGATCGTAAATTCATCCAAGACGGAGTTCAACGCAAGGGCCTCGGTCCACAGGGTATCGAGCAAGCGGTCCGCCTCCTCCCAACGAGACAGTTGAATATCGCCGTAGGCCAATTCCTGCATGAGGCTGAGGTACAGAAGGCGATCCTGTTGGCGTATCGCGTAGCCGGCAGCCATTTCCAAAAGTGGCCGGGCCCTTTGATACCGCCCCGTTTGTTGATATACGGCTGCGAGATTACCTGCGGCGAGCATCGCTCCGGCCGAGTCTCCCGCCGTCGTATACGCCTCACGTGCCTTGATAAAATGGGATTCGGCGTCGTCAAATTGGCCCAGATCGTAATAGACGTTACCCATGTTAAGCCAGCCGCTGGCCATATCGTCCAGATGACCGGCAATACTATCCAGACGAAACGATTCGCGGTAACATTTCAGTGCCGCTCGAAAATGGCCGATCCTTCGAAAGACAATACCCTGATTTGCCCGGATAAAAGAACGCAGCGTGGGATTATGACCTGCCAGAAGCTCTGCGTTTTGGAAATCGGCCAGCGCTGCGGAATACTGAGACTGCTTCATTTTAGCAATGCCGCGTACATTCGTCAGCCGCGCGGCCAGAACGGTGTCCCCCGACTCGAAGGCCGCGGGCAGGGCCCTTGCAAGGATCGCCAACGCAGAGTCGTACGAGCCGACTTCCGTCAACGCCAGAGCATAATCCAGTAAATAGAAAGGCGACGAATGCCCGCGTTTGGCCAGGTGTCGATACAAATCCAGTGCAGCGACGTTATTTCCGAGATGAAAATAACTCTTGGCCACACAGGTCAGAATGGAATCGGGAAGCGAGTGGTTGGCCGCAAGGCGTTCGTACCGGTCGACGACATCCCGATAGAGACGATGATGACATAACTCGATAAAATTCGAACCCGGCTCCTGAGCGTTTAAAACGCTCGTGACAAGACATGCCAGCAGCCACCCGCGTGTCACTTGAGACGAAGGTCGTAGATGTCGTCGAGAAGGTCTTTTCGCACCTCGACGTCGTATTGTTTCCAAAGGCCGCTTATCCATTCATGCCGCAGCCGTTCACGAGTCTGGTCCACATAATCTTGAACCACCAGTGTTTTAACGCGTTCAAATGGGAGCAACGTTCCCTCGATTTTCTCGACAAGCTTGATGATGTAAAATTCATCGCTCCCAAGCGTCAGAACGTCGCTGGTCTGTCCGATCGCCAGATTTCGATTGGCGTAAGAAATCCGTTCATTTGTCTTATCGTCCTGCAACATCGGCCATTCCTTGCACGTTATTGCAGAATCCGTTTTTGCCCGCTCATACACGACATCGAAGTTGTTCGATCGTTGAATCTCCGTCCGGTACGCGGTGATCTTTTCTTTGTCGCGAGACGCTATTTCTTTGATCCGGACCTGATCAAGAGCCTCGAAGCGCGTACGGTTAGCCTGATAATGGTTCCGAAGATCGCTGTCGTCAAACCGAACAGGACCGTTGACATGCCGGGCAACGGCGAATGCAACCACTTCGGAGGCTTCGAAAGCAGACACGTCCGCCATTTCTTGTTTCGTCAATTCAAGACCCATGTCTCGGGCAGCGTCGCCAAACAGCCGCGTTCGGCACACGCGGCGTAAACCTTCCCGCATCCGTTTTTCATCCAGAGCGACGCGATTCGTGTTGTCGGCCATTTGCGCGACAATTTCCTTGATCTTGACGTCCCCGCCATCGAAAGTCGCCAGCGATAAATTCAATTCCAGCGAATCGAATGCGGCGGTCATCTCACTTGGCCGGTCGATCTTTTGATATCGCGACAAGAACGCTCGAATCGCAGCGTTTTGAAAGCGTACCTGCCGTCGGGCAAACAGGCTGTCTTCAACAACCTGATAACGTTTTCGCACGTTGTCATTCGGCCGTCGCAAAAGGCTGTTGACCGTTATATCCGTGACGTACTGTAAATGCTCGTCCAACGAACGAAACTCCTCAGAGGGCCGTTCATCCGTGACATAAAAAATATGAAAACCTGAAGCGTCCTCTACTGGAGCGCTCACCTCGCCTTTCTTCAGCGTTCCGATGGCGGGTTGAAACAACGGTTCGATTTGGTCGAGCCGAAGATAGCCCAGGTCTCCGCCGCTGTATTGCCCGCTTTCATCCGTCGAATAGGCTGCCGCAAGATCCGCGAACTTTTTCGGTTCGGCAACGACAGCGCCGTGTATCGAATCGGCGATCCGCTTCGCTTCATCCCGGCTTCGAGATGTTTTCATCACATGTTCCACGCTCATACGGCTTGTGATCTGACTGTGCCCGACGAAGATCTGACTGATCCGCCGTTCAAGTTTGATTTTGTCGTACGTCGCTTCGATGTCGCCACGTGTCAAGACGGGCTGGATGACGGCGTGCCGAAGGAATTTCTCGTACAGCATTTCCGATTCGCGATCCCGAACCCGCTTCCGGACGTCCGTGAGCGTGTCGTACTTTTGATCATACCCAAACCGTTGAATCAATCGTTTTTCAACAAGCTCGTCCAGCAAAAGGTCTCGATGAGATTTTTTCGATACCTCGATGGTTCTCCCTTTTTGGGCAGCGACAAAAGCTTTAAAGTCGTCCGCAAAGATCGTATCCGAATTGATACGTGCGATCATTTCGCGCCCGGCAGGCGGTTTTTCGGAAGTCGATTTCGAACATGCGGCAATAACGATCAGACAAACTAAAATAGCTCGTGACATGGGGACACCTTTATGCAAGTTGAAGCAATTCACTGGATTGAAGGGTTTTCATAAACTCAATGGACCACTGAAGACGGTCGTCAGGTTCCTTGCCGCTCCAGTACTGCTTTTGAAGATCGTACCCCGGGTAACCCACCCAGACTTCCAATTCCCTTTTTGCCTGATGCAATCGAACGTTTTTTGTCACGTTCATGATCGCACCCACTTTGGCCTGAAACACGTCGGCCAGATCGCGTCGGGTAACGAGCACCTCATCGAAACCCAAAACCAGTTTCTCCGGTTGAACATGGAATTTTGCGATCCCATAGAAAGAGGCCATGATCTTTAGCGTCACCATATTGAACAAATTATGTGCTTCAACGGGGAGCGGGCCGAATCGGTCGATGACCTCGGCACGCAGGCCGTCCACCGCTTCAATCGAGCGCATTCCCGACAATTCCTGGTAAATTCGGATCCGCTCGGTCCCGACATTGATGTACGACTCCGGCAGGTAGGTATCCTCGACCACGCGGATCTGGGTATCGAGAATCTTCTCAGGTTCCACGGCCGGGGGGTTGTCCACGTTGAGCTCACGGCGAATATCCTGAACCGCCTGTTCTAAAATCTGGCAATACAGATCGAATCCGATGGCATTGATAAAACCGGACTGTTCCGCTCCCAGCAGATTTCCGGCTCCGCGTATTTCCAGGTCGCGCATGGCGATTAAGAAGCCAGAGCCCAGTTCCGTAAACTCCTCGATGGCCTGCAAGCGTTTCAAGGACTCCAGCGACAAAATATTCAATGGCGGCGTGATTAAATAACAGTACGCTTGTTTTGAAGATCGACCGACGCGACCGCGCAGCTGGTAGAGCTGGGCCACCCCGTAGTTTTGCGCCTGGTCGATCAAGATCGTATTCACGTTGGAAATGTCGATGCCGTTTTCGATGATGGTCGTCGCGACGAGAACGTCGGACTGCCGGTTCATAAAGTCGTGAATGACTTTTTCGACCCGTTGCGGCGGCATCTGGCCGTGAATGATCGCAAGCCGCGCCCTCGGAACGATTCGTCCCAGCAGGGTCGCAACATTTTCGATCGTCTGCACGCGATTGTGTACGAAGTACACCTGTCCGCCGCGGTCGATCTCCTTCATGATCGCGTCGTGGATTAGGTCCTCGTCGAACTGCACCAGTTCGGTCCGTATCGGCAATCGGTCCTGCGGAGGCGTATTGATCGTCGACAGGTCCCGGCCGCCCATCAACGAGAAATGCAGCGTCCGCGGAATCGGCGTTGCCGTCAGGGTCAGCGTGTCGACATGGGCGCGCAGCTGGCGAAGCTTTTCTTTGTGCGTTACCCCGAATCGCTGTTCCTCATCGATAATGAGGAGTCCCAGGTCTTTGAATCGAACGTCTTTCGATAAAAGCCGGTGAGTACCGATCATGATGTCGATCTGTCCGGTCGACAATTTTTCCAGAATGATTTTCTGCTGCGCCGTCGTCTTAAAACGTGACAGCACGTCGACCCGAACGGGAAAATCCCGCAGCCGCGCCGAAAACGTTTCGAAATGCTGCTCCGCCAGGATCGTCGTTGGAACCAGTATGGCAACCTGCTTGGAATCCTGGACGGCTTTGAACGCGGCCCGAACGGCCACTTCCGTCTTTCCGTACCCGACGTCGCCGCACACCAGGCGGTCCATGGGTTCTTCCGCCTCCATGTCCTGTTTCACTTCCGCGGTGACCTTGGCCTGATCGGGCGTGTCTTCAAATTCGAACGCGCCTTCCAACTCGTACTGCATCATTCCGTCGGCCGAAAATGCATGGCCTTTGGCCATACGTCGCTGCGCGTAGAGTTTGATCAGATCCCGTGCGATGTCTTCGATCGACCGGCGTGTCTTTGCTTTCAGGCGTTCCCAGTCGGCGCTGCCCAGTTTACCCAGTTTGGGTTCGACCGCTTCTTCTCCGGAAAATTTCTGTACGCGGGAAAAATGCTCCAACGGCACAAAAAGCTTATCGCCGTTCTGATACAAAATTTTCAGACATTCTTCGGTGTGTTCTCCCTGAACCATTTTTTCAAGACCCGCGTACTGGCCGATTCCGTAGTCGATATGAACGACATAGTCCCCCGGTTTCAGCGATTTCAGATATCGCAACGCCTGAGCCGACCGGAACCGCCGGTGGATACGGTACCGCTTGGTGCGGCCAAAAATTTGATGATCCGTAAAAACGACGAGTCCTTCACGTTCCCAGTAAAAACCGGCGTGCAGTTCCCCATTGCCGATCCGGTAATCGACGCCGGAAGCCATCTGTTCGGAGTCCAGCAGTTCGTCCAGCCGGTCGACCTGTGCCTGATTGTTACACAGGATATATGTCGCCCACCCACGCTGCCGATGATCGGACAACCGTTCGCGCAACCGTTTGACATGGCCGTCCATGAGCTCGCTTTCACGCGTATGCAAATCGAAAACAAGCTCAGCCGACGGCTGGGACAGGTTGGAAAACTCGATGCGTCGATCCTGTGACAGCAAAACGCCGACTTGCTCGGAAGTGTAAAAATTTTGCAAAACGGCGTCGATCTCCGATGACGGCATTCCACTTTTTGCAGCCATTTCCATGGCATGATTCCAGAACTGCTCCACCTGGGAGCGGATCAATGCCGGTTCCAGAAGCGCAATCGTACCGTTCGGCAGATAGTCCAGAAGGGAATTCTCTGCTTGGTCCTGAATCTCCGAGCGCGGATAGAGGGTAACGGCATCCACGCTGCGCAGCGATCGCTGCGTGACCACGTCAAATATCCGGATGGATTCGATCTCATCGCCGAAAAACTCAATGCGGACGGGCTGGTCGTGACTGTACAGATATACGTCCACCAGGCCTCCTCGTACTGCAAAAGAGCCGACCCGGTCAACAACGTCCTCACGTTCGTATCCCAGCTCGATCAGTTGATTCACCAGAAGATCCATCGGCACGGAAGCGCCCGGATTCAGGGAGAGAGCCGCCGATTGAAACCATGCCGGGCTCGGAAGTTTTTGTACCAGCGCACGGGCGGACGTCACCACCACGCCGCATTTCAAATGCGCAATTTTCTCAAAACATTCCTGGCGTGCCGACTGGATGGACTGGGCAATTTCGCGTTGATCGAACGGCAATTTCTCCTCATCAGGAAATGTCAGAACGTCGAAGCCCATCCCTCCGGACAACTCCGTGACGTCGTCGACGGCTTTTGAATAACCGTCAAAATCCGCCGCGATCAAAAGCAACGGCCGTTCAAGATCCCTCGCTGCGATCGCGGTCAGAAGATGCGGTAAGGAGCCGTACGCATGACGAACGGTCAGGCAGCCGTTCTGCGACGCCGATGTGAGAATTTCCTGAACGATGGGACGTTGTCGAATATCCTGGATAAGGCGAGAAAGCATCACGACAAAGGGTCACCGAAAAGCGTGTGCCCGTCGGCCCGGCTGATTTTCACGGTCACGTAATCACCCGGTCGATACGATTTCCGGGGAATGATGACGACGTACGATTTATCCGTGCGTGCCGTCAAATAGCCGTCGGACTTTCGGCTGACTCCTTCGACCAAGACGTCGCGGACGCGTCCGATTTCCCGTGAGATCTTTTGTGAACTCCGGGACCGCTGCAATTGAATGATCTCCTGCAATCTTCGTTTTTTAACGTCATCGGGAACATCGTCCGGTATGGAATACGCCTTCGTTCCGGGACGGGCGGAATAAGCAAACGTGAACGCGGCATCGAATCCAACCCGATCGAACAGGTCGATCGTCTCTCGGTGATCGCTTTCCGTTTCGGTCGGGAATCCTGCGATCACGTCCGTCGTAATGGCGACGTCCGGTATCAAAGCGCGTGTACGCTCAATCAGATCCAGGTATTCTTCCCGCGTATAGGTGCGGTTCATCAGATCGAGAATCCGGTTTGATCCTGACTGCACGGGCATGTGAACGTGTTTACAAATATTGTCTCTTTCCGCGATCAGCCGGAGCAACCGTTCCGGAAAATCCTTCGGGTGCGGCGAGGTAAAACGAATGCGTCGGATACCGGGAATGTCGCTGACGCCGGCCATGAGGTCGCAAAAGTCGGACCCTTCGTCGCGGTACGAGTTCACATTCTGTCCGAGCAAACAAACTTCCGTATAGCCCTTATCAACGGCTCGCGTAGCCTCTTCGAGCACGCTCTTTATGGAACGGCTGCGTTCGCGTCCGCGCGTAAACGGAACGACGCAGAACGTACAGAAATTGTCGCAGCCCCGCATGATGGCGATCCAGGCTGTTACCGGGTGGAAGCGAAGCGGATCGATTTTTTCGTACACTTCCGTACGCGACAATCGTGTATCCATCTGAAGTTCCGGAACGCGGAAGTCTGAAAACTCCTCCGCCGATCGTATCCCGATGGCATCGGGCGAGATCACCGGAGAATCCTGTTTGAACCCCAGAATCTCCGGCAAACGGCGATACGAATCCGGTCCCAGTACGACGTTGACGTACGGACGTTTTTTATGAATCTCTTCCTCGAGATGTTTGGCCATACAGCCGAGCACCCCGATCACGAGATGGGGTTTGGACTCTTTGAGCTGCTTGAACCGCGTCAACTGGCCCCAGACGCGTTGCTCGGCGTTTTCCCGGATCGCGCAGGTATTCAAAAAAATAGCGTCCGCATCTTCGTACCGCTCGGTCATCTCGTAATCCATGCCGTCCATGATGCCCGCAACGAGTTCCGAATCGTAAACGTTCATCTGGCAGCCGTACGTCTCGATATAGACCTTTTTTCGACGACGGGAGGTTACGATATCGGGAGATTGGATCATGGCTTGAGCAGGGACTCGGTGAGACTCAGTGCAATACCGGACAGCATCACTTCAGGACCCAACGTCGTGATGTCGCCGGACAGAAGATCGTTATCCACATTGGCGTAGAGCGAACAGGCGGCCCCTTTTTCGATGATCAACCCGGACATCTTGCCGTTTTCAATGCCGACAAACGTCACTTCACCGAGCATTTCACTGATGACGTATCCGCTGCAGAAGTGAAGTTGCAGATGCGCCGTCGGTGTATACACGGTAATCAATGTCCCTTGCCGCGTACCGATGGGTATATCGGGATAAATTTCCAGTGTCAATTTACGGCCCTCGGCGGGATTCTGAAGGTACATACGATAATGGTTCCCAAAATCCTGTGCCGCAACTCCCAGGCTGTGGGCGATTTTATCGATGTCCGTCCGGGCGATCCGGAATTCGGGTGACGGGCGCGGCTTGCTTTTCGGGACGGCCTTTTTTCCTGTCGGTTTTTTTCGGTTATTGGGCGCGGTGTTTGTTCGTGTCTTTTTCTTCACAGGTAGCCTATGATTTTGAATCGTAGATAATCTTACCTAAATCCTTGTCGACCGTCAAGCCCGCACGCAACCTTTCCACGGTTTCCATTTCCGTCGCCATCCGAGGAAAGGCGTATCGGGACCCGCCGTCGGGATCGAGCTGAACCTCGCCATGGTAGTCCCGCATCATCGATTCCAACACGCTCTGAACCTGACCGGCGCTGAGCTTTTGTTCAGGTCCCGCGTTGACCGCGGCAACGATTTCCTCGAGTGTAACGCCTTTTGCCGGTTGTTTGAACACGAAGCGCATGATTCGTTTCCGCAGGTTGTTTTCCCGTCGGCGGCGACGCTTGAATATCCCGTACAATCGGGCCAGTGGAGTTCCAAAAAACAGCAGTGAAAAAATAAACGGAAGCCAGCCCAGCAAAATGCCGATCAGTTTTTCGTTGGAGTCCAGAAAACCGGATTGCGCTTCCTGAACAGCCGCCGTCAAAAAAACCGAAGAAAAAAGCCAGTTGAATAGACCCATGAAGATGATCAGCGCGTTGCGGGACGAGGTATTACCGGTTACCTCATAATCGGCCTCATATTCATCCCAGTAATACTCCACCGTCCCACCCTCCAGTTCTCCCAGGCTCCGGGTCATCTGATCAAATTGGCCGATCACCACCCCATTGTCCGATAATTTGACGTCGCCGTTGAAGCGAGAGAGACATTCCGAAAAAAACACTTCCGCCTCGGCAATCGAACGACCGGTCAGCATAACAATTTCTGCCGGGCTGATGATCCCCTTTTTCTGACGGACAAATGCCGCGAGTTCTTTCTGGTCGTTGAGGGGATCCCGCTCCACCCGGGACGGTCCGAAGACAAAGTCATAAACCGAGGCAATGAAGTTTTTTTTCTTCTCGTTAAGGACCGCCGGCCGCGGCTGAAAGCTCCGATACCGGTAACCCTGCCGGTCCATTTGATAACCGATCATCGTTGTGGCCGTCCGCCATTGAAAAATGGCAAAGAACATCCGAAAAATCCCGTCCAGACGGATCGACGATCCGCGCCGACGCCCCCCTCCCTGCGATGCGGCGACGATCAGTGCAATCAAAATGATCAGAAAAATAACAAAATAGACGACCAGCGTCACGGCAATCCAGGCCTTAAAAAAACCGGTAAAAGCTTTCCAAAGCCATTCGCGTACGGTATACATCCGTTCGGCAAACGTTTTTTGACCCCGGCGAATTAAGGAATCACCGAACGAGTAAATCAGATCGCCGTTTTCGGTCATGGCCAGGCGGCACACATACTTGCCCATCATGACGTCCAGTGCGTCCTTGGCCTGCGCAAGGGACGACCCCATCACGGCGGCCGCATCGGTAAGTGTAAATTGCCCCTTAAACGACTTCAGTTTGTGCTCGAGTTGCCGCACCGATGTGGAAATGTCGTTACTCATGCTCCGTATTAGACTAAAAAAAAGCGGTTGAATCTAACATATCCCCGATGGAATATCAAGAATAACGGCGTCGTCGCCGGGCCATGTTAGTCTTGCTTTTTTTGACAAAACAGGTTAAATAACTCACGACCAAGCGTAAGGCTTTTATCAAAAATCGATTAGGAGTTGCCAATGCTTGTCCGTGTAAGCAATGCCGAACAAGGGCTATCCGAGGAATTCAAAACGAACAATCTTGACTTCATTCGCCGAAGCTACGATGAATTCCAATCCATTGACAAGATGTCCGATGAGGACTACAAAAAATTGGCAATCATGATTGTCAAAAAGCGTTATACCGACACGCGCTTCGACAACCTGGAGTGGACGGCCGAACTCATACCGGAGTAACCATGCTCAAGGTCGGAGCGAAGGCTCCCGAATTTACGCTGCTTAGCACCGACGGCGATTCCGTCAGCCTTAAATCCTTCCGTGGAAAAAAGGTTGTCCTCTACTTTTACCCCAAGGACGATACACCCGGGTGCACGAAGGAAGCGTGCAGTTTTCGCGATCATCATCAGATGCTAAAACGACGCGACCTTGTGATTCTCGGGGTTAGCCCGGATTCCGTCGAATCCCATAACAAGTTTCGATCCAAATACAATCTCCCGTTCACTCTCCTGAGCGATCCCGATCATAAGGTCGCTTCGGCCTATGGCGCCTGGGGAAAGAAAAAACTGTACGGCCGCGAATACGACGGCATTTTGCGCTCGACGTTTATCATCGACGAAAAAGGAACCATCGAACACATTTTCGACAAAGTCAAAGTCGATACCCACGCCGAAGACGTCCTGTCCGCGGTATCTAAATGATCGGACACGCCTTGCGGAACTGCTGGCTGGTACTGGGCTTTATACCCATTTGGGTCCAAGCGCAGGAATGGGAAACCCACCGTTTTGAACCCTACCGGATCGAATTTCAAACGCCATCCGATTGGTACATCACCGTGAATCGGGATTTCGACAAAAATTACATCGAGTGCTTTAGTCCCGATGAATCGATGTACTTCTTCGTCACATACTCGGAAAACGAAAAAGAATCGTCCAACGAGGTTATCCTGTCGTACCTCAAAGTGACGTATGCGAACTGTGACTTTACGTTGGATGAAGAAAAGACGATCAATAAGATCAAATTTCGTTTCACGGCAGGGATTTCGACGCTGGACAATTTTCAGACGTTCATCAAACTGGGCGTCGGGAATTATAAAAACCATGTTTATCTGATCGACAGCGGGTATAACGATCTGGCAAACGAAGAAGCCGCCCGGACGTTGAATCGTATTATCGACAGTATCAAATACTTCGATTGACATGCAAAAGCTGGTCGTACTCGGAACGGGGTTCGGCGCGTTCAGCTTGATCAAGTCGTTGAAGCGCTCAGCCTACGACGTAACAGTCGTCAGCCCGAGAAACTATTTCCTCTTCACTCCCCTCCTCCCCAGTACGACGGTTGGTACCACCGAATTTCGCAGCATCATCGAGCCCATCCGCCGTTATTCTGCAGTAAGGTTTTATCAAGCCTACGCTTCATCTATCGATACATCCAAGCACATGATCCAGTGCCGCCACTCGATCGATGGGACCGAATTTACGATACCCTATGACGAAGTCGTCATCAGTGTTGGTGCTGTAAATAACACTTTCGGTATTCAGGGCGTTCAGGACAATGCATTGTTTTTAAAAGAGTTATGGGATAGTCGTCGCATCCGTCAATTGATCATTGATCGTTTCGAGCAGGCGGCGACACCTTCCATCAACGAAGCGGAACGAGCCCGGCTGCTGCATTTCGTGGTTGTCGGGGGAGGCCCCACTGGTGTAGAGTTTGCCGCCGAACTGGCGGATTTCGTCCACGGCGAACTTCAGCGAGCCTATCCGACGCTGACTTCGCGTACCCTGATCACGTTGATCGAGGCCGGATCGTCACTCCTGTCGAGCTTCGATCAAAAGCTGTCGGACTATGCCCGGACTCATTTCAGCCGATTGGACGTCAACGTCATCATCAACCGTCGGGTCAAACAGGTGTCCGCAAAATCGCTTCTGCTCGACGACGGCAGCCAGTTACTCTATGGTGTGCTCGTGTGGTCGACGGGAAATGGACCGACGGATTTCGTGCGCGACCTGCAATGGACCAAAGACAGGACGGGACGGCTGATGGTCGACTCCTATCTTCGCGTCATCGGACAGGATCATGTTTACGCAATCGGAGACTGTTCCGCCCTGCAGGACCACAACACTCCGGCTACCGCGCAGGTCGCAATGCAACAGGGCAAATATCTCGGCAAGTCGTTCAATCGAAGAGCACGGTCCAAGCAAGCCGAGCCCTTTCGTTATCGTCATCTTGGCATGCTGGCCTACATTGGCAGGCATCAGGCGCTCGCCGATTTACCGCAAGCCAAAAGCCGTGGGTTTACGACGTGGCTTTTCTGGCGATCCGCATACCTGACGCGGCTTGTCAGTTTGAAAAATAAGGCCATGGTACTATTTGACTGGTTTAAGGGATGGGTTTTCGGGCGGGATATCAGTCGATTTTGAGATCGGCCGCGCCGGCTGTTAAATTACATTCCACGGCAAGACGCACCATGGCAACGGCATTATGCACGCCCAGCTTGTGCATGATATTGGCCCGGTGGGTATCGATCGTTCGGTGACTTAAACAGAGTTTCTGGGCGATCTCCTGTGTATTCAGACCTTCGGCCACCAGCATCAGGATTTCTTTCTCCCGATTCGTAAGTCTTTCGATCAACTGTTGTTTTTCGGAAAGTGCCGTCGACCGGTCCTCCCGGCCGATCAAATCAAAAGCGCTCTGGCTGAAATACCGCTCACCGACGACGACGCGTTCGATGGCCGTCAGGATTTCTTCGCCCGGAGCCTCTTTCAGCAAAAACCCGTGAGCGCCGGCATCCAGTGCCTTCGTCATATACGCGGAGTCCTTGAGCATCGTGAGAATAATGACGCGCGTTGCCGGAAGGGAAAGGGCAACCCGTTTCGCCACGTCGATTCCATTGATCTTCGGCATGGCGATATCGACGATCGCCACATCGGGTTTAAGCCTCGCAATCATGTCCATAGCCTGCTGGCCATCTTCCGCCTCACCGACCACCAGCAACTTGTCCTGACTCTCCAACAACGTCTTTAGACCGCCCCGAACGATGGGATGATCGTCGGCAATGACGACCTTAATTTTTGACATACTCGTTTTCTCCGATGGGAATTTCAATGATCAGTGAAGTACCGCGGCCTTTGCGCGAATCGATATAGACGTGACCCCGATGCATGGCGGCTCGTTCTCGTATCGACACCAGGCCGAGACCGGACCACTCGTGCGGTTTGGGCCCCTCCTCCGATGGACTGAACCCCACCCCGTTGTCCTCGATTAGAACCATCAATTTTTCCGGATAGGCAATCATCTGAACGCTGACATCCGACGCCTGGGCATGTTTGACAATATTATTCATGGCTTCTTGTACCATCCTGAACAGGGCCAGTTCCAGTGACCGCGAATGGCGGACCGTCCAGCCGTACGACTTGAAAGCCACGGTCAAGCCCGTGTGGTGCTGAACTTGCCGACAGAGCCCTTCGACGGCGTCGACAAGCCCCAGGTGCTCCAGGGCGGCAGGCATCAGATTATAGGCGATTTGGCGTGTTTCTCCAATAGCGGATTGAACCAACATTTGAATGGCATCGAGACGTTCAACGGCTTTGCTGGAGGTTTTCCTCTGAACGTTTTCAAGGTCCCTCTTGATGGCCGTCAGGATCTGGCCGACACTATCGTGAAGTTCCTTGGAAATTCGCCGTCGTTCTTCTTCAATGGCCTCGACCATGGCGGCAATCCGGATTTTTTGTTTTTCTAGTTCGAATTCGGCGAACTGGGCGCGCAAATGCTGCGAGACGTCCAGAATCAGAACAATGCGCGTCTCCATTTGTCCGAGACGAACGCCGTGAAACGCGCACTCGACATCCAGAATCGTACCGTCCCGCCGCTTGTGCTTCTGATAACCCGCACGGACGACAACGGGTGCACCCGCCTCCGCATCGATCAGCTCGGTAAAATCCCGTCCTGTAAATTCGTTTGCCGGATAGCCGTATAAATCGGTGGCGGCGCGATTGACGGAGAGAATACGCCAACTGGTTTTGTCCAACACCAGCAGCGGTGTCGGACTGTACTCGAATAACGTCCGATAACGATCTTCGCTTTCTTCGATGGTTTGACGCGCGAGACGTTGCTCGGTCTCATCGTGTCCGACGCAAATCACCAGATTTCCGGGCGCCCGGACTTCGAACCACAGGAACCATGCGTCCGTGCCATCCCGGCGGCGAATAAGACGTTCATACGGTTTTTCATTTTCGAATTCCCCCATGGCGATACGACCCAGGCGGTCTTTCTCCTCCTCCACGTTGATCTCGGGAAATAATCCATAAAAACCGTCGCCACGCATCTCGGCGCTTGTGTACCCCAGGAGATTTTCGATGTTGCCCGTCGCAAAGACGGCTTCTCCCTTCGCGTCCAGCACAAAGGCCATTTTCGGAATATGCTGCCATATCGCATGGGAAAGGCGCATATCCTCAAGTAATTTTTCTTCGGTAATCTCCCGCATCACCAGAAGGACGCATTTTTTGTCCCGGTATGCCAGCTGAGCCGCATTGATATCCACAATGAGCGGCCGTTGATCCGGTCGTACATGCTCCGATTCTTCCCCCTTGCTGGTCACGTGCTCGGTGAGGCGGTACCACCACGATTCGAAAGCCTCCGCGTTCTTCCATAACGAATCCAGCTTTTTACCGATCAGTCGATTTAAATCGAGGTCGTACATCGTTGCGGCGGAAACATTGGCGCTGACGATTTCGCGCGTCTTGGCATCGGCAATGACCATGGCATCCTGGGCGTTTTCAAACAGCTCACGGTAGTCCGCTTCCGACCGTTTGAGAGATTTTTCCGATCGAATGCGTCGTGCTACTTCGGCCGTCAAATATGATTTTTGATCGAGAAACCGGGCAATCAGATCAGAAACAAATGCAAATTCCGTTTCGGTTTTCAACAGCAGTTGAATCGGTTCGATCGATTCGTGTTTCAAACTTTCCACGATTTTGCGCAACGGTCGTGAGATCCAGTGCGTCAGGGCAATGCCCCACATCAGCAGGACAATAACGGCACAGGCGATAAAAACGTATACCTGTTGCCGCGAACGTTCAGCCCAGAGATTCTCCCCCAGCGGGGTAACCCGGATCGTGGCCGCCGCAACGAAGCGTCCTCCCCGGTCCGTGAATGACAGTCCCGGTACGTCATGCGTCGGTTGCGTAAAAGTGACAACGACGGGAGCGCCCGCCCGTCTGGAAAGTAAAGACAGATAGGCGCTGTCAACCCGAACCCTGAGCCATCCGATCCGCTCGGGAGTAATTTGTTTGGTACATGTCTCGATCAATTCACCATCCACGGCTTCATACTGCTCCGTGTCATGGATCGGTTTCTCCGATAAAAATATTTGTCCGGATGCACGGGGCCAGGCAAACTTTACATTGTGGTTAGAATCTAAAATCGCGACGCCCAATAATTTTCCACCTAAATTAGGAGCCAGCGTCACAAGGCTCCGCTCATTGGTTGTATCGGATACGTGAGACAGAAAATGGCGATGGCGTTCGTGAAGCGACGCCAGGGCCCGCTCCAGGCTGTGAGATACCTGGTGGGAACTCAACGATTGCAGGAGCTCCGTTCGCTCGCGTTCAATTTGTTGAAAACGGAGAAATCCTAAAAAAAGGACAAGGAATGTCGAGAAAAGAAGGACGTGAATCTTGCGTTGTACCGTCATCGGAACCCCGATGATGCCTTTGCGGGACAGTGTCCGCCGCCGAACTTATTTTCGGCGCAGATCTTTTACCGTCTCGCGAAAAATACTGCGCGGAATGACCGAAGCGCTCTCCGCCATCGATGGAATCTTCATACCGCCGAATTGCCCTTCACAGTAATTGTGAAATGACACTGCATATTCCACAGGGGCCTTTGCCGAATCGGCACGTGACTGAACGCCGGCGTTAGAACGAATGATGGACAGTGATGGAGCATAACCCGGAAAACGCGTCAGGCTGCGGCACGCGTATTCCAGCGCTTCCGCCCGATACCGCTCGTCGTTCCGATCCGCATATATTTTCATACAGACTTCTGCAAGGTGGTAGTACACCAAAAACAGGTCGTGTGCTTCGCTCTGATATTCGATGGCTTTTTTGTACGACTTGTACGCCAGGGTATCCTGAAATTGAACGCGTTGGATGTCTCCGAGATTCTTGTACGAATCGTAAAGTTCTGCATACGTTTTGCGCGCGCTGGCGAAGTATTTTTTCGCTTCCTCGAACCGATTTTCGTTTTCCTTGTCAAGCAGCGTCAGGTAACCGATGCGATAATCGGAACCGAGATAGGATTTTTCGCCCTCGCTGGCCCTATTGTACAGGGATGAAAACGCTGTGGTGTCTTCATTGTCTACCGCCAGCATCATCAGTTCCGTATACGCCGGGAAGTAACCTGGATCGTTTTGAATGATTTCCCGAAGTACGGCTTCTCCGATCTCTCGTCCGTTTCGAACGATCTGGCCGGCGTCGCCCTCCTCGTTTTTTACATTGAACGTCACCGACTCCATGGAAAGATATATTTTAGCGAGATGGAACTTGATCGCGGGAATATGCGGATTGTACGTAATGATGTCCTCCAACACGGCGCGGCCGTTGCTGCTGTCGTCATGGTTGAGATAGTACATGCCGATATTGTAGCGCGCGGCATCGGTCAGTGATTTGTAATCCGTTCCCTGAAAAAGCGCCTCCAGTTCCGGATCATTGAATGTAAAGGTTTCTTTGGACGAACCACATCCGAAAAAGAACAATCCGGACATGCAAAGTAGAGTCCAAACGATCTTATTCATGGGTCGATTCCTCACGCCAGATGATGACAACGGGTTGTAGAACTGGAAGAAATGTCGGATCAAAGTATCGAACGATCAATACTTTATCAAGGCCTTTTTGGCTCATCGTGCCATTCCATCTTCCCATCCGCAAAGTGCTCCTTCTTCCAGATCGGGGCCAGTATTTTGATTTCCTCGATGAGAAAACGCGACGCCGCATATGCCGCCTCTCGATGAGGCGCCGAGACGGCAATAATCAGGCTTGACTCACCGACCGGCAGGTACCCCGTTCGATGATGGAGCGCTGCCCGTAATTCCGGCCAGCGGCGGCAGGCCTCATGTGCAATCCGGTTCAATTCCTTTTCCGCCATCTCTCGATACGCTTCATAGTGCACGCCTTTCACGGGCCTCCCGTCGAAATGATCGCGTACGGTTCCCACAAAACACAGTACTGCTCCCGCGCTTCCGGTATGAACAAACGTGTAGGCCTCGTCGAGAGCGATCGGTTCATTCGAAACCTTGACGGAGATGAAAGCGTCCACGTTATCCTCCGCTCACGGGGGGAATGATACAGACCTCGTCGTCATCCTGTAAAGAGATATCGCCCTGCACGTAGGCCATATTCACCGCCAGTTTGCTGATGTTCCGATACGGCGCCAGGTCCGGGTACCGATCCAGAAGAAAATTCCAAACCTGCGCGGTGGTCGTCTTTTCCGGCATGGTCAAGATGACTTCGTCGGTATTCGCCTTTTCCCGACATGCGGCGAAAAGTCGGACATGTACTCGAATCATCGTATCGTCACCGTACCGTTGACCGTATTACCAAATACTTCTGGAGCATACATCTCCTCAACTTTCGTTGGCGGTAGGGCAAATTGACCCAGAGACGTTGCCCGGACAAGGTAGGTAAACGTGTAACTCCCCGTCGGCAGCAAGTCCGCAAACGCGACCACCCGATCGTCTCGCATTTCGGACTTCGTAAACCCTCCATCCATCCACCACGCCCGCCTCCTTTGGTCACGCTGATTTTGTGAGGCCGTCGCAAGATTGGCGTTGAGCGCTTCAAATCCCGCCGGCAACGGATCATCGACGACAACAAAATGGCGGTCTTGCGCAGTCTTCAGTGTCAAGCGAATGCGGTACGTCTCTCCACCCCGATACTGGCTCACCACGCTCCCACTCATGTCTTCTATTCTTTTCTCAACGGCAATACCTTCATCGCGGGCGGGAATCGCCACACCGCGTAGCGGAGAATAGTTCATTCGAACGGTATAATACATCCGACCGGGACCCTGTTTATTCATATCCAGTGGAAGGTCCTGATCGCGTTTGAGATCGTCCAGAGGAATCTGGACCGAGTGGGACGTGACGGACCGGCCTCGATATATCTCTTCTAGAATTTTCCTTCCATCCAGTACTACCGTACTTGTGAAATTTGGTGTCTCAGCCTCAAACGTCCTGAAATAGCTCCCCAGTGCCCAGAACGCATAGACGTTTTCCTGCGTCGTTCGCCACCGTCCGCTCCGACGATCTTCGAGTAAATATTTGACCACTTTTTCCGCCCACGGAACGTTTTGGCCATCCAGGCTCAGAAAGGTTTCGAGTACGGCGGCCGTCGTTCGGAGATTCGAATGAAAACACCAGTGCAGACCGTAATCCGCCGGTTCCTCAAAATGCGCTGTCGTCGGGTTCATCTTGATCGCATTCATCACGTCCCGCCTCAGTTCATCCATCATGGACCGATTGCCGCGGCCGGTGTGGATGGCTTTCAGAAGCATGGCCCGGGCGTAGAGAGGCAATTCGTCTCGCCGTTGATAGAGTAATTCAACCGACGGTGCGTCGTAATAACCGTTTTCAGCCAGTACATTCAAGGCAAGAGCGCGCGTGCTGTGCCAGTACAGCAAGCCGTACGCGTCGAAAGAGGATTGACGAACCATCGTCTTCAGGTACGTCATGCCTTTGTCGATCACGCTCCGGTTGACGGCGTATCCTTGCTGGCGTGCTTTAATCAGCGCAAACATCGCATACACGCTGACGTAAGGAGACTCGTACGGTGAACCCTTCCAGTAAGCAAAAGCACCGTTGTACAACTGGTAATCGCCGATCTCGGCCAGATAGTCCTCAATAATCCGGCGTACCGAACCGTCGGCATCCTTCAACCCGGGCAGGCCGAATGCCTCAACGATGTCGGCAAACAAAATCATCGGCAGAACACGCGATGTCTTTTGTTCGAGACAACCATACGGGTATTCAAAAAGATAATTTACACTCTCATCCAGATCGACCAGTGCCGTCGAGGACGTCCGGATCGCCACACCGCCCTTACCCGAAGCAACCTGAGAAGGCACACGGATCCTTTCCTGACGGGATTCCGTCAGACTTCCACTGGTCGCAACCGTTTCCATGAACGAGGGCATCTTGAGCGGAATCGTCATCTCTACTCCGTCCGACAGCGATCCCATGACGGCACGAAAAGCAAATCTCCCTTCTTTCTGGTCTTTTACTTTGAACCTGAACCGTACCTCTTCCGCTCCGTCTTTTTTTAGTGAAAATGTCCGGGTCGCTTCTTCATTTAGTTCAACCCCGCTCGCGTCGACTTGAAGCCGCACCTGATCGGTCCGTTCCGAATAATTGTGTACGATGACTCCGGCTTCCAGTTCATCACCGACCCGCGCGAAACGGGGCAGCGCGGGCCGCAGCATCAAATCTTTGCTTACGGTAATGCTTTTTTGCGCACTGCCGAATTGCGATGTCGTCGTCTGGGCCACCGCCATGACTCGAAAGCCGCTGAGGTTTTCCGGCATCTGAAACCGTACTCTGGCTCGGCCTCCCGCATCCGTCGCCACCGACGCATTCCAGTACACGCAGGATTTGAAATCCTTTCGGACCGGAACGGCAGGAAAATAGTCCTCACCTCCGCCTCCTCCGGCCATGCCTTTTTCTTTCAGATCCTTCTCTGAAATCTGCTCCAGAACGAGTTTACGTGTCTCAAGCGTCTTAACCGCCAGATCCCGTTTCTGATAAAAATGAGAAAACGGATCCGGCGTCGAGTACCCGACAAGATTCAGTACGCCGATGTCCTGAACATAGACGACCACTTCAGCCGCACGGCCTGCGCCGGACCTGTCCTTGACCTGGAGATCGAGGTCCACCCACTCATGCGGCCCATATCGTTCTTTCGCCGTCTGAAGCTGGACCCGTAAACGGTTTTCATCCGCGTTGACTGCCAGTTCGACGTATCCCATCTTGAAGGACGGCTTTCCGAGGTCATCCGTTCGGCCTGATGTAGGCAATGCCGTTCGGCCTTTCAGGAGGATAACCGAAATAAAACAATTGGGCATAAAATCCCTTGTGACGGGAACGTCGAGCGTCATGGCGTTACCGATCAAATCGACGGTACGATGAGATAGAATGCCTTCGCGTTCAACCGTCACCAAGGCACGGCACCGATCGTAAGGCGACTTGACAAGAATTTTGGCAACGTCACCCGGATTGTACGATTTCTTATCGGCAACCAGTTCGATGCGATCGTCGTCGGACATCCGCCATCCTGCATAGCCTGCGCCCGTCACGTACACATAGCACTCGGTGGCGATGACATTGCCGTACGCGTCCGAACCCGTCGCACGGATCCGGTACGAACCGGCCTTCGCCGGCTGGAGAAGAACGTCGCGTGGCTGTGGCTGTGTCGTCGTGTGAATGACGCTTTCGACCGTATCATAGGATGTCGTGACCCAGTGATAGTTGCCGTTCGCGGCCTGTTGTCGTACGGAAATCCACTCATGCCGAATCAGTTCGACTCGGAGCGGCTTGTAGCTCTGGATCGTACCGTCCGGATCGACCGTAACGGCCTGCACGGCAAGGGGTTTACCGAGTGTATGAAACGTCGTTGCCGGTTTGAGCCCGATGTAAAACTGTCCGGCATGGACCAACACGCTCCCGCGCCCGCTTACCTCCTGACGATTTTTATCTGTCACCGTACCCTCGATGATAAACGTTGAGGTTGTCGCGGCGGTGGAACGGAGCGGCCACTCGAATGAGGTCAGCCCCCGTTCGTTGAGCGTATCGTTTTTCGTAGTGAGTACCTCGGCGTTCGACTGACGGTAGTCGGAATCGTAATAATAATCGAAGTCATCATACGAGCGGTCATAAACGCCAAAATAATAACCGTCCCATCCCTCCGGGGTGAACGACGTGGGCGAACGGGAAATGTGCCACCGCATCGGCGCCTGACTCAAGGGCATTCCGAAAAGGTAATGCCCGTCGAGAGTACCCCGAAGCGTCTCGCCCCAGATGTATCTTGTCTTCTCCGTCTTCACGGTAACTTCGACCTCAACCGGCTTGAATTCCTGGACCTGAAAGGATGTCGACACCAAACTGTTTTTACCGTAACTTAATTGTACCTGATAATATCCCAGCGGTGCGTCCTCAGCGATCGTGTATTCAAAATCAGCACCGCCGAAGGCGTTCAACGTGACGGACGATGAGTGGATGTCCTTATAATCCGAGTCTTTTATTTTAACGTCAATACGCTGCAATCCTGCCAACTGCCACTGATCGTTTTTTCTTTGCCTTGCCATGACCTTGACGCGTACGACGTCGCCGGGCCGATAAATCCCCTGATTTGTAAATGCATATCCGGACATGTCGTTCACGTCCCCGGCGCCCCAGCGATACGGGATCCGATAACCGTAAAGCGGAATATCCATGTCATTCGTTGCAAAAGCTTTTTGGTCTCCCCGCGCGGCAAAAATAAATTGCTGGGGAGCGGACCACGAGTTCTTCGGCGTCATCCCAAGATCCTCCCAGCCGGGCGTTTCGACGATACCATGGGCATTGGCCTGACCGCGCCACTTGACGATTCCAACATCGTCTCGTATTTCAACAAACGCTCCTGATGCCGGAGCGCCGTCTCGCAACGATGTCACCCAGATGATGTTTTTTTTCTGTGACGTCTTGGCGGTAACCCCGAGATCGGTCAACTGAATAACGGCGCGTTGTGGTGAGTACCATCCGGAATGATGTACTTCCACGCATACGGCCCCGCTTCGCTCTCCTGATAAAACGTCGTCGAGCAGGATCGGAATGATTTTCTGCACATTCTTCGTCAGGGGCGGAACCCCGGAACGATTGATCGCCCATTGGAGGTGATCGCTTTTGCCTGTCGTTTCGAGTTGAATGAGGTCTTCCTGCGTGAGTTTGGCCATTTTGAGACTCACCGTCCCCGGGTTCAACGCAAAGACATTGAGATTGTGGGACAGATACGATTCGATCACGTGATTGCCGGCTGGAAAATCAATCCGGCTTTCATAATCCCCGGAGTGAAAACTTCGCGATTCCGCTTGTCCGAGTCGATTGCCGTAAATGTCCGTCAAATTTTCGTCGATTTGAATCGTATACGTGGTCGACGGTTTGAGTAAACCATAGAGATAATAATCGCCGTCCCAACTTTCGTAAAAATCGCTCAGCTCCGCCTCGGGAATGAAGTGGATATGTGATTTGGCATCGTCCATGTTAAGACTATTGCTGAACTTGAGACGTACAGGATAGTTGGTATAGGCCGGTCCTTCGAAATCGTCAATCCGAAGCGGACCGTACGTCTGGAACTCCAGCGAGGCGGCGTTGCCCATGGTGAGTGAGCCGACGGTCCCGCGTAAATCACCTGCCATATCGATTCGATAAGATGTCTCCATCTCAAGCGAATAGCGCGGTTTGAGTCGGATCACTTTTCCTTCCCAGTCGTTTTCATTCAAATCATAGTCATAATAACCGAGTTCGGTTCGAATTTCATCCGCCGTGGCCACATCCACACTCGCGCTCACTTCGGCTCCCGTTGTTGTATTTCTGAGACGGATAGACTGCCGCGCGCTCTCAATAGCAATTTGCTGATTGAACGCCAACAACAAGGTGGGTTGAAGGACAACGTTCGATTGATTAGTATACAGGTTGTCACGAATAAATTGCGGGCGCTGGGTTTCAAACGACCAGCTATAGTCGCGAGCGAGAACCGATCCTGAAATGGATTTCAAACCCGATGGAATCGTGACCCGATAACCGGTTGCGAGCGGTAAGGGATCGGATGGAATAAACGCCAGCGTTTGCGTTCCCATCCAACGGAACTTTCCCCTGACGGAAGGAGTTATGACAAGCGGACCCGATCCGTCGCCTTCGGGCAAAGCCTGCAGCGGTACGACCGATTGATTGAAAATAACGATAATCGCATAAAACTGATTGACATCCTGAACCAGACCCGAAGGCGTGGCCGACAGGACACGTAATTCCGACGGTCCGGGTTTTTCAGGGGCTGACGCTTCCGCAAATTCACGTTCTCCGAATAGGATATAGACCAATAGTCCCGCCGCGATCAACGACGATAGCACCACCAGGGACATCTGCTTTTTCATACGTCCCTCCTGTCTTGATAACGAATTTTAATGAAAATTAATGCACTGTTGAATGCGATCGAAAAAACATTGGCCAGAATGATTGCCGTGTCGCGCAGATGAATCCCATAGATCAACCACGCGGCCATCCCGCTGACGAGAACGGCGGGCTGCCATATGGAAACATCTTCCACGTGACGGGTTTTCAAACTTTTGACAACTTGCGGAACAAAACCGATCGTCGTTAAAAATGCCGCGATCAGACCGATCCATGACATCAGCGGATCAGGCGTCATGTAAAAGACGAATGTGCAGTTCCTTGAGTTGCCGATCATCAACCTCGGAGGGCGCCCGATCCATGAGCGACACGGCACGGTTGGTTTTTGGAAATGCGATCACGTCACGGATAGAACGACGGCCCGCCATGAGAGCAACGATCCGGTCGAGCCCGAGGGCGATCCCCCCGTGGGGCGGCACCCCATACTCAAACGCACGGAGTAAAAACCCGAACTTGTCTTCCCGGTCTTTCGTCGTCAGACCCAGTGCATCAAACATCTTGTTCTGAAGTGTTTTGTCGAAAATACGAATGCTTCCGCCGCCGATTTCATTGCCGTTCAGTACCAGATCGTAGGCACGGGCGTGAACTTTTTCCGGCCTCGTTCCAAGTAACGCGATATCCTCGGTCTTGGGCGACGTAAAGGGATGATGCATGGCCACCAGCCGTTTTTCCACTTCATCAAATTCAAACAACGGGAAGTCTACGATCCACACAAAAGCGAAAGCAGCACGGTCGATGAGGTCCAGCTCTTCTCCGAGCTTTACGCGTAGCGCGCCCAGAGCCGGCAACAGGATATCTCTGCGTTCTGCAGCGATGATGACGAAATCGCCGGGTTCGGCATGAACGGTTTTGACGATATTGTGGAGAATGTCGGTCGACACAAACTTTGCGATTGAACTTTGAATCTCCTGCGCTCCAATCTTGAGCGTCGCCAGACCCTGCAATCCGAGCGGTTTCACAAACTCCGTCAATTGGTCAATCTTCTTTCGGGAAAATTCTTCAGCACGTCCCTTGATGCTAAGGCATGCCACCATCCCGTCCGGTCGGTCAACGGCTTGTTTGAAAACCTGAAACTCACTTTGTCGTACATGCTCCGTCACGTCCACGATGGGCAAATCAAATCGTAAATCGGGCTTGTCCGATCCGTATCTCTCCATTGCGTCTTGATACGTCAATCGTTTCAGCGGAAGCGTAATCCCCACATCAAGCAATTCATGAAAAAGCCGCTGCATGAGCGACTCGATAATCCGGATCACGTCGTCCTGATCGACAAAGGACATCTCCACGTCAACCTGGGTAAATTCCGGCTGACGGTCGGCCCTTAAGTCTTCGTCCCGAAAACACTTGACGATCTGAAAATAACGGTCCAAACCCGCCACCATAAGCAATTGTTTGTAAATCTGAGGAGACTGGGGCAGTGCATAAAATTTGCCGGCATGAACGCGTGACGGAACCAGATAATCCCTTGCGCCTTCTGGCGTACTCCGCATCAGCACGGGCGTTTCGACCTCGATGAATTCATGGTCACTGAAATGACGCCGTATCAACTGGCAGATCCGGTGTCTCAAAATCAGGGCCTCCCGCATCGGGGCGCGGCGGATGTCGAGATATCGATATTCGAGGCGCAGATCCTCGTCGATCCGGCTGTTTTCTTCATTGAGAGGAAATGGCGGTGTAAGCGCCTCGCTCAGCACGGTCAATGCTTCGGCTACCAGTTCTACTTTTCCGGACGGCATATTGAGATTGACATTCCCGGCTTCTCTTGTAATGATTTTTCCGTGTACCTGGATGACAAATTCGGAGCGTAGTGTTTTGGCTTTTTCATGAGGTTCTGGAAACACGTCCGGATTGAACACGATTTGAACGATCCCGTAACGGTCGCGCAGGTCGATAAAAATCAGTTGTCCCAGGTCTCGGCGTCGATGGACCCATCCGCATAAGGTCACGCTTTGACCGGTGAGACGTTCGTCGATTGATGCACAGGAGTGCGTACGGTGCTTGGTGTCTAATGCCATACTTCCATCTCGTTAGAATAAAAAAACCGTCTCGATAAGATCGAGACGGTTTGATACAAAAAACGTTGTCTGAATCTTACCGCGTAAACACAAATGTCTGATTCACCGTAACCATTCCCTTCTTTCCGCGCGGGAACGACCATCCTCGAATCTTGTTCGTAACGCAATTGGCCACGGCCGAACCCACGGTATTGGTCGTGACATTGACGCCTGCCACGCGGCCCGCAGGATTAACCTTGATCTGGACGCTAAGTTTGCCTTTGAGATCCGGCGATTTTTTCAACTCTTTGGTGTAGCAGGAATTTACCGCTGCCGCATTGGCGTCGATGACGCTCTGGAAATCCGCAGCCGATGCGCCCCCGCCTCCGCCCGAAACGGACGCCTTACCAATACCGATAATTCCCGTTTCAGCCGAACCGCCGATCACCGACACACCGCCGGACCCTTCGAGTTCCGACGTCAATTCGGCAATACCGGCACCTCCTTTGATAGAGCCGCCTTCACCGACAACGGTTCGTTCTCCCTCGGCTCCAGTTGCATCTCCGATACCGCCGAGACCGGATAGTACATTGTCCAATCCGGTGGAACTTCCGCTCAGGTTGGCGCCGGCAAATTTACCGCCGCCGCCTTTACCGCCCAGCGCACCGGCCACGGCGAAAACGCCTTTTCCTGCGGCCGCTTTGGCAGCGGCCGCCTGCCGGGCCTTGGCTGCTTCTTTCGCTGCAGCAGCCCGATCACCCTTGGCCTTATTTCCCTGAGGTGTCTTTACGGTCGCCGTCGAAACCGCCGTTGATTCATCCTCTTTTTCTTCGTCTTTCGGCTTGTCAAGTTCTTCAAGAAGCTTAGGATCAACTTGAAGAGCCTTGCCGAGTTTTTTTAAGAGCCGATTATCGACGGACAGTACGTCTTTCTTCGGTTGTAAGGCCATGAAGACGAAAAATCCATAGATAAAAACAAAATTTATGAAAAAAATCGTAAGGATACGTTTATCGAGAGATTTCCAGAAGTCTTTCTGGAATTCTTTCGGAAACGCAACGATACGTATTTCCCGCGCACCCGCGGCAGCTCTTCCACCAGGAGGCGCTGTAGACGCAGACAGTGCGTTCTCATCTTTTTTGCGTATTTCCATAGCAGACCTCCTTTATCTACTATTGCTCGATATAGACAAACTGATCACATAACCTCCTGTATACCTGCCTGATTACCCATCAGACGAAGGTTGGAAAACTGATGGCGCCCGCAGGTATAAACGACTTTCAGGAGAATGTTGAACGGCATTCTTTCATCGGCGTATATCAGCAACTCGCGTTTAAATTCGATCCCAAACCGATTTTCAAGATCGATAGCCTTCGCGGCCTCTTCTTCCAGCTTGATGGCAAGTTCCTCGATCTGGTAACTCTCCTTTTGAGCTAGGACTTTGTCGACGTCGACAATCGGCTCTTTGTTGAAAAAGATCTGTTGAGACGAAACGCCGACCACAATCGACTTTTTGGGTTTGTTCTTAGCCAGAATTTTAGGAGGCTGCAACCCACCGGACTTCGTCGCCAGACTGCCCTCCGTCGAAAACGACATGAGCAGGAAAAGAAGCATGATGGTCAGAATGTCCATCATAGAGTTCATATTAAGCGTCCCCTCTTCTTTTCGCTTATTTTTTTTCGCCGCAGATGGTTTGAATGCCATAACGGGTACCTTTATGGGTATAGGTTAAATAATCAGTTTTCCGACGCCCACACTGGCAAACCACGGTTCTTTGACGATGGCTCCCGTGCTGGGGTCGCGAAATTCTTTTTCGGCGGCGAGACGAATAATGTCCATCGTGGTCACGATGACCTGATACTCAATCACGTCCTCAGCCGTAATGTTAAGCTGCCGTTCGTCTTCAAACTGCTTTCCGGAAATCTGTTTTACGATTTCTTTCAGTTTGGAATCGAGGCCTTTGTAATCATACTTGCCTTCACTGGTCTTGGGAACCGTCGGGCCGCCCCCCGCATCGCCGGACAAAACGGCAGAATTCCCGGCAATGGTCATACCCTTTTCCGTGATGATCAGCTTCAACCCAAGCTTGGGCTTTTCATCTTTCGGGTCCGTCTTGCTGCCCCCGCCCGCACCACCCGAGATCGGCGGCAGGTTTAACTCTAGAAATGTATTCTTGACGAACTGTGAACAACTCAGGAGAAGCGGAATCAAGATACACATCATGTTCATAATCGGCCGGAGATCAAGCTCCGTACTTAAGATTTGGACCGTGCGCCTTGCAGAAGGTTTGAATGCCATGTCCTCTTATCCTTTACTTTGCCTGCCTACCAAAAGGGAAGCAATCATACTTAAAATCACCGGAAACAGGCAATATTACTTATTACCCGTCATTAGATTGATGAGTTTTACCATGTGTTCGTCCATTTCATCGATGATCTTGGATGTCTTGGTCGTAATAATCGTATAAACGATAATGCAAGGAATAGCGATGCTCAGTCCCCAGATCGTCGTTTGCATGGCTGCAGAGATACCGCCTGCCAGAACGAGAGATTTTTTATCTTCAGGCATGCTTGGGCTTCCGACGGCTGCGAAGGATATGATCAGACCGTACACCGTTCCCATCAGACCGAACAACGTCGACACGTTGGATAACATAGCCAGGTAGCCTGAACGCTCGGTCAATTTCGGAATAATTTCCAGAGTTCCTTCGTCTACGGCATTTTGAATCGCGCGGAAATCCAGAGGACCGCCTTCTTTTTCGACGGCACGTTTCAAACCGGCCATCACGACGGACGGCAACGCTTTGTCTTTGGCCGTTTCACACAACGCAATCGCTTTTTTCAGATTACCGCCGGCCACCAGCTTACGAATCTCGGCCATAAACTTCGGCGCATCTACGTTTGATCGCACAAATATGAAATATAAGCGTTCTACCATGATGGACAGCGCAAAAACTCCGCACAACGCAATAATCCACATGTAACTGGACGCATCCTGCTCCCACTTAAATGATTGGAAAAACGAATTGAAGAAGGTTCCCACACCGGACGTCGTTCCTTCAGCCGGAGCCGCCGTTTCACCCGCATCCTGCAACCAAACCATATTTGCTGCCGCTGCATGATTGGCCGATACCGTTACCGTGAGACCCATCGCCAGTACTGCCACTGCGACCAGCATCAGATTCATCATCGTTTTCATGAATCCATTCCTCCTGTTAAGTTTTGTGGGATTCAAATGTAATGAATAATGATTAGACAAAGATCGATTAGAAAAAATAAAATCAGACAAACCGGGGTGAAAGTTGATAGAAATATAAAGACAATTTATTCAAATGCAAGGTGTTTTTGCCTAGTTGCGCTTGCGTTTGATCACCTTATCGATGTCGTCGTTGTCGACCGCTTGTTGTTCTGCAACTTTTTCCTTTTCCGGAAAGACAATATCGAGATACCTCTTTTTGATATCGGGTTCATAGGTTTTTTGTCCGATGACTTTCTCGATCGCGGGTTTCACACGTGTTTGAAAAAGCGAAACACCCGGCCCTTCCGCCTTGCCTTTGATCGTTGTTCGATTAAAAAATATGACAAATTCACCGGTGGGAATGTAATAGACGACATAAATCGGTTGACCTTTCGGACCCTCTTCTTCTTTGACTTCATACAGCGTGGGATCTGGAGGCCGCTGCGTTGCGATCTCGACAACAAGTTCCTCTCCCTGGTCGGTCGTAATCAGTTCCATATCGGGATGCCGGACTTCCTGCGCCCGTCCCGACGTCGATAATACCGATAACAGAAAGACCGTGGCGCCGGTAATGAAAATCAGCTTCATACGATTCACTTTCTTGAAATGATTCGACCGCGACCGTACAACGTCTTCTTCAACTCCTCGTCTTTCGGCAAAGAAGGGGTGGCAAATTCCGCCGTGGCATCTTCCACTTCGGTCACTTCGAGGACGATACGTATCCCGTGATGTTCTTTGGGGGTTTTAAAGTCCCGTAGTTCGACGGCCAGAACGTTACGTCCCTGAGTAAAATTCTCAGGGAACAGATCTGTGATTTCCAATGAGTCACCCCGGGTGTCTTCCTGTTCAGCCAGAGCCGTCCCTATAAACGAACCGTTGATATAAAACTCATAGTAACCGTCGGCTGCAATGTAGATTCGCCCGCCCTGCGGACTTCCCACAATATCGAAATATTGTCGTAGATACAACGTTCGCGACGTATCGCGAATCTTCTGTGCATCGATTTCAGAATAAAGCCGCCGTAGCGTCGTATCCTGAAGCACCCAGCTGTGGTATTTCGTCAATGCCATCACGTACGCCTGCGTCGAGTCGTTGCCCGATGCGTCCTCTTCCAGGACCTCTCCGTCCGTCGTATCGGAAGGAACGCTTGCGGACGTATCGACGACCGTCTCCCTCACCGTTTTTTCTTTCTTCACTTCTTCGATAATCTCTTCGATATACTTCGGCAATGCCGGTTTGGCAAATTTCTGTCCCAATCCCAGCCACAACGGATACGCTTCATATTTATCCAATTCACCATGCGGGACGATTGCAGTGGCCGTCGGCGGCCCCGCCAGATGCCAGCCCTTGTCATTGAAATTGACCAGCTGCCACAAATCGGGCGCACTGAACGATGCGAGCCAATCGTTATAATTGGACGCCAGGAAGCGGGTTGTGGATTTCAGCTTCAGAAGCTTCGCATAGAATTGATCGTACTTCCCGAGCAACGCCATGAGACGTTTCGCAGGAATGCTGTTGGTCTTTGCTATCTGCGCTCCTTCTTCTCCGGAAGGATCGGGTTCCAGCTTGATGATTTCAAGATCCAGCGCTGCATTGTACGCTTCTTCCAGAACGGATTTCGCATTTTCACGAGCGAAAGTAATGACCTGATTGTACGTCGCCGACGCCTCCGGATAATGCCAGTACCCGTCCGCTTCTTGATTGGCATAGTAAATAGCTTCGTACCGTTTGTAATATCGGTCGGACGTGTCCGCTTCGTCATAGTTCATTTTCGCAAATTCATACGAAAAATTGAGCATCTCGCGCTGAATTTGACGTGCGTCTTCGTTGAAATACCCCTTATCTTTGAGTTCGTTGACCGTTGATGTATACGACTTGATCGTTTGCGTTCCGATCTGCGGTGCATACTGAGTGATGTAGGTATTCATTTCGATCGGCACGTCGTAGAACACGTCGTAAAAACCCTTCTTCGTATTCGGATCGACCCAGTTCTCGCCGCCCGCGGTTATGACGCGATAATATTCAGACGTCGACCGGTAACGTTCCATGACCGTGTACGACAATTTGGCCAGTTCTCCAGGCACCACACCATTCAGCCGCACTATGTTGCGTTTACATTCCGCCACATATTTATCATCGAGTCCGAGAGAATCCGCTTCCCTGGCGGACGCTTCAAATGCCGCAATCGCCTCGGTAACCTGACCTTTGACAATGGTAATGAGATTAATGCGGTCCTGAATGTACTCCGGCGTTCCATATGCAAACACGGACGGCACCGCAACGAGCGCATCGACATTCGTCTTCCGTGCATTGGCCGTCGCGTATAAAATTCTCGAGATCTTCGACTTGGCGAGGCCTTTATAAAAAAGGGCAAGTTCCTTGGCGCGTGCCAAGGAGTATTCTTTTTCTTTCTCCGTCTTTCCTTCGATAGTTTGCTTGGCCAAAAGCACGGCCGTATCGGCATTGGCAGGATACAATGCTTTGATCGAGTCGACGATCCTCCGTTCATCTTCGATCAGTTTAACGTACGCTTTTTCGAGAAAATCTCCCGCCTGACGGTATTCGTCCACCGCTCCGCGATACACGTTGGCCGCACCCTTGTAGGCGTCGCTGCGGGCTACAATGCTCTTCAACAGGTCTTTTTCAGGCGCAAATTCCTTCGCGATCAACGCATCCCCGAACTCTTCCCGGATTAGTCCCCGGTAATAGGCAGCTTCGAAGGTACGAATTTGACCGAAACCCGTGATATCCTCATACAGCGGGATCATTTCCGTGATGAGGGCCAGCTTCTGGTCTTCCTTATAGTCGATGTTGGGCAGCTTGAGCGTAATTTTGCTGAAATCTTCATATTTCATTCGCGCCAGTTCGTACACCGCTTCGGAGGCAAAGAACTTGTTGAAATCGAGATTTTGTTTTTTCAGTTCATCGCTTTTCTTTCGCGCATCACTGAATGCCGTTACGGCTTCCGGACGACGGTTTTTTCGGAGGTGGTTCATACCAATATCGTACAGGGCCTTGACGTTTCGAGGGTCGTTCGGATATGCGGTGGCGAAGGCACGATATTTTTGGTACGCTTTCTCGTCCTCGTTGACCAGGAAGTACAGATTGGCGATACCGAAGTCGATATCGGTTGCATATTTCGATTTGGGATACGCTTTGACAAACTTCTCCGAAACGCGAATGGCTTCGTACGTCATCAGTTTGGCTTCTACGGTATCTCCCGCAGCGGTGGCCTGTTTGGAAGCCTGTTCGAAATAGAATTCCGTATTGTATAGGACGATTTCATTGTTGATCGCGCCGTTGTTTTCCGAGAAGTTCGGATAGCGGTCGACCAGCCGCTCAGACGTCCTCGCGGCCGGTTTGTACTCCTTCAACTTTGCGTAAATTCCCTGCGTGTTGTACAGTGCGGGAGCGGCAAATTTCTGATCGGGAAATGAATCCGCGTAAATTTCGTACGACTTGATGGCGCGGCGCAATTCTTTCGATTCTTCATACTGCTGACCGGCATTGTAAATCGCCGCCGACAGTTCCTCCCGGTTGGCATAGCCCATTCCGCGGCCCTCACGATACGCCCGCTCGAATTCCCGGCCCGCTTTGGCCGGTTCCTTAGAGGCCTGAAAATCTTCAGCATGTTTGAAAACCGATACAAACACCGTTCGGACCGCCTCATCCCGTTGTTCCTTGGCCGCATTGGGATTGTTGACGATTCGTTTTGCAACAATTTCCGCGCTCCGGTAATCTTTACGGATGTAGTAACTCGTCATCAGATTTTTTTCCGAGAGCTGCGCCTTGGGACTGTTGGGATATCGCGTCACGATCGTGTTGAAATACCGATTGGCGCGATTGTAATCGTTGTGTTGAAAATAAATTTCGCCCGCATAGGCAAGGAAATCCGGCGTTTGTCGTCCTGGAATTCCCAGTTTCGGCGGTTCACGCTCCAGCGAATCCATTGGGAAATACGTCACCGTATCGGGAAACAGGCGCGCGTAATTATTGATCGCATCGACGAGTTTTTCCTCGCCGGCGTTCAGCGCCAGAATACTGTCCTGTGGTACATTGGCCGGCCGCTTAAACGGATTGCGTTTATACAGGGAGTCGGCAATCAAGTACGCGTCGATGGCGGCTCGATATCGGTACAATTCGAAAGGATAATTATTCGCCACGGCCAGGTAATTTTCGTACGCCGAATCGAGCATGCCGAAATAATAATACTGGATCTTCGCCAGGTTGTAATGGAAGAAGTAGGCAAACGTATCGACGGGAAAGTACGCGATGAATTGTTTGCTGTACTCCATGGAAATGCGCCAGTTCTCAAGGTCGTTTGTCGTCTGCGCTTCATTGTAGAAGTACAAAATATTATCGACGAGGACGTCACGGGCCATCTTATTGCCTCGACGGACAACGTCTTTGTCTTCAATCGCATTCGACCATTCACTGCCCGGCTTGTATCGTTCATACAGTTTGAACCGGTTGTCCAGGACGCTGTCGAGCAACACTTTGGACGTCGCTTTTTCCGTTGCCGCATTGGTCAACCGTTCGTACGTCTGGACGATCTTCAGTTGCGCATCGGGGGCCCGCCAGTACAATGGATACGACTCGATCAGCGATTTGTACGCGTTCAGCGCCAGCGTGTCCTTTTGTTCGATATGATAAGATTCGCCCAGTTGCCACATGATGTCGGGCGCATACCGCTTGTGGGTCAGCTTGGCGTCTTCAATGTACTGCCGGATCAGGCGATACCCGCCGTCATTGGTCCCGGACGCCAGATCGATCTGCTCCGCCCATCGGTTGAAGCTGATCCCGATATAGATAATCGCCTCGGCGTCCAGCTCTTGAAAATCATTGTTATGGTACCTCGCCGAATCGACATCGTCGACGAGATACGTGAAATATCCAATGGCTTTGGGATAATCGCCCAAACGATAGTAGGTCCACGCCAGTTTGTAAACCGCTTCCTGAAAACGATCGGAACTGGGGTAGTCCAGTACTTTGTTGTAGTTTTTGATCGCTTTTTGCAAATCTGCTTCGCCGCCGCGTGAGAAATAATACTCCCCGGTCCGATTGTACGCTTCCGCCGCATATTTACTGTCGGGGAAACGGACCGCGAGGTCCTGGTACATTCGAAGCGCTTCTTTTTCTTTGCGTTCCGCTTCCCGGCCCCAACGTCCATTGGCGTCGGGATCGTTCAGTTCACGCGTCCGGAGTTGACGGGCTTCCTGCTCCTTGATGAAAGCGAGATTGTACATCGCGTCGACAACGTATTGACTTTCGGGAAAATTATCGACCAGTTGTTGATACGTCTTCAGGATCTCGCCGAAATCACGTTCCGGGTCCTTCAGCAAATTCAGCGGTGGAAATTCACCGAGAGCGGCTTCAATTTCTTCCTCTTTTTTTCCTTCACTCTGAAGTTGAGAGCGAAGTTTTTCCCGCCTGGCGTCCCAGTCCCGCACCAGAACATCGTTTTCGCGCGCGATGGAATCCGTCGCGACCTGATATTGATCCTCCATGACGTCGAAGAGATACTCCGCCCGCTGCAACAGGACCAACGCCGTTGTTGCCGATGCCGCACTGGAACTTTTTTCAAGATACGTTTTGCTTTGCTGCAGTCCCTGGTCCAGCAGTTTGAGCCGTTCTTCTTCCAGTTCTCCTTTTTGAGACTCCAGATCCTGCTTGAGCTTCAGTAAATCTTCATTGGAAATGGATTCGAGGGAACGAGAATCGGTATTCCCGTTTTTGTTTTCCTGAGCCGCGATGATCGATACGCAACACAGGCACACGACTGTGATCAACAATCCTCTCATCATCATTTATATCGTTCCTGTAACAATTTGATCGTTTCGTTTTTCCAGAAGAATATCCCGGCATGCCGCCAGCCGGTAAGGGCGTCCCCTGTCAACGGGTACGGATCCCAACTCCCCATTACCGCTTTCTTCAGTTGTTTCTTCCGTTGTTTCCTCGCTCTCCTTGCCCTCGTCGATGGCACCATCCGACTTCAGGGAATCGGCTGGAGTCTCGACGGCCGTCGAATCGCCGCCGCCGATGGTTTCTCCCGCTTTCGCGGAGTTCGCGTCCATTATCACCGTGGAATCCGATTCAATAGCATTGGCCGAATCGGCTTCGATCGCTGTTTCTTCTTCACCCTGGTCCCGCTTGACTACAACATCCCCTTGCGGTATGTCGACAACCTCCGGCACCAGATCTTTGTAATCGTACGGATCGTCTTCGGGTTTTTCGCTTGTCTTCAGCTGAAAGTATTTTTCTTCGAAAAACTCCTTCGAAGTCGTACGCATTTCCCGTAATTCTTTTTCTCGAATTTCGCGCTCCTTCAGGAGAATTTCTTTTTCGAGCTGAGCGATCTGGTTTTCATAATTCTTTTTCCGGACCCGGAGAATATTGTCGATCTGGGATATGGCACGCGCCATATCCTGAATGGTCTCCGATTTCGTCGTATTGATCACGTAAGTGATATTGTTACGTCCGTAGGATGCAAAATCGCCCCAGACGTCGAGATCCGCGTAAATTTCAACGTCATTCTGGGTCAAGATCCACATTTCATAGTCCGTCAGACGATAATAGTAGTCCGTGAGCTTGTTCTTTTCGTTTTTCAACCGAATTTCCGCGTCCTTATTGTTCTGTCGTGAAGCCAGACCAAGCAGCCGGTCGATCTCGGACAGATTGTCCTGCACGAGTTGTTTTTCCTTTGCCACCTTTTCCCGAAGAACGGAGTACAACCGGTTCCGCGAGTCCGCCTCGCTGATCAGCCGAGGCAGCGTATTTTGAGAAAAATACGTCTGCGTCTCAAACGTGCTGAAGTTGTCGATAACGGCACTGGCATATTGTTCGCCGAGGTCCCGGGCCAGCTTTTCAAACGAGCGATCCACGCTGCCGCTGTCCAGAATCGCCGTATTGCTCTTGAATCCCAGAACGTTTTCGAGGTCGCTCAACGTGGATTGAATCGTTTCCTTCAACTCTTTGGCCTGGCGCGAGTCTTTTTTCTCTTCGGCGTTCTTTAAAAGTTTTTCCGATACGCGTAACTGGCTGACGAGCGAATTGATCACCTCACGATACTGACTTGACGTTCCGGTGGAACGTGAGGCGCGAGTAAATCCGTTGTGCTTGACGGTATGGTCGATCAGCTGATGGATCGCATCGTAGCGTAGGTACGCCGCGCTGTCGCGTCGATAACTCGCCAGCCGCATGGCATCTTTGAGAATTTCCATGACCGTTAACATCGAATCCCGTTCCATCACGAATCGATCCGCGAGATACTTCGCTTCCATGGAATTGGCAACATAGTTGTACGCATCCACCGCGTAGATTTCGCGGTCTTTGTCCGACAGTTTTGGGTCCAGAACCTTGATGTTGCCGAGCAGCGTCCGCGCTTCAAAGACGTAATCCGAAGCCGGGTGGCTGCGCAGCAGCGAATCGACGTATGCCTGCGCCGTATCGATATTGTTGTCTTTAAAGTAAGCCCATGCAGAAACCAAAAGAACGGCGTCGTAAACGTCCGAATCCGTACCGATGTTTGAAATCAAAGGTACGGTATTTCGCGCCTTCAAACCGTTCACGTTTCGTTCAAAACCGATGTAGGCCAGCTTCAAACGTGCGATGTCCGAAATCTTTCTGCGGGTATCAGGATCGGTACCTTTCGGCGAGTGCGCATAGGAAACCGTCTTGTGTAGGAACTCTTCTGAATTCTCATAGTCGTCCAGATTCGCATAACAGTGGCCGATTAGCATGAGCGCCGGCTGCCCGTAACGGGAGCCTTCCGGAATCGCCTTCAGAATCCCGATCGCTTTCGAGTAATCGGACGTATTGAAATACGTGGCACCTGCATAATAGTAGGTACGATAATACTCGTCTTCGTTGGAGGTCGTCTTTGCCACTTTCGCCTGATATTCGGAGAAGTATTTTTCCGTGCGATTACGGCTGCCTTCGACGTACGCCAGACGAACCAGTTCGGACAATGCCCTTTCGGTATAACCGCCGCCACTCTTGACCACATCCGACAGTTTTGTGTCGGCATTGTCAAAATCTCCCAGACGGGCATACGTCAAGCCGGCATAATACTTGACATCCACCCAGTCCGAAAATTGCGACTGAAAAGCCGACAAAATGTCTTCGAATTGCAGGGCAGCGGCGAGATAATCCTCGCTTTTGAACCGCTTGAAGGCCAGTTCCAACTGACGTTCGATCAGTTTTTGAGCAATCGTTTTACCGCCTTTTTCCAGCATTTGACGACGCAGGTGATCGACGTCCGACCGAGTTAGTTCGAATTCGGTCGCATACAACCGCTCGTACTCCGCATGCAGTTGCTCAATTTCCTGAACACGGCTACCGGCAAATGCCTCATCCGATTCTCGAATCGACTGAATCTTCTGTTCAATCTCGTTCAGCTTTTCCTTGAGGGATTGACGGTCTCCGCCCTTCTGGCTCCAGTCGATTTTTCCCACCACCCCTTTATTGTCGCTATAGGTCTCCGTCACCGCTTGGATAATGTCCCGTAAAAACTGCTCCTGACTGATGTAGCGATAGGCAAAGGACTCGTGCAGATAGCCCAGATAGTTTTTTGAAGCTTTTTGGTATTCCTCCTCGATTTTTCCCTTCGGTTTCTGGGCCGTCGCGTAAGGAGTCAAAACCAGCAGGTACAGAACGGTCATGATTGAAAGCAAGGCCGTCAAAAGAGAGACTTTTTTACTCTGCATGGAAGGAGTACAGACTGTGTGAATATTAGATTTAAATTAATTTAGGCCTTTTTTTTGCGAAGTCAAGCCCATTCTCCCCACCTG
>CAYZJB010000030.1:23817-47882 GCA_964478735.1 uncultured Bacteroidota bacterium | reverse complement strand
CTCACGGGCCGTCTGGTCAGGAAGCTGACAATTACCGACGCTCAACAAGGAATTCCGAACGAATCCATCGCCTGGGATGGACGGAACGGCGAAGGTCAGAAAGTTCGTAACGGCGTTTACATCGCGGTCTTGAAGGCTCCCAATTCACCCAAGCGTACGACAAAAATTATGATTGCACGATAACGCATTGTTTTGAAAGAAAAACCGGCCGTTTCGTAAATGAAACGGCTTTTTGTTTTCCGCAATGTTGCATTTCAACAGAGCACTCCCTATCTTGACGCGCCCTTTATGCAGATACACCAGTCCATTCCACCCTACGTCCTTCATCACCAATTGCTCGCCGAACTCAATGACGTTCAGCGCGCGGCCGTCTGTGCAACCGAAGGGCCCGTCCTGATCCTTGCGGGCGCCGGAAGCGGTAAGACCAATGTGCTGACTCGGCGTATCGCGTACCTCATCGCTGAAAAAAAGGTCAGTCCGTTCACCATCCTTGCCGTGACGTTTACCAATAAAGCCGCCAACGAAATGCGTGAGCGTGTGGAACGTCATGCCGGCGAGAATGGACGGAAGATCTGGATCGGGACCTTCCATTCAATCTTCGGTCGTATTCTCCGGATGGAAAGCGAGAAGATCGGGTATACGCCGCACTATACGATCTACGACGCGGACGACCAGCAAAACCTGATCAAACTCGTGATGGAAGCGATGAACATATCGACGGAGTTGTATCCTCCCGCCATGATTCGTCATCTGATCAGTTCAGCGAAGAACCGCTTCCAGTCTCCCGTTCAACTCGGTGAAAAAGCGGAAAGCCCGGTCGAGGAGAAAGCGGCGATCGTTTACGCGGAATACGAACAGCGGTTGAAAAAAGCGAACGCTTTCGACTTCGACGACCTCATCGTCAAGGCCATCGAGCTCTTCCGGCTGCATGAAGACGTCCTGGAGTTCTATCAGGACAAATTCCGTTACATCCACATCGACGAGTATCAGGATACCAACAAGGCCCAGTACCTGTTGATGCGGATGCTGGCCAAAAAACATCAAAACATCTGCGTTGTCGGCGACGACGATCAGTCGATTTACGGATGGCGAAGCGCCGATATCGGCAATATTCTGAACTTCGAAAAAGACTACAGCGGGACCCGGACGTTCAAGCTCGAGCAAAATTACCGCTCGACGCAGAACATTCTCAGAGTGGCGAGTGAGGTCGTCAAAAACAATCGCTGGCGGAAAGACAAAACCTTGTGGACACGGCATGCGGCCGGTAATCCCGTGATCGTCATGGAATGCGAGGACGATCGTCTGGAGGCCTCCACCATCGTCGATACCGTCGTCGATCTGATTCATAAAGAAAAAAGAAAATTCAGTGATTTTGCCGTCCTCTATCGGACCAATGCGCAGTCGCGTGTTCTGGAGGACGCGTTACGTCAGCACGGTTTGCCGTATGCGATCGTCGGTGGCGTTCGTTTTTACGAACGAAAAGAAATCAAGGACATTCTGGCCTATTTGCGCGTGATCGCCAATCCGTCCGATGCCGTCAGCCTCAAACGGGTGATCAACACGCCGCCGCGAGGGATCGGAAAAACCACGCTGGACCGGCTCGATCAGTTTGCCGAGGCCACGGATTCGACGCTCTTCGACGTCCTGGGTAAAGTCCGTACACTGGGCGCCGGACTTCTGCAGGAAAGGGCGATCCAAAACGTCGAGCTGTTCCATCAGCAAATGCAGAAGTACATCGAGCTGAAAAATTCACTTTCGCTGGGCGAATGGGTACGCGTCCTCGTCGAGGACATCGGTGTACTGAGGATTTATAAACAGGAAAACACGGTTGAATCGATCAGCCGGTATGAAAACGTCGTCGAGTTCATCACCGCCATCAGTGAATTTGCCCTGACGCACGTCCCGGAGACGGAGAGTGAAACGCTGCTGGATGCGTTTCTCAAAGAAGTGGCCCTCATGACGGATATCGATCAGGTCGACGACAAAAAAAATGCAATCACCCTGATGACCATCCACAGTTCGAAAGGCCTTGAATTCCCCGTCGTCTTTGTTGCCGGGGTGGAAGAGAGCCTCTTTCCGCTTGAAAATGCGTCCGGGAGCGATCGTGAATTGGAAGAAGAACGGCGGTTATTTTATGTAAGCGCGACTCGCGCAGAAAAAGACCTGTACGTGTCCTTTGCGAAACGGCGAATGCGCTTCAACACTGTTTACCGGACGACGCAATCGCGTTTCGTCGACGAAATGCCGAAGGACATCGTACTGTGGAAAAAACTCAATCGTCCGGTGCGCGACAATGAGGACGAAGATCCAACGGCGTCGCGCCGGGCCCGGTCGTTGCGAAACCGGCCGCCGGGAAAGAGTCTTGCCGAACGATCGGAAGAGACGGTGGCCCGGGCGATGAGACAGGAGCAGACGTTTGACGTCGGGCAGCACGTCCTTCACGCCACGTTTGGGGCCGGACGAATCGTCCAGTCCGAAGGACTCGGTGATAAACAAAAAGTCACCATCCGATTCGACGATGGCAGCGAGCGAAAACTTATGGTCAAATTTGCCAACCTCATGATCCGATAAGTCGCATGATGATCCGGCTGTTCTTGTTTTCCGCATTCCTATTCGCATCTGCGGCGGCGCAGGTCAGTAACTCCGATACCGATTTTCTATACGCGCGGAAATTGTTCGATGACAAATTGTATCCGCTGGCCGCGCAGGAGTTTTCCCGATTTATCCGCAATTATCCGTCGGACGCGCGGGTGCCGGATGCACGATATTACAGCGGCATGTCGTACTACCACGGCCAGATGTACGACAACGCGCGGCGCGAATTTCAATTTCTGGCGATCGATTTTCCAAAAGATAAGCGTGCGGCGGATGCATGGCAAAAGGTTGCAGAATGTTACGCGGCGCTCGGCGACTATGCAGCGGCAGCGAATGCCTTGTCCAGCGTGGCCACCTTTTATCCGGATGCGCCCAATGCCGTTTCATCGGTGCTCCTGGCCAGCGACTATTTTCTGAAGGCCGGCGATACGCGCAGCGCGAAGGACAAACTTCAGAAACTCATTGCCGACCGGCCGTCCATTCCGGAAATCCATCAGGCACGCCTCAAGCTTGCCCAGTTGTTTCTCCGAGAGGACAATACGACTCAAGCGCTCGCCGAGCTGCTGGGCGTGATCGAAAAAGGCAAAGACCCGGAGCTCGTATCCCAGGCTGTTTTTGAACGGGCCAAACTGATGGAGTCGCTCGGTAAATCCGACGACGCGAGGGCGGGGTATGAACGCATCATCGCGCGATTTACCAAGACGTCGGTCCTCCCGGCGGCAATGTTCGAAATGGGTGTGATCTACGTCCGTGAGAAAAATTTTGACGACGCTCGGACGGCGTTCGAAACCGTCGTTCATCGTCCCGATGCGTCCGCTACTTTGAAACAGCGTGCCCTGGTTGAAATCGGTGATACGTATTTTGCGCAGGGCCAGTACAATAAGGCGGGCGAATCGTACCGATCGGCGGGCAATGCGGCGGCAGATTCGACGGTCATGATCGAATCGCGCTTCAAGGTGGCACTGACCCTCGAGAAGGTCAATAACCTGAAAGTGGCGAACGAAGAATTGATCCGCATCGCCGATCTGGGCGTCACGGCCGGTCCGGCCGCACGGTATACGGCGCTGGCGTACCTCAAACTGGCGCAAAACTTCCAACAGTTAAAACAATTTCGCGAAGCCGCTGCGTACTATGATCATTTTATCCGGAAATTCCCGAATCATCCAAAAATCGATCGGGCCCATTTCCAGCGCGGCACATTGCTGCTGAACGAATTGAAAGATTACCAAGAAGCCATTCTGGCGCTGCAGGAATTGACCGAAAAACATCGCAACAGCTTTTTGAAAGATCAGGCGGAGCTGTTGCTGGCCCGAGCGTATCGGATGAACGGACAACTCGCGGAAGCGGCGTCGATGCTGCGCCAGTTCCGGCCCGGTTTTCCCGGCAGCGAATGGATCGATGAAGCCGAGTCGGAACTCGAATACATCCGCCTGTTTTATCCGGAAAGCAGCACGAGAACGCTGGAGAATATGATCTATCTGATCGGCAGTTTGATCGAAGACCGTTCGAAAGACGAGGTGACGTTTGCGTACGGCCAGTTGTTCTTTGACCAGATCAAAGATTATCAGAAGGCCGTCGGCATCTTTCATCGGGTTGCCGGACTGACGCAGAACCGCGCGATACGTGAAGAAGCATGGTTTTATGCCGCTCAATGCTACGATCGGCTGTCGCAGAAATATCCCGAACAGAGAACATGGGCCGACAGTGCACTGAACCAGTATCGCCTGCTGACCGGCGGTAAATACGCGGACGTGGCGGCGATGCGGATCATCGAAACCACGTTATCCGGAATCGATGATTCCCGCGAACGCGCCATCAAGGCGAAGTCGTATTTTGAAGGACTATTGGAGCGGTATCCTTCGAGCAGCCTACGTGACCGAATGCTGATCCGGCTCGGTCAGGCCATGCAAACACTGAAGGAATTTCAAAACCCCGCGACGCAGAAAAAATCCGAGGACAGTGTAAAAGTAGAATTTAACGGCGCCATTTCATGTTACGATGAGCTGATTCTGCGATATCCGACAAGCCCGTTTACAGATGACGCGTATTTTCAGAAAGCCGTATGTTACGCGGAACTCGGTTCCGGCCCGGAACTGGTCAAAGCCCTGCAGCAATACCTCGGTGGTTTTCCCAGAGGCCGCCATGTGGCCCGGGCGAAATACATGCTCGCGCGTTACAACGAGGAACAGGGCGACTTTCGATCGGCCATTACGGCGTACAACGAATTGATCAACGAATACTATTATACCGGCTATGCCGATAGCGCCGCCCAGGGCATCGGTAATAATTATCTGTTGACGCAGCAGTACGCCCTGGCGATCGACGCGTATCAAAACAGTCTCAAACTTCATCTCGGCGATTTTTCAGACGTCGACGTCCTGTCGATCCAGACTTCCACTCATAACCCTGTCGATTACAAAATTGCTTTTTCCTATGACCGGCTCGGAAATCTTTCCCGCGCCATCGAATTTTATGAGAATTATCTCTTTCCCGATCGGAAAGGCGCCCACGCTCCCGAAGCTCTTTCGGCGCTGGCGACGATTTACGAAAAGAAAAATGACCGCCCGAACGCGCTTCGATACTACGGGTACCTGAACGACCTGTATCCGACTCACGACCTGGCGTTCAAGGGTCTCATCCGTACCGCCGAAATATATTTCGAGTCGGAAAAGTATCAGGAAGCGCGCGCTGCCTATGAGGCGTTGTCCAAAAAGACGAAGGATACCGGGCAACAGCTGATTTTCGATTCCCGGACCGTTGTCTGTGCGTATCGCCTTGGCCTGGTCCAGCAAACGTCGGTGCTTGAACAGTCGTTCGACAAAAAATACGAGAAGAACAAAGACCTGAAGACGCTCTATGTCAATGCCACGGGCGAATTTTTGTTCGAGCTTGGACGGTATTATCAATACCAGAAACTGAAATACGATCTGGCGTTCAAGACCTATTCGAAAATCGTCGACGATTACAAAAATAACGGTATTGCCGCGGACGCGCTTTTTGAAATGGCCGTGATCCGTTTTAAGGAAGGCAAAAGCAAAGAGGGGTTTGAACTGTTGCAACAAATTCCTCAGAAATACCCGTCCAGCGAAATCATTCCGAGAGTCTATCTTCGGTTTGCCATCGAGGCGTTTCAACTCGAGCAGGCACAAACGGCGATCGATGCCGCCAAAACGGCGCTCCAGCATCCAAACATTACCCGCGCCGATGCACGAGTCGGAACGGACTTTCTGATCAAAGTTTACAAGGCCGCTGGATATTATGAGAACGCCCTGCTTCTGATCCAGGATTATCTCGAAAAATTTGCCGACTCCGATGCGGCGGACCTTTTGTCCAAGCGGATCGATATCGGCGTCATGCATAAGAACCTCAAAGCCTACGACCGCTCCATCGAATATTTCAAAGAGCTCATCAAAGTGGCGGCCGGAGAAGACGAAGCGGAAATCCAGTTTCACATCGGTGAAACGTATTTTGCGATGGGAAATTTCGAACAGGCGCTTCTCGAATACCTTCGGATTCCATATCTTACGCTGGGAACGAAATTCGACTGGGCCACGGCCGCGAAGAGCCAGGCGGCGGAGTGTTACGCCCGCCTCAATAAGCTGCCCGAAGCGGTTCAGATGTACGAAGAGATCATCCGTAAACACGGAATGAACAGCGAGTACGGACGCTTTGCCCGCCAACGTATCGAAGATCTTAAAAAACTGGCCAAATCACCGTGACGGTTGAGTTTCCGCGACAGGCGCGGTCCGTTGCCATCGGCGCCGCCCTGCAGGCCGGTCGCGTCATCATGGAGGGGTACGGGCAGATCGAGCGTGTCGATGAAAAACAGCACCATGATTTCGTTACCGACGTCGATCACCGCTCCGAAAAAGTCGTCATCCAGCACATTCGCCGCGTTTTTCCCGATCATGCCATTTTAGCGGAAGAATCCGGCGCTCAGTCCGAACACACCTGCCGTTGGATCATCGACCCGCTGGACGGGACGACCAATTTCATTCACGGCATTCCGATGTTTGCCGTCAGCATTGCGCTGGAAATGGCGGGTGAATTGCAACTCGGCGTCGTCTACGAACCGGTACGCAAAGAATTATTCGTAGCGGAAAAAGGATGCGGCGCGACGCTCAACGACCGGCGGATTCACGTTTCATCCCATCGAACCTTATCGCATTGTCTTCTCGCGACCGGATTTCCATTCCGTACTCTGGATCATGTCGACGGTTATCTCCGGATTTTCCGCAGCGTCATGACGCAGGTGTCCGGTATCCGTCGGCCGGGTTCCGCCGCACTTGACCTCTGTTATCTCGCCGCGGGGCGCGTGGACGGGTTCTGGGAACTTAACCTGAGTCCCTGGGATATCGCGGCCGGCGCTCTGATGATCGAAGAAGCGGGAGGCCGGATTACGCGATTCAACGGCGATCCGGGCTTTTTGTACCGCGGGCATGTGATCGGATCGAACGGCCTCATTCATGACTGGCTGCTGGACGAGGCCCGACGCGCATTTGGAGATCAAATAGAAATTTTGTAATATCGAAAAACTTAAATTGGAGTTGGTTTTGAACATTATGTCGTTTTTATGGTGGATGGGAGGAAATCCCAGCGGCGGGCAGCAGGTCAATCCTCTGGCGAGTTTTCTGCCGTTCATCCTGATCATCGTCGTTTTTTATTTCTTCATGATCCGGCCGCAAAAGAAAAAACAGCAGGAACGTGAAAAAATGATTTCGGCCGTGAGCAAAGGTGACAAAATCATCACGGTCGGGGGGTTGCACGGGACCGTCCAGGCTACCAAGGAAAAAAGCGTAATTGTCAAAATCGCCGATAACGTAAAAGTCGAAGTGGAACGATCCGCGATCGCCACCGTCGTCTTGTCGTCGGGTGAAACGAAAGAAGCTCAGGCCGTCGAAGCTGAAAAATAATGGTACACGTCAAGATTAACGGGCAGGACTATCAGTTTGACCGTGAATTACCGGTCGAGGCCCTGCTACGCGAACTCAAGTTCGAGAAGACGGACGGCCTTGCGGTGGCGATCAATTATCGCGTTGCATCCCGGAATTCGTTTGCGACGACAACGGTCCAGGACGGCGATGAAGTTGAGATCATCCGTGCGGTGCAGGGAGGATAGAAGTGGGCCTGCAGATCGGGAAATATCATTTTAATAGCCGGTTGATCGTCGGGACGGGCAAATATAGAGACTACGATGAGACGAAGCGCGCGATCGAGGCCAGCGGGTCGGAGATGATCACCGTGGCCATTCGCCGCGTGGACTTGAACAATCCCAATGATAAAGGTCTGCTCGACTATATTGGCAAACGATATACGCTGCTTCCGAATACGGCCGGATGTTACACGGCAAAGGACGCCGTTTTGACCTGTCAACTGGCGAGAGAGGCGCTCGGGGCGACGCTTGTCAAACTGGAAGTGCTGGGCGATCAAAAAACGTTGTTTCCAGACAACGAACAACTTCTTGAGGCGGCTAAAATATTAGTTAAAGACGGATTCACCGTCTTGCCGTATTGTATCGACGACCCGGTCGTATGTAAAAAACTTGAAGATGCCGGCTGTGCCGCCGTCATGCCACTTGCGGCGCCGATCGGCAGCGGACTTGGTATTCGTAATCCTTACAACCTGACGATCATTCTCGAGCAGGCCACGGTTCCCGTCATCGTCGATGCAGGTGTCGGAACTCCATCCGATGCCGCTATTGCGATGGAATTGGGATGTGACGGTATTTTGATGAATACGGCGATTGCCGGCGCCAAAGATCCCATCAAAATGGCAAGTGCGATGAAAATGGCCGTCGAAGCCGGCAGGCTCGCGTTTGAGGCCGGTCGTATACCGAAAAAACTTTACGCGACGGCTTCCAGTCCTCTTACAGGCGTCATCGGTACTTAACCGTATTACCCCTCCTCGTCATAAGCACGATACAGAGTCGTGTTTTTATTGTTTTCATTAAACTTAATGATTGTTTGAGCTTGCTTTTACAGGCATAATGGTCTATAATTAAAAGACATAGAGCCTCTATTGATTCAAACTACGGAAAAATAAGAAGCTATGAAGATACGCTTCTGGGGTGTTCGTGGTTCCTATCCGGTCTCTGGTTCCCATACTAATAAATATGGTGGTAATACTTCGTGCATCGAAGTCCGGCTTGACAACGGCGAGTTGATCATCCTTGATGCGGGTTCGGGAATTCGTGCGCTGGGTAAAGAGCTGATGGACAACGGATATTCGAAAGGTAAAGGTTTCGCGCACCTTTTGATTACGCATACTCACTGGGATCACATCCAGGGCTTCCCTCATTTCAAGCCGGCCTATGTCAAGGGCAACCGCTTCCAGATCTGGTCGAGAAAACAGGACGAAATATCGCTTCGTAACGTATTCGCTTTTCAGAATCAGCCGCAATATTATCCGACGCCCTTGGATGATATGAGTGCCAGTCTCGATTTCAAAGAAGTCATCGTCGGTCAAACGTACCAAATCGCCGGCGCGACGGTGAAAACGGTACGGCTCAATCATCCAAATCTGGCCGTCGGATACCGCATCGAGCATGAAGGCAAGTGTTTTGCCTACATTACGGACACGGCCCCCTTTGAAGACATTTTGATCGGTTCAGAATTTATTGTCGCTCCGCCGACGTCGCTGGATGACGCGACGAAACATGAACTCAAATCGTTCCAGAATCAGTTGCTTTCCGTCATCGAGAATGCGAACGTGATGGTGTACGACACGTTTTTCAGGATCGAAGAATATCGCCGGAATCCGCACTGGGGACACAGCACGCCGGAACACGGTCTCGGATTGTGTCAGGAGTCGGGAGTGGAGCACCTGCTGTTTTTCCATCACGCACCGAGCATGAGCGACGAACAGCTGGATCAAATGCGCCAGTATTACGCGACCAAGTACCGTTCGGAAAAAGTCACTCTGGACATTTCACGTGAAGGGCAGGAACTGACGATCTGATGGAGATCACGCTATACGGAGTACGCGGTTCGACGCCCGTTCCCGGGCCCGATACCAACGAATACGGCGGGAATACCGCCTGCGTTCACGTCCGCACCAAATCCGGTTTCGATCTGATTTTCGACGCGGGGACGGGGATCTGCAATCTTGCGAAAAAACTCATGACCACGCCGCTCGGACAGGGGCAGGGCCACGTCTCGATATTCGTCAGTCACACCCACTGGGATCACATCCAGGGAATTCCGTTTTTTGTTCCGATTTTCATTCCGGGCAATACCATCCGTTTTTACGGGTTTTCCGAAAAGCCGGGTGTGTTCGAGTCGGCGCTCGAAGGTCAGATGGCGGCCCGCTATTCACCGATTTACAGCATGTCCAATCTCGCGGCGACCATCGAAATCCACGAACTGAAGGACTCCCTGACCGTCGACGGGGTTTCCATTCACCACCGGCAATTGCCTCATTCGACGGTCGACAGTACGGCTTTTCGGGTCGAAGAAGATGGAAAATCATTCGTCTACATGACCGATCTCGAGCACAAAAAGGGCCTGAATTCCAAAGCCGTAGAGTTTGCCCGTGATGCCCACGTCTTGATCCACGATACGCATTTTCGAAAAAAAGACTACGTCAAAGGCAAGGGGCACTCGACCGTCGAGACGGCCATCGAGCTGGCCCACCGCGCCAACGTTCGTAAACTGGTTACGTATCACTACCATCCCGATTATACCGATGCCGACATCAGCAGTATTTACAATCAAGTCAAAGATCAAGACGATCTCGTGGTCATTGCAGGGCAGGAGGGACTCAGGGTTCTGGTCTGATGAATGCCGTCGCCGACATTCTGAAACGTTCGTCGTTATTTGCAGACGTGACCGACGCGGAAATGACCGTGATCGAACCGCGTTTTTACCGCCGCTCGGTAAAGGCGGGCGACGTGCTGTTTGACGACGGGAGCGACGACGTGAGCGGAATGTTCGTCATCGCGGACGGAAATATCAAAATCTATAAGCGCGTTGCCGGCGACGATGATCGGCAGCAAGCCGTGGCCGTTTTGACGCCGGGAAGTTTTTTCGGCGAAATGGCGCTCCTCGATGAAGAAGTGCGGTCCGCCGGGGCGGTGGCGCTGACGGAAGCGTCCCTTCTTTTTCTCTCGAAGGAATCGTTTCTGGACTTGATCGATCAGAACCTGGAGCTCGGGCACAAATTGCTCATGCGCCTCTCGCGGGTGCTAACCAAACGCCTACGGGACACGAACAATCTGTTTCGTGAGGTTGTTTCGTGGGGTTACCGGGCGCGCAAGGAGGTGAAGGACCTCAAGTCTAATTTTTTGTCAACCATCTCCCACGAATTGCGGACGCCCATCCACAGCATCCAGGGATTCAGCAACCTGATGAAGGACACGGGAGAAACCGATCCCGAACTTCAGAAAAAATTCGTCGAAGTGATTCTTCACGAAAGCAAACGACTGGGGGACTTGATCAACGATTTGATCTCGCTGGCGGAGATGGAGTACGGAGTCGTTGTTTTACAGCGAAAAGAAGTTTCCCTTACGGAAATCGTGACGAAAGCGTTTGAGGAGTATCAGATACCGGCGAAAGAAAAACGGCTCGCGTACACGTTGATGGCGGCCCCGACGGCTTCCGTGGTCGTCGACACGGAACGCCTCGGCCAGGCGATCAGTCATCTGATCGAAAATGCGATCAAATTTACGTCCTACGACGGCCGGGTCGAAGTGTCGGTCGATGAACAGGCCGAAGCGTTTATCGTGGAGGTTGCCGATTCCGGCCGCGGCATTGCGGCGCGGAACCTGGAGCGGATTTTCGATAAATTTTATCAGGTCGATCAATCCAGCACTCGGGACGTCGAAGGAGCGGGAATCGGTCTCTCACTCGCCAAACATCTGGTCGGCCTGCACGGAGGCCGTATCGACGTCAAAAGCCGGGAGCACGAAGGCTCGACGTTTACTATCGTTTTGCCCAAACCGCATGTGACGCGACACGGCTGATGTCCTCTCCACACGTCTCGATCGTGGTTTTATCATATAACGGACGGTCGTTGACACTCGACTGCATCCGGTCGTTGTTGGCCACGACTTATCATCCGCGGCGCATCATTGTCGTCGACAATGCGTCATCCGATGGCAGCGTGACCGCGATCCACGAGACCTTTTCACGCGAAATCTCCCGCGGCGATATCGATGTCATCGTAAATTCCTCCAATTTCGGATTTGCGGCCGGGAATAACATCGGAATCGAACGGGCGATGCGCCTCGGTACGGACGCCGTTCTTCTCTTGAACAACGATACGATCGTTGCGCCGGACCTGCTGGAACGGTTGGTCGAGACGCTTTACGGTCAGCCGCAGGCCGGGATCGTCGGTCCGTTGATTTATTATTTTGAACCGGCGGATCGCATCTGGTTTGCCGGGACCGAGGTCCTGCTGTCCCGCGGCATCAGCCGCCATCGCGGAATCCGGCAAAAGGATAGCGGACAATTTTCGCTGTCGGAATGCGATGCCGTTTCCGGATGCGCCATGTTCATTCGAACCGAGGTGATCAAAACGATCGGATTGCTCGATACGCGGTATCCGCTGTATTCCGAAGACACCGACTACTGCATGCGTGCCAGTCAAGCCGGCTACCGGATGTACCTGCAGCCGTCGGCCAGAGTATGGCATAAGATTTCCGCCGCGACCGGAGGTGCGTTCAGTTGGAAAAAAATCCGGCTGCGCACGTGGAGCAATGTTTTGTTTCTGCTGCGGTATGCTCGGTGGTATCACTGGCTCACGATCCCGTGGTTCCAATTGGCCGAGGTATTCCGTGCCGGCAGTCTTGTCCTGCGGGACCGGCTGCATTTTTGAATTTGAACGCCGCATTGGTTATGTTGGAGAATTCAACGAGGAGTTCATCATGACGGTGCACGGTTCGGAACGTCAGGAAAAAATATTTCGGGCGTGGGCCGACGCTTTGCAGAAACAAGTGAGCGATCTTTCCGCGTCGGAATCCATCAACGTCGTCCGGCAAAGCGTGGCAGAGGCGGAGGCATCGACCGGCCACAGCCTTCAGGACATGGACCAACGAGACCTGTCCGACCCGGCGAAAGCCCGATTTGTGGGGACCGTCGTTTCCGTGCTCTATCGCAAGGTCGCTTCGCTTGCCGCCGTGGAGAGTGCCGAATCGCTACGGAAACTATTGATCGACGTGTACCAGCAATTTCCCGATCACAGTGAATAAAATGTCGTCCACGGATTGCGTCAAACAATTCTCGGACGACGTACAACGCCGAACACTTTCCCGACGAACCCTTTCCAGGTTTTTAACCCTCATCGAAAATGAGAACCCCGAAGCCCAAGCGGCGCTGGATCGCCTCTCGTCGGGACGGCTGAAGGCCTATCGCATCGGTCTGACGGGACCGCCGGGAGCGGGCAAAAGTACGCTGGTCAATGCATGGGTCCGATCGATGGATCCCCGGGAAACCGTTGCCGTGATTGCCGTCGACCCGACCAGCCCCTTCAGTGGCGGCGCCATTCTGGGCGATCGCGTGCGAATGGTCGAACTGGGTTCGCTGGAAAACGTTTTTGTCCGGAGTCTGGCTTCCCGGGGAGCCATGGGCGGGCTGGCCCGAACGGCGCAGAAGATGGCGGACGCGCTCGACGTCGCCGGATTTCAGACGATTCTCTTTGAAACGATGGGAGTGGGCCAGGCAGAAATCGACATTTCACGCCATGCGGATACCGTCGTGGTGACGCTCGTGCCGGAATCAGGCGACGGCGTACAGGCCATGAAAGCGGGAATGATGGAAATTGCCGATATATTTTTACTCAATAAATCGGACCGTGCCCAAGCGGATCAGATTCGACAGGATCTGCTGACGGCCATCCAGCTACGACACAACGACGAATGGATACCGCCCGTGATCAAGACGATCGCAACGCAGGAGGCGGGCCTTGACGAGATCATCGCGGCGGTCGACCATCATCGCCGTTTTCAGAATCAAACCGGCCGATTGGAACAGCGGAGAAAGGACCGGGTCGAGTTCCAGCTCCGGCAGGAAATTCAGCACGTCTGGACGGCCATGCTCGGGCGGGAAGAGTGCCAGGCGGCATTCCAGCGGGAAGTCGCGGCGATCTATGGCGGTGAATCGACGCTTCGAAACGCCGCCGAACGTATATTGGAAATCTTGTACGAGAAAATGAGATAGTTGAACGTTCGTACGAAATTCTACCGGATCGATGCTATTTTCATCTCCACGACGTTACGATTGGAGTCATCGGTTTTACAACACGACGGTTTGATTCAGCTCCGGAATCAAAACATTTTTGACTCCGTGCTCGCGTATTCGTTCCGCGAATGGTGAACTTTGCAGCAATTCTCCGTGTACGAGAAAGACCCCCTTGACATGGCCCGCCCGTTTGACAAAGCTCATGAGGTCGTCCTGATCGGCGTGACCGCTGAAAGAATTAACCTTTACGATGGCGGCCCGCACCGTATATTCGTCGCCCAAGATTTTCACTTTTTCCGCTTTATCCACGAGCCGTCTTCCGAGCGTGTGTTCCGCCATAAAACCGACGATGAGGACGGTCGTCCGGGGATTTTCGACGTTATTGGCAAGGTGGTGTAATATCCTGCCGGCTTCGCACATGCCCGACGCTGCAATGATGATACAGGGCTCGTCGAGATCGTTGAGCCGCTTGGATTCCTCGACGCGGGAAACGTAGTGCAGACCGTGGAAGACGAAGGGGTTGTCGCCGTTTTCCAGCAGACACGACGCTTCTTCGTCCCAGTAGGTCGGATGCATTTTGAATACCTCCGTTACGTTGACGGCGAGTGGGCTGTCGACGAAGACGGGGAGCGCCGGTACCTTGCGGGATTCGTACAGCTTGTTGAGATGGTAGACGATCTCCTGCGTGCGTTCGACGCTGAACGCCGGCACGATGATTTTGCCGCGTTTGTCGGCCGCGTCGTGAATGACGCGAACCAGGTCGTTTTCGATTTCCTTGACCGGGTCGTGCCGCCGATTTCCATACGTACTCTCGCAGATAAGATAATCCAACCTGTCCAGTTGGTCCGGGTCTTCGATGATCGGAAGATTTTTCCGTCCAAGGTCGCCGGTAAAACCCAGCCGAAGGGTGCGGTTTCCTTCTTTGATTTCGAGCAGCAGCATCGCCGAGCCGAGCATGTGACCCGCGTTGAGAAAGGTTGCCTGGACGTTTTCTATGACGTCGAACGGGCGATTGTAATGCCGGCCGACAAAAAGCGGCATGCTTGCCTGCGCGTCGGCGACGGTATACAGCGGCTCGATCCGGGGTTGCTTTTTTCTGACGAGTTTTTTGTTCAAAAACTCCGCGTCGCGTTCCTGGATGAACGCGGAGTCTTGGAGCATGACGCTGCACAGGTCGAGGGTCGGGACGGTACAGTGGATGCTGTTCTGAAATCCCTGTTTGACCAAACTCGGAATATTGCCGCTGTGATCGATATGGGCGTGTGAGAGGATCATCGCATCGACGGAATCGGGCCGAAAGGGGAAAGTTTTGTTGCGCGTCAAACTCTCCGAGCGGTGGCCCTGAAAGAGACCGCAGTCGAGCAAAAGACGGCGTCCATCGATCGTCAGCAGGTGACGCGAGCCGGTGACACTTTGTGCCGCGCCGCAGAATTGAATTTGCATGATGACCCTTCTCCGATTAAATTGGCGGTCATTCGCAATGTACACATCGACCCGGTAAAATCCACAGGAGATCCATGCGCTTCGTCGTCATGCTTTTGATTCTGAGTGCTTACGGATACGGACAGACCAACATGAGTCTACTGAGTCAGCAGGACATTCACGGAAACGCGTACGCCAACATCTGGGGATATGTCGACTCCGCAGGAAACGAATATGCCTTATTGACGTGCCAGACGGGTACATCGATCGTTAACGTAACGAATCCGGCCCAGCCGTTTGAAATCGATTTCATCTCTGCACCGTCGTCCTCATGGCATGAAATCCAGGTCTGGGACCGATACGCGTACGTGGTTTCCGAAGGCGGACGCGGCGTTCAGATCATTCATCTCGGGCAACTGCCCGATACGGCTTATCTGGTCAAAGAGTACTACTGGTCGGGCAGCGTGTCCGACAGGGCTCATGCACTGCAGGTGCGCGATGGTTTTGCGTATCTCACCGGCGGAAATGTTACAGCGGGGCAGAGTGGAAACTCGGGAGGCTTGAGAATACTGGATCTCAGTGACCCGGTGAACCCCGTGTCCGTCGGAACGTGGGACAGTCTCTACGTTCACGACTGTTACGTTCGCAACGACACCGTCTACGCGGCCTGTATCTTCAATGGCCTCGTTAGCATCCTCGATGCGAGGACAAAGTCTTCCATTCGTACGGTGGTTACCCACGGATATCCCAATGGCTTCACGCACAATGTTGCTCTGTCGGATTACGGACAGGTGATGATGACGACGGATGAAACCAGCTCACCTCCCGGCATGTTGCGTCTCTGGGATATTTCGACCGTTCGTGACGGCATTCCAAACAATACGAACATCACACAGCTTGGCAGTTTCGGAACGACGGCGATCGTCCATAACGTTTATGCCAAGGGGCGGTATGCGTTTGCGTCTTATTATACAGAGGGTGTACGGATCTGGGACGTGACCAATCCATCTACTCCGAGTCTTGCCGGTCACTATGACACGTACGGAGCGAACAACAGCGCCGGTTTTAATGGCGCCTGGGGCGTGTATCCCTTTTTTCCTTCGGGCAACATCGTTGTATCGGACATCTCGAGCGGGCTTTTCGTCATCGGTTTTACTCAAAAAGAAGTCGGCTCGATCACGGGAACGGTCACGGATCAACTGACCGGTGTGCCGATTGAGGGAGTGAAACTGTACCTGATCGAGGATTCCCATGTTTTTCCGAGTGACGCTGCCGGAGAGTTTCAACTCCGCTCCATTTCCGGTCGGTCGCGCGTCAAGCTGGTGCGGGACGGATACCTCACTTCTTATCAGGACGTCGTCATTCCCGTCAATTCCAGTTCCATGCAGAATTTCACGATGACGCCGGATACGATTCCAAACGCTCCGGATGGTGTGGCGGCTATCGCAGGAGATGGCCAGATCACATTGCGATGGAACCGAAGCAGGGAGCCGGATTTTTCGCATTACAGAATTTTTGGCGGAACGATGTCCCTTCCGACGACCCAGATCGACAGTGTGATGAGTGTGACGGATACGGTTCGAACCTATACCGGTTTATCAAACGGGACACCGTATTATTATCGCTTGAAAACCGTGGATACCAGCGGCCGGGCCGGTGATTTCAGTACCGAAGTATCCGCCACTCCGATAATGCCTGTTCCGTTTTCTGTGAACATCGCCTTGTTTTCTAATTCCGCGTTACCCGATTACGGCGATTTTATACTCAGCAGCAATGAACCGCTCGTATCTAACCCGGCGCTAACTATTACCATCGATGGCGACACGACACAGGTTGAGTTGCAGCCGATCGGTTCGTCAAACAAAGATTATTACGGTCAGTTCCGATTTGAATCGAGTGGAAGCTACGTTGTGTCGGCAAATGTCCAGTCCTTGGCCGGTATCGATTCCGTGGTGACAAAGTCCTATGACGTTGGACTGGGTAAATCTCAGGGAGCCATCACGAGCAAGGACGGCCGGTTGGTGCTAAATATGTTGACGCAGGCTCCGGGCATACATTTTCTTTCAAAACATTCGCAAGGATATGAAGTCGGAATTGCAGGCGACTCCCGTGCCGTTTTGGAATTTTCGATTGATGGAAATGAGGCCGTTATTGTTCGTGAGCAGGACGGACAGAGCACGGATGTACCTACGCATGTCATTCCCTCACGGCGGCGGGCGACGGCAACCATTTCAGAAGGCGGTATGTATCGAGTGGAGTCGCGTTCGTCGGTCGTGTCGACGGAAATTCGAGGTTTCGGACTACAACAAAATTTCCCCAATCCGTTCAACCCGACGACGGATATTACGTACGACCTGGATGAAACTGCGAATGTCTCGCTCATCGTTTACAACGTGCTGGGCCAGAAAATTCGTGTGTTGGAAAGCGGGCGAAAGGGTCCCGGACGTTATCGAGTCACGTGGGATGCGAGGGACACGTACGGCAAAGCCGTCACAAGCGGAGTGTACATTTACCGCCTCGAACAGGGGAATCTGGCGATGTCGCGTAAGATGATGCTCATGCGATAAACCCCCATTTTGATGGGGGTGTGATCCGTAACACTTTTTTCCATTCGTTGAGTGATTATGTTTTAGACGCGTTTAATTATCAATTTTTGGAGTTTTCATGTCACAGCATCGGAAATATCAGCCCAAATGTATTATCTGTATGGCGCTGATGTTTATCACAGCGGTTTTGCTAATGATCTTGATTAGGTAATCGTAGTCCTTCCTTCCCATTTCCTCTCCGTATAATCACGTATTTTGCGATTTTGACAATTTCTTTCTTTCATTAAAATTTTTCGCGACCTATTTTTAAGCGGTTCTAGGATGGTTTTGGCAGGGAAGATTGGGGACGCTCCATTGTCACGACAACGCACGTTTGACTCGACGTATATTATTTTCATGGTTGTGCTGTTTCTGGCCGCCGTGGCGATTATGATTCTGGCGCGCTGAGGCGTTCAGAATCTCAACGTAAAAACCGTTTCCACATTGGGTTTGGATTGAACGGTCAGGTTTCCTCGGTGAAGCCGCATGATCTGCCGGGATAAACTCAATCCGATGCCGGAGCCATTCGGTTTAGTCGTGAAGAACGGTACGAAAATTTTCTGCATGGCTTCGTCGATAATTCCCGGCCCGTTGTCCGCAACCTGAATCATGACCCGCCCGTGGCCGTCCTGCCTGGCCCGAAGTTCGATTCGCGGTGAAACGATTCCTTCCAGCGCCTGACAGGAATTGATCAAAAGGTTCAACAAGATTTGCTCGATCAGTTCCGGATCGGCCGTCAATTCCAGGTTTGCCGGCTCGATCGATGTACGTAGCCGGATCCGTCCTTTGTCGAGACGTTCTTTCATCAGCGTATCCACCCGTTTGAACAAATCGTCAAGCGGCGTGATGCGGAAATTCGGCACCGGCAGTCGCGTCAGATTTCGGTATGTCTGCACGAAGCGGATCAGGCCTTCGCTGCGGTTTTGGATCGTCTTGAGCGCGTCATGGATGTCTTTGAGCGCTTCCGGCGTTGCCGGTCGTCCGGACGGCATGATCATCTGATCCACGGTGCTGGCCAGGGATTGGATCGGCGTAACGGAATTCATGATTTCGTGCGTCAGGATTCGGATCAAGTTTTGCCAGGCTTCCATTTCCCGTTCCTCCAGTTCCGTCTGAATGTTCTGCACGGAGACCAGGGTGTACGACGTTTCGCGCAAGCGGAATTCCGTGGCACGGATGGAAAGTTGCAGCCATTCGTCCTCGACCGCAACTTTGACCAGACGACGGTCACCCGATCGCAACTGGCGAAGAACCGCCACGAAGTCGGAGCTGATCGAGGTGAGATCGGACACGTTACGCAGCGAGCGGCCGTGGATCGCCGTGTAGAAAAGTTTATGGAAGGCGTTGTTGACGAGCTGGACGGCGCCGTTGGAATCGTAAGCGAGCAGGCCGATGCCGACGTGCTGTACGATCGTCTGAAGATAGCGGAAGTGCTCTTCTTTTTCGGACCGTGCCTTCCGGAAGTCGTCTATGACGGCATTGAAGGCCTGCATGAGCCGATCAAAGGAACGGCCAAGACCCTGGGATGAAAACGTCTGCGTGAAGTCGGAGTATCGGATGGCATCGAGGAACCGCTGGGTGTCGCGATTCGTTTTTTCCACGTAATAGATCAACGCGTAGATCTGGTAGAGCATCGCAATCCCGAGCAGAACGATGGTCATGTACAATTGCGTCGTGTTCCACAGCCACAGCAACAGGTACAGCGTGCCCATCATCAGGGCGATCCGGAGAACGATCTGAAAGCGGAAGTTTCTAAAGACCATACTTTTCCAATCGCCGGTACAGCGAGGCTCGCGTCAGGCCGAGTTCCCGCGCGGCGTGACTGATGTTGCCGTCGTGTTTTTCGAGGGCCTTGCGGATCAGCAGTTTTTCAATTTCCTCCAGGTTCAGTTCGTTGAGCTGGAGATCGTGCGCGGCGGCCGGCCCGCGGGACGGCAGGAGATCGTCGGCGCGGAGTTCTTCCGCCTCGCTCATGATGACGGCGCGTTCCACCGCGTGCTGGAGTTCGCGCACATTGCCGGGCCACGGATATTGCGTCAGGCGATGCAGGGTCTGATCGCTGAGGCGGGCCACGGGACGTTGATATTTAAGGCTGTAAATTTTGAGGAAATGCTGAACGAGAAGCGGGATGTCCTCTTTGCGTTCCGTCAACGGGGGCAGGACAATTTCCACCGTATTGATGCGGTACAGCAGGTCTTCGCGGAAGCGTTTTTCGACCACACGCCGGTTAAGGTCGACGTTGGTGGCGCAGATGAGCCGGATGTCGACGGGAACGGGCTTGTTGGATCCGATGCGGGTGATCTGGCGGTTCTGGAGCGCGGTCAGAATTTTCGCCTGCGCGCTCTGAGAAAGATTACCGATTTCGTCGAGAAACAGCGTTCCACCGGACGCCACTTCGAACCGGCCCGCGCGATCCTGTCGGGCATCGGTAAATGCGCCGCGCACGTGACCGAAGAGTTCGCTTTCGAACAACGTTTCGGAAAGCGATCCGAGGTCGACGCCGATGAACGGTTCGTTCCGGCGTTCCGATTCGCGATGAATGGCGCGCGCCACGAGCTCTTTGCCGGTGCCGTTGGCTCCGAGGATGAGCACGTTGGCGTCGGTCCGGGCGACTTTGCGGATCGTCGCAAAGACGCCGCGCATCGAGTCGGACACGCCGATAAAGTCGTGAAACGGCTGGTCGATGTCCTGCCGCAGCAGCGATTCGCGGCGGCTCACGCGTGACGATTCCGTCTTGACGCGATGCAGATGGATCGCCGACTTGAGGGTTGCGAGCAGCTTTTCATTCTGCCACGGTTTCAAAATGAAATCCGTTGCCCCGGCTTTGATCGCGCGGACGGCCGTGTCGACGTCGCCGAACGCCGTGATCATGACGACCACTGCAGTGGGATCGAGGTCCAGAATTTTTGAGAGCCACTGGAATCCTTCCGTGCCGCTACTGACGTCGCGGGTGAAATTCATGTCCAGTAGAATGACGTCGAACGCTTGCTGCTCCAGCCAAAATGGAATCTTTTCCGGGTTGCTTTCCGTATGCACGGATGCCGCATGTTGTTTGAGCAGGAGCCGCGCGGCCAGCAGAATATCCTCGTCGTCATCAACAACAAGTATGGAAGTGTTTTCAGGTAACATGCTCGAACTTAGTCTTTCCATTACACACCCACAAGTTCAAACTGTCCGATATCGAACACCAGCGTTCGAATGCGGACAAGTAGGAACATAAAAAATAAGCATAAATATAATATAAATAATTATTTAATCATTGGTATGAGTATTGAAACAAGTAATAAAGTAGGCAAAAAGTATACTCGTTCAATAAGCAAGGACTGAATAGCGTAATGGACAAAAAACTCGAGAAGAAAAAGTGGCCGCCGAAAAAGATTCTGATGGTTTCCGGTGGAACGATTTTCTTCCTGCTCATTTTTTACAATCTGATTTTCGGCGATACGTCCACGCGTCTCAATGTAGACACGGAAAAACTTACGGTCACGACGGTTTCGAAGGGACCGTTCCAGGAATTCATTCCCGTTACGGGTACCATTCTTCCGATCAAAACCATCTATCTCGACGCGCTGGAGGGCGGGCGAGTCGACCGACTCTTCCTTGAAGAGGGCGCCTTTGTCAATAAAGGCGACGAAATCTTGCGGCTGGTGAATACCAACCTGCAGTCGGACGTTATGTTTCGCGAAGCACAGCTTTTTGAACAGGTGAATAACCTGAGAAATACGCGTCTTGCTTTCGAGCAGGCGAAACTTCGTAATAAGAGCGATCTGATCGAACTGGAAAACCAGATCCGCCGCCAGCGCCGCCGTCTCGAAATTCAAAAAGGTCTTCTGGATCAAAACCTTACGTCCAAGCAGGAGTACGAAGAAGCCAAAGACGACTTTGATTACACCACCAAACGTTACGAACTGCTGATCGAGACGATCCGGCAGGACTCCATGCTGCGTGACATCCAGATCCAATCGCTGGAAAGCAGCATTCAGCGTCTGCAAACCAATCTTAACATTATCAAGGAAAGCCTGGACAACCTGACGATCCGTGCGCCGCTCAAGGGACAACTGACCGCACGGAATGCGGAGCTTGGGGAAAGCAAACGCCCCGGCGACCGTCTCGGACAGATCGACGTTCTTGACGGTTTTAAAGTTCGGGCGGACATCGACGAGCACTATATCACGCGGATCGAAATCGGGCAGACCGGCGAATTCGATCTGGCGGGCAAGTCGTATCGACTGATCATCAAAAAAGTTTACCCCCAGGTGACCAACGGTCGGTTCCAGGTCGACCTCGAGTTTGCTGACGGGGCTCCCAACGATATTCGCCGCGGACAGACGCTGCAGGTCCGGCTCGAACTCGGCGAGCAGCAGGAAGCGGTGCTGGTTCCGCGCGGAGGATTTTATCAAAAGACGGGCGGACAATGGATTTACGTGATCGATCCGTCCGGTGATTTTGCCGTCCGCCGCAGCATCCGTCTGGGCCGCCAAAATCCGCAGATGTTTGAAGTGCTTGACGGGCTCTATCCGGGCGAGAAGGTCATTACGTCGAGTTACGACACGTACGGCGACATCGAAAAACTGATTCTCAATAACGAATAACCCAAGCGAGGAGACCTTATGATACGCAGTGTGAACCTGAAAAAAGTCTACACGACGGAAGAAGTCGAAACGACGGCGTTGGACAACGTCAATTTTGAAATCAAAACGGGAGAATTCGTGGCCATCATGGGCCCGTCCGGATGCGGCAAGTCCACGCTGCTCAATATCATCGGCCTGCTCGACAATCCGTCGGACGGCCAGTATCATTTTTTGGACCACGAAGTATCACGGTTTACCGAACGCCAGCGGGCGAATCTTCGCAAGGCCAACATCGGCTTCGTTTTCCAGAGCTTCAACCTGATCGACGAACTGACCGTCTTCGAAAACGTGGAACTTCCGCTTCTGTACCTCGGAATGCCCGCGCGTGAACGGAAAAAGCGCGTCGATGCGACGCTCGAGCAGATGCAGATCGCGCACCGCCGCAACCACTTTCCGCAGCAGCTCTCCGGCGGTCAGCAGCAGCGCGTCGCCGTCTCCCGCGCCGTGGTGGCCAATCCGAAACTGATCCTGGCGGATGAACCGACGGGTAACCTCGACTCGGCGCACGGTGAAGAGGTGATGAACCTGCTGACGGACCTCAATAAAAAAGGCACGACGATCATCATGGTCACGCACTCACCGTCGCATGCGGAGTACGCCGGACGTCAGATTCATCTCTTCGACGGACACATCGTGAGTGAAAACGTCAAGGAAGCGATGCGGCTATAGGGAAATTCCGAGCATCCCTGCGCGACGCAGGCCGGTGTTCGGTAACGATTGTAATATTTCATCAAGGAGACCGTCATGTTCCAGAATTACTTGCGTGTCGCTTTTCGCAACCTGTGGAAAAATCGCATGCACACGTTATTCAACGTGCTGGGCTTGTCGATGGGGGTCGGCGTTTGCATCACGATTTTTCTGATGGTCTATGCCGGATTGACCATGGACCGTTTCCACCCGGATGCCGAGCGCATTTACATGGTCGGGCACGTCAAGGAACTGAAATCCGGATTGGAAAAATGGGGCTTGACGCCGGCAGGTCTGGCACCGGCCATAAAAAAAGATTTTGCGGAAACCGAACGCATCGTTCGCGTGGATATGTTCGATGCAAGCGTCCGGTATGGGGAAAAACTATTCTCGGAGCGCATCCATTTCGTCGAACCGGAATTTTTCGACATGTTTTCATTTCCGCTTCAGAGCGGGAGCACGGCCGCTTTTGGAGATCCGTCCTCCATCCTGATCGGTCATGAGACGGCGGTCAAATACTTTGGCGACGACTCTCCGATCGGCAAGACCATCACGGTTCGGTTCGACGAAAGCCGTCGAATGGAATTCACCGTCGTAGGGGTGTTCGAAAAATTTCCGCGTACGGCGAGTTTTGCGTTTGAGTTTTTGACGAATTACGACATGGTCCGATACATGACGGACCGGCCGGACGGATGGGATTACACCGTTGCGGCAACGTTCGTTAAGCTGAAGCCCCACCATTCACCGTCGGATTTTGAAAAAAAACTCCAGAACTACACAAAAACGTTTAACGATATCCGGCCGGAACAACCGATCCATTCGTTCTTTCTGCAGCCACTGATGGCGCTGTCGACGAATACAAACCAGATTCGCGGCGATATTTCAGGCGGCATCAACCCGCACGGATTGCGGGCGCTTGCCGTCATCGCGGCGCTGGTCATGCTCATGGCGTGCTTTAATTTTATGAACAA
>CAYZJB010000030.1:0-23717 GCA_964478735.1 uncultured Bacteroidota bacterium | reverse complement strand
TTGCCGTCATCGCGGCGCTGGTCATGCTCATGGCGTGCTTTAATTTTATGAACAATATGATCGGCGCATCGGCCCGGCGGTTCAAAGAAGTCGGCGTACGTAAAGTCGTCGGCGGCAGTCGCGGCCAACTGATGCGGCAATTTCTCGGCGAGTTCCTTCTCGTATCACTTTTTTCACTGGCCGGCGGTTTCGTGCTGGCCGAGGCGTTTTTCAATCCCTTTATGGGATCGATCGCAGAAGGATTTTCATTTGTTATTGAATGGCGGACGGATTGGCCGCTTCTTATTTTTTTGACGCTGCTCGTGACGGGGACCGGGATTCTTTCCGGTCTGTATCCGTCGCTGCTGTTGAGCGGTTTTCAGCCGGTACGAATTTTTCGCGATCTGGCGACCGTCGGCGGCAACCGCTGGTTGACACGTTCACTCGTTGTCATGCAGTTTGCCATTTGCCTCTTTGCCATCGTGGCCGCGATCGTATTTAAACAAAACAATGAATATCTTTCGCGATTGGATCTGGGTTTCCGCGGTGATCAGGTTGCCGTGCTCGGTTTCCAAACTGCCGCGGAATGGGAAGCGTATCGCAATGCGATCGCGCATCAGCCGGGAGTGGAGAAGATCGTCGGCTCAATTCACCAGATCGGTCATAACCGATCGGTTGGTATCAATATGGAATCGGAAGGCTCGACTTTCCAGGCCAACGTCGTTCGGATCGGCGCCGGTTATTTAGAAATGATGGACATGCGCGTCCACCAGGGCCGAGCGTTTGACGAAAAACTGAAGTCGGACGTGGAGGAGAGCGTGATGATCAATCGCCTGCTTGCCGATCAGCTTGGTTGGACGGACCCGGTCGGAAAACGCGTTCGGATGGAGGGACGTGAATACACCGTGATCGGTGTCGCCGAAAATTTTTACACCAACACGTTCATGCGGCCGATGGAGCCGGTGCTGCTTAAAATGGTGCCGGAGTCCGACTATCGTGTCATGTCGATTAAGTTCGATGCCGCTCGGACCGCCGACGTGACAAATACGCTGAAGTCGACATGGGCGTCACTGATGCCGTATGAGCCGTTCCATCTGCGTTTCCAGGACCAGGTCTTCGAAGAAGACGTGAAAGAAAATGAGAATATCAAAGACATGTTTTTGTACCTCGCGGCGATGACGATGATCATCGCGGCCACGGGATTGTTTGCCCTGGTATCGGTCAACATCGCCCGGCGTACGAAGGAGATCGGTATCCGCAAAGTGCTCGGCGCCTCGGCCGTACAGATCATGCAGCTTGTCAATCGGGAGTTCTACGTGCTGATCGCCGTTTCCGCCGTGTTGATTTTCCCGGTCGCGTATATCCTGCTCGACGGGCTATTGAACAGCGTTTTTGCGACGCACGTCAGGTTGAGTGTCTGGCCCTTCGCCGGCGCCGTCGCGGCCATGGTGCTGCTGTCGGTTGTCACGATCGGTTCGCGCGTGATCAAAGTAGCGGTCGAAAACCCCGTCCATTCGCTGAGGTATGAATAACAGATAATAAATAACGAGGAAATTCCATGTTTCGAAATTACATACTAATCGCCCTCCGCAATTTGCTCAAGCAGAAGGGATATTCCGCGATCAATATACTTGGACTGTCCATCGGGATGACGTGCTGCTTGCTGATCCTTTTGTGGGTTGCGGACGAATTAAGTTACGATCGGTTCCATGAAAAAGCGGACCGATTGTATCGCGTTGTCCTTAAAGCGCGGCTCAATGATAAAGACCTTGAAATACCGGTAAGTTGTGCACCGCTGGCCGAGGCGCTGGTTCGGGAAATGCCCGAAGTCGAATCGGCCGCGCGGCTCCGGGAGACGGGTAACTTTACGGTACGATACGGCGATCGTGTGTTCAACGAAACGCGGTTTTTTTTCGCGGATTCAAATTTGTTTACCGTTTTATCCGCGGAATGGCTGGATGGAAATTCCGATGACGCGCTGCGAGCGCCGAACAGCCTGGTATTGACCGACGCGGTCGCCCGTAAATACTTCGGTACGGCTTCAGCCGTCGGCAAGCTGCTGACGATCGACGGACAACAAACCTATAAGGTTACCGGAGTTGTGCGTGAGTATCCTTCGAATTCGCATCTTCATTTCGATTTTCTTGCATCACGTTCGTCCCGGACGTTCGACAACGTCTGGCTGTCGAACAACGATTACACCTACGTTGCGTTCCACCCCGGCCGCAATCCGGAGGAGATCAAGGACAAACTGGCGATGCTGGTCCACGAGCGTTCCGGCCCATTGCTGCAGCAAATTTTCGGTACATCGTTCGAGGAATTCGAAAAGTCCGGCGGGGCGTATGGCTTTTATTTTCAACCCGTCGTCGATATCCATCTCCATTCGCGGTTCAATAACGAACTCGAGCCGAACGGCAACATCGTTTACGTCTACGTCTTTTCGATCATCGCGGTATTCATTCTGGCCATAGCGGTGATTAATTTTATGAATCTCGCCACGGCCCGGTCCGCAAGGCGCGCCAAGGAAGTCGGCATACGCAAGGCGGTCGGATCGGGGCAGCGCCAGTTGATCCAGCTTTTTATGACCGAATCGATTCTGGTGAGTTGCCTTGCGATGGGCATTACGGTGATTCTGATCGAGCTCGTGCTGCCGTCATTCAATCAATTCACTCACAAAACGCTGGCGATGAGTTATCTGGAACGTCCCTGGCAGATCGGGGCGTTGATCGCTTTTGCCGTCTTCGTCGGTTTGCTGGCCGGATCATATCCGTCGCTATTCCTGTCCGCATTTTCCCCGATCAAAGTACTGAAGGGTGAACTGCGGCATGGGAGTGGGGGCGCGTGGCTGCGGAGCGGCCTCGTCGTGTTTCAATTTGCGATCTCCGTTATCCTCATCGTCGGTACGCTGGTCGTTTACCGTCAATTGAATTTTGTTCAAAACAAAGACCTGGGCTTTCAGAAAGAACAGGTTCTGGTGGTCGATAACACCTGGCTCCTGCAGAAAAAACGCGACCAGTTCAAAAGCGCCCTGAAGGACATTCCTGGCATCGCCTCCGTCGGCTATACCTCGACCGTTCCCGGCAAGGACATCGGCAACAGCGCATACGTCCCGGAAGGACGGGACGCGTCCAACCCGGTATTGTTGTGGCATTTGTTCGTTGACATGGATGCGCTGGACGTGCTGGGCATCGAAATGGCACAGGGCCGAAAGTATTCGCTCGATTTTCCCGCCGATAGCACAAAATCCCTGATGGTCAATGAAACGGCCGCGGCGTTGATGGGGTTTACGGAGCCGCTGGGAAAAAAAGTAATGGCATTTATGGGTAACACGCCAGGGCAACTGGGCATCGTCGGCACGGTGAAGGATTTCCATTTCCAATCGCTGCACGAAACCATTAAGCCGCTGGCGATCCGCATTGCAAACGAGAATCAAAAAGATTACGCCGTTATTCGAATTGCCGGATCTCATTTCAACGAAATCATCGATCGGATACAGGACGCCTGGTCGGCTCAGACCGGCGGGGAACCGTTTACGTATTTTTTTCTGGATGACAATTTTGATTCCCTTTATCGCGCGGAAACGGCGGTAGGGCGGACGCTTCTCATGTTCAGCGGTCTGGGAATTTTCATCGCCTGCCTTGGCCTATTTGGCTTATCCAATTACGCGGCGGAACAACGCACCAAGGAAATCGGGATTCGAAAAGCCCTTGGCGCGTCGGTGTTTTCCGTCGTCGGGTTGCTTTCGAGGGAATTTCTCATGCTGGTGGGCGTGGCCACGTTGATTGCCTGGCCGCTGGCGTATCTGGCGATGGACCAGTGGCTGGAGAATTTCGCCTACCGGATGAGCATCGGTATCGATGTGTTTGTGATCTCGGGCGTGAGTGCGATCGTCATTGCCGTTGTGACGGTCAGCTACCAGGCCTGGAGGGCGGCTTCGGCCAATCCCGTACATGCGCTGAAGTACGAATAGATCATGTTACTCAATTATATCAAAACGCTTTGTCGGGGAATGTGGCGGCACAAGACGCACACGGCGATCAATCTCGTGGGGTTGACGTCGGCGTTCGTTGTCGTGTTTTTTATCGTGATGCTGGTGAAAGACGAACTGTCCTGGGACCGCCATCATTCAAAAGCCGAGCGCACGTATCGCGTCGTCGCCAAGTACAACACGGACGGAGGCTCGATCGGCTGGGCGATCGGAGAGTACAAACGGGCGCCGTTGATGAAAACCGATTTTCCGGATTTTGAAACTGTCGCGCGTCTCGGCGTCGTGGCGCCGCCCGTTCGTTATAAAGACAAAGTTTTCCAGGAAGACCGGTTTTTCATCGCCGATCCGGAGGCGGCCGTGCGCGCCTTCAAGTGGATGACGGCCGTCGGTAAACGTTTTAAAACGAACACACTGGACGAAAACACGGCGTGGCAACCTAAAAAAGGCCGGATCATCGGCGTCGTGAAGGATTTTCACTATGCGCCGATGCAGAAAAAAATCGTACCCGTCGTTTTTTTCGAGCCGCAACGGCAAACCCTGTAGATTCTCTACGATACGAATAGGAGGCCCGACGTGATCACGGGGTATATTCTGACAGCGTTTCGACAGATCCGAAAAGAAAAACTTCAATCCTGTCTCGTGATCGGAGGCATGGCCGTCGGTTTTGCCGTCGCGCTCCTGGCAGGATTGTTCGTCGCCGATGAATATTCGTTCGACCGGTTTCATTCACGTTCGGATCGGACGTATCGATTGACCAAAACGGTCAAACAACCGGACGGCAACGTGGTAAAAACCGCAACGGTCATGGGACCGTTGATGGCGGCGCTTACGTCCGAATTTCCAGAGGTCGAAGCGTCGACGCGTCTACTGACGCGTCAAACGATCGGCAGGACGGGTGTGACGGTTGGCGAAAAAGGTTTTTACGAAGACAACGTTGTCGTCGCGTTAGCCTCGTTTTTTGACGTATTCGATTTCTCCATGCGAACGGGCGACGGCCGCGCCGCATTATCCCGGCCGCAAAATATCGTGCTGACGGAATCGGCGGCGTTGAAGTATTTTGGGACAGCCGATGCGATCGGTCGTATGCTCAAGACGGACCGTTATGGCGAGCTCGTTGTCGGCGCCGTCGTCAACGATCCTCCGTCAAATTCCCATATTCAATTCGGCATGCTGGTCTCCGAAGCCACGCTGGCGGCGGCGAACCCACGCTGGCCGAGATTCAGCGAGAACTGGGAAGCTTTCGGATTCACGACGTACATCCTCACGCGGGAATCCGTCAGTCCGGCGGCTTTTGACGAACGAGTAAACAGCCTCGTAGCGCGTCACATCGAAAAAGCCGACGGGCGGCCGGTGCTGGCGATCCAGTCCCTTACGGACGTTCACCTGCACTCGGGCGAGATTTTGAACGATTTCAACGTCCTGAAGAGCGACCCGGTGTACGCACGGATCGTGGGCGTGATTGCGCTGCTGGTGCTGGGCATCGCGAGTATTAATTATATCAATGTTGCGACGGCGCGCATCGTTACGCGGCAAAAGGAAATCGGTCTGCGGAAAGTCACCGGAGCCCGCCGCGGAGATCTCGTGCAGCAATTCATGACCGAGGCCTGCGTCTTTGCCGGGCTGGCACTTTTGATCGGCCTGCTGGTCGCGCAGTCGGCCCTTCCGCTGTTCAACGACATCGCCGGACGGAAATTGGAATTCCGTACGATCTTCGATGGGCCGTTTCTGTCGGGCGCAGCGATGTTGTTTTTCATTCTGACCGTACTGACGGGCCTGTATCCGGGATTGTTTCTCTCGTCGGTACAACCGATGCAGGTCATCCGTAACCAGGTCGGTTCAATGCGCCACGGCTGGCTTCGGCGTATCCTGGTCGTTGGCCAGTTTACAACGGCGATTGTCGCCATCGTGGTGACCTTCGTGGTTTACCGGCAACTGGAGTTTGTCCGAAGCCGCGATCTCGGGTTCACGCCAGCGTCGCGGGTCGTCGTCGATATCAATAGCGGGCGGGTGCGGCGTTCGGCGCTTCAGATGCGCGATGAATTACAGAACGTTTCGGGCGTACAGGCGGTGACCGTAGCGTCCCGTGTTCCCGGCGAATGGAAAGACATTGACCAGGTCGACATTGCCCCGGCGGACCAATCTTCGCAAGTACAGCGGGTGTTCTTTTTCGGGGGCGACGAACGCTTTGTCGACGTGTTCGGTATGAAACTGATCGCCGGCCGGAATTTTATTTCAGCGGGCGATACGGCAAGTGTGATCCTCAATCAGTCCGCCGTTCAAGCATTGGGCGGAGGCGAACTGCTGGGACGTGATATCATTTTGCCGAAAGCGAAAGCCCGACTTCGCGTGATCGGGATTGTCAGCGATTTTCATTTCCAATCGTTACACGAGCCGATCCGGCCCGCAGCGATCGGGTACTGGCAGAATCCCGTTAATCAGATCGATTACTTTACCGCGTCCATTGCAGCGGGACAGGTTCAACCGATCTTACGCGCCTTCGAACAGGTCCACAACCGTTTTGACGGGGTGACCCCGATCGAGGTTAATATATTGACCGACCGGCTGAACGATTTTTACGTGAAGGATGAACGGTCGGCTCGGATTTTTTCGGCGGCGGCTATCATCACGATCGTTGTCGCCTTGGTCGGACTGTTCGGTCTGGTCACGTTCGCCGTGGAGCGCCGAACCAAAGAAGTCGGCATACGGAAGGTTCTAGGCGCCAGCGTCTGGAACGTCACGACGTTGATCGCGGGCGAATTTGCACTGCTGGTCCTCGTCGCCAATGCAATCGCGTGGCCGCTGGCGTACCTGACCGGCCAGAGGTGGCTTGAACAATTTGCCTACCGTACGGAGTGGTCGTGGGCCGTGGTTGCAGCGGCGGGAAGCATTTCCCTGATCCTTGCCATGGCGACCATCAGTGTGCATACGCTTCGTACGGCATTTCGGAATCCCGTCGAAACCTTGAGGTATGAATAAATGGTAACTACGGAGGTATGAATACATGGTAGCTACATTTTTTAAATCCGCATTTCGTCAGCTCAACCGCCACCGTGCGTACGCGGCGATCAATGTTTTCGGCCTGAGTTGTGCACTGACCGGAGCCGTGATGATCTTTATGCTCATTCGATTCGCGACGAGCTTCGACAACTGGCACACCGATCGCGACCGCATTTACCGAATCGTAACGGATACCACGGATCCGGAGAGCCTGAACAAAACGTCGGGGACGCCGCTGCCGCTGGGGCCTGCGCTGCGGGAATCATTTCCACTGATTGAAAAAACGGCCATCATTTTCTGGCGTCCGCAAAGCCTGATTACGGTCATTCCGGCGGGTGAAGCCCAGCCGGCGAAGTTTAAAGAAGAGAGCACCGTGGCGGTCGTCGAACCGGAGTTTTTCGATATCCTGGATTTTCCATGGGTGCGCGGCCATCACGAGGTGTTGAAGGAACCGTATACGGCAGCGATCACCGAACGGACGGCCAAAAAATATTTCGGCGACTCCGATCCCGTCGGTCGTACGATTCGCCTGGACAACACGGTCGATTTCAAAATCGCCGGTATCGTCAGCGACATTCCGTCCAACACGGATTATCCGTTTGAATTATTCTTGTCGTATGCCACTGCCGCCTCGGCCAAAGAAGTCATCTGGGGAATGGACGCCAATCAGTGGGGAAGCATCACCAGCGTGACAACGACGTTGATCCGGTTGAGTCCGGGAGCGTCCGCATCGGAACTGGAATCGCAGTTACCTGCATTTCGCAAAAAATATGATAACGATCCGCGGAGCAGCCACCTGTACCGACTCATGCCGCTGTCGGAGCAACATTTTGACGTCGAGTATGGAACTTACAGCCCGAGTGCGGTGGCGAAGTCTCGATTGGTCGGTTTGGGTCTGATCGGGTTGTTCCTCGTACTGACCGCATGTATTAATTTTATCAACCTCGCAACCGCACAGGCGGTGAACCGTGCGCGTGAGATCGGCATTCGGAAGGTTCTCGGCGCGGGACGCCGTCAGTTGGTATTGCAATTCCTCAATGAAACGCTGTTCATCGTCGTGCCGTCGGTGGCCATTGCCATCGGCCTAGCCGAAGTTTTGATGCCCCGACTGGTCGGCCTTCTGGAATGGCCGATGAACGATTTCAACGCGTACGACGCGACCATGATCGGTTTTATCGTTGCGCTGACGCTGATCGTCACGCTGGTGTCCGGCATCTATCCCGGTTTTGTGCTGGCCAGATTTCAACCGGCCGTCGTGATGAAAGGTGGAAATACGAAACCCGGCGGATTCGGTCTGCGGCGCGGTCTGGTCGTGCTGCAATCGGCGATATCGCAGGTTTTGATCATCGGAACGCTCGTGGCGACGCTCCAATTGAACCATCTTCGTAACAGAGACCTTGGATTCCGTGCGGATGCGATAGTTACGGTGTCTCTGCCGATACAGGATAAACAGCGGCTCGAACGAATGCGTACCGAGCTTCTGCGTTTGCCCGCCATTTCACAGGTCAGTTACAGTTATGCCACGGCGGCGGCGTCCAAAAACTGGAATTCGCTGATCGAATATACACGCGATGACGAAGTCAGGTACATCAACGCAAACATGCGGGTGGCGGACGAACATTATATTGACATCTACGGGCTGACCCTGCTTGCAGGACGGAACGTGACGCCGAGCGATACAATCAAGGAATTCGTCGTCAACGAAACGTTTGCGCGTCAAATGGGATTTGCCCGGTCCGAAGACGCTGTCGGTGCGATGATCAAGTTAGGCAGCCGACGCGGGTACATGCCCATCGTCGGCGTGGTCAAGGATTGGAACACGCAGTCGTTGCATTACGACATACCGCCGTGCGTCATTACGACGCTGTTGTCGGCGTACGACGAGGCCAACGTCAAAATTCAAATGTCCGACGCCGACGAAGCGCTCAGGCATCTCGAAACCATATGGACTGCCGCATTTCCGGAATACGTTTTTGAATACGACTTTCTGGACGAGTCGATCGCAAATTTCTACGAATCCGAGCAGGTATTTTCCGTCGTTATTCAGTCGTTTGCGGGAGTGGCGATCGTGATCGGGTGTCTGGGGCTGGTTGGATTGGTCAGTTTTATGGCCGAGGGGAAGACGAAGGAAATCGGCGTCCGGAAAGTACTCGGCGCGTCGGTGTGGCAGATCCTGAGTATGTTCGGGCTCGAATTTATGAAGCTCCTGTCGATCGCGTTCGTCCTTGCCGCTCCGCTCGCATACATCGTCATGAGCGGATGGCTTGAGGAATTTGCGTACCGAATCTCGATTGGACCCGGGGTTTTTGCCGGCGCGATCGGGCTGACGATGACGATTGCGCTGTTGACGGTCGGTTACCGGGCGATTCGCGCGGCCACCGCCAATCCGGCCGACGCCCTGCATTATGAATAAGTCAACGAAGGAGGCCATGATCCACATGATTTGACTGGCATGGAGACATGTGACGAAACGGAAATTATTTTCCGTGATCAACATCGTTGGGTTATCCCTCGGCCTGTCGACCGCGGCCCTGATGGTGCTGTATGCGCGGTACGAGTGGAACTTCGACCATTTTCATCACGGCGCCGACCGGATTCATCTCGTACAGAAATATCGATACACGGCGCTCGGGTTGAAGATCCTCGATGATACGTGAGTTCCGCTTCTGCCGGCGCTGCAGGCGGAATATCCTGCCATCGAAAACGGTGTCCGCGTCATCGATGCGGAGCGATGGGTCGAGTTGGACGGTCATAAGTTCAGGGAGCGAATTACCTATGCGGACCCGGCGATTTTTGACGTATTCACATTCCCGCTCGCTCGGGGCGATGCCCGCACGGCGTTAGACGATCTCTCGTCGGTCGTGATGTCGGACGACGTGGCCCGCAAATACTTTGGCACGGCGAATCCCATCGGCCGGCGTCTGCGGATCAACCTCAATAAAGAGTATACGGTTACGGGCGTTCTGAAGCCTGTTCCGGCCAATTCGTCGATTCCGGTCGATTCATCCTGTCTTTTGGAGATTTGATCAGTCTCAGCGATCCGAAAGAAGCCAACAACTGGGGCGGCTCGTTTCTCTGGGCGCATGCGTGGTCGAGCGCGGTGATCCTCGCGGACAGGACTTGATGTCTGAAGTATTACTGCGGTTGTGCGAACGCCACGGCGCGTCAAAGTTGAAGTCACCGCGCGACAAGGGGCATGCGGTTCGAAATGTGATCGAGTATCTTCGATCGGAATCCGTCTCTGGACGAGCTGAGTTCACTCGCGCGATGGAGTCCGTCCTACCTGGTCCGTGCATTCCGTCGATACACCGGTTTACCGCCGCACCAGTTTCTGCTGAACATCCGCATTCAAAAAGCCCGTCAAATGCTGCGCAGCGGCTGGCCGCCTGCGCAAGTGGCACTGGCAAGCGGGTTTTACGATCAGGCACATTTTACCCGTCATTTCCAGGCCATCACGGGTCTGACGCCGGGACGATATGTCGTCTGAGAAATTGTGCGTTTGAACTGGCCTATGTCCGGTGACTTTCTGCAGGGATCCACTGCTCGCGGCGCAACCGTGAGGGCAAATTCGCCGTATAGAAGCCTTGCATCGTCGACCTATAGGTGAAATGGAAAATTACTGGCTCTTCGTTACTCTCGCCGCGGTTACAATTTTCAGTCCCGGGCCCGGCGTTGTCATGACGATCACAATTTCCCTGCGTCAGACGTTGAACGAGGCATTCGGCGGCATCGTGGGAATATCGGTCGGTACGGTCGTTGTTGCCGCGATCAGCGCAACGGGCGCCGGCGTCGTACTGGCAACGTCGGCCATGGCGTACACGATATTGAAGTTCGCCGGCGCCGCCTATCTGATTTATCTCGGCGTCAAATTATGGCGGGCGCCGGTCGACGCGGTGGAATCCCGGTTTAAAGACACCGGCGGGTTTCGGAAACGGTTCGTTCAAGGCGTCGCATTACAACTGACGAATCCCAAGGCAATCGTTTTTTTTTCTCTCGATCTTTCCTCAATTCATCCGGCCGAATGGAAATTTTAGCGGGCAGTTTTCATTGCTCGTTCTGACGTACGGCCTTCTCGTCATCATGATTCACTCGCTGTACGCCGTGACGGCACGACGCGCCCGCTGGCTGTTAACGTCGCCGCGCGGCCGCCGCTGGGTTAACCGGAGCGGGGGAGCAACGTTCGTCGTCTTTGGCGTCGTGTTGGCGACGACGAAGAGGTGAAATTAGACCGTCTTTACGGTTTAACCGATCCGCCGTTCATAATCATCTTCTAATTTTGCATGCGTCGACCAGAACGGCAACGGTTCGTCACCTTCCAGCACGTCGACCAGTACATCGAGGTGTGCGTGCCATCCGCCCGCAACACTCAGGAGAAGGTCACGCTTTCCAAGCCGTCGGTGCGTTACGGTCAACATGATCCCCGTCCCTATGGGCTGAAGTTCAAATGTGACCTCGGAATCCAGGCCGGATTCCTCTCCCCAGGTAAATGCCAACTTCCGTGGAGGATCGATCACGGTAATCTTTCCCGTCATGCAGGCCCCTTCGTAAGGTTTGTACTTTTCTGGTGTCGGCTCGAATTTGGGCGACAGTTCGGAGTTGTGGAACTCCAGCTCGACCTTTCCACCGAGATGTAATTCCATCGGCCCGGCAGCCAGCCATTGTTTGCGCTTGTCGGATTCCGTGAGATAACTCCAAACCCGATCGATCGGTCCTGGAAGCAGACGCTCGATGCTGAAGGTTTGCGGAGCGATAACGGTACCGTAAGATGAAGCGGTGGATTTCATAAGTATCCTTTCTGGTTTATAAGATGGCAATGCAAGCGATGACCCTGGCCGTGGAAGCGTGGTCCGGACGATTGAGACATTTGATAAAGTCTTCGCGCACGACGGGAAACGCATCTCCGCAAAACGATTGAAGTAGCGTCATCCCATCAAGTCGGGACTGCCAGGCTTCGACTACCTCGGCGTCGGCAGGTCCTGTAAAGCAGAACTCACGATCGGGGACGGTCAACTCGTCCGTCAAGGTCATACCCAATGCCCGGACATGTCCGCTTAATTTGGCTCCCATGTCAAAATCGTAGCGCCCGTTCTCCATGGCATCCCGGCGATAAGCGTCGAATAGATTTCGTGTCCGATCGGTAAGCGGTTCATGACCGAACAGTTTGTCGACCTCAGTCACGGCGATCCAGCCGCCCGGCTTGAGATGGGTCATCCATCGGGACAATACATCGGGAAAATCCAAAGGAAAATACGCGGCGGCAAAACTGGACCAGATCCCGTCGAAGGCCGGGCCCAGTTCGGGAAGTTGGCGGAGATCGGCCCGGATAAAATCGATGCCGTCGTGTTCACGGGCTGTTTCCAACAGGTCTTCGTTGATGTCCACGCCGACCACCGCGGCCCCGCGTCGAGAAAGCGCGGCGCTCACGTCGCCGACGCCGCATCCCAGATCGAGGATCCGTTTGCCCTGAATGGCGGGCAGGGCGTCGAATATCATGTCCCAGTTAGGCCACTGGAATTGCCGTCGATAGTAATCTGCCGGAGTCATTGTCTTTCCTTCCGGTCTTCGGCTTTCAACACCGCTTCCAACGTGTCCAAACGGGACGTCCAGAACGACCGTTGTTTTTCGATCCAGGCGGCGGCTTCGTCGAGAGGTTTCAGATTGACGGACAGGTAATGGTCACGCCCTTCGCGGCGGCGTCGAACGAGTCTGGCCCGTTCGAGGATGCGGATATGCTTGGATACGGCGTTGAGCGACATGTCGAAGGGTTTGGCCAGTTCCGTCACGCGCGCTTCTCCGCGGGACAGCTTCTGCAAAATTGCCCGTCGCGTCGGATCGGCCAGCGCGCCGAGCGTATGATCGAGTGTTTTTGTGGATGACATAATATTCAACCTTATGGTTGAATATAAGTCGATGGGTCGTTTATGTCAAGACTAATCTGAAGGAGAACAATTCCTACCGGCTGATCTGAAATTCCGACGGGATAAGGAGTTGCATGACGTTGATCATTGGTCAACCTGTTTAACGTGTCTATCATAGGCTGAGACCTGAGGATGTTCTCAGGTTGAAACGACCCTGAAAAAGGGGAGTGATATGGATATAAGCCGCCGTGCCCTCTTGAAGTTCGGCGCGCTGCTTGGCCTTCATGCCGTTGCCGGCACACGTACCGCGAAAGCCGGACCGAAAAACGTCCTGTCCGATGACCGGATGGGCGTACTGGTCGATACGAGCGTGTGCATCGGTTGCCGCAATTGCGAATGGGCCTGCAAAGAGGCCCACGGTATTTTCACCGCGCCCGTAGAGACATACGAAGACCGGGCCGTGTTCGAAAACCGGCGACGAACCCGTGCCGACGCCTTGACGGTGATCAACGAGTACCCGGCGTCACCGCATGCGATCGATGTCAAAACCCAGTGTATGCACTGCGATCGTCCGGCCTGTGTGTCCGCGTGTATTGTCGGCGCTTTTTCAAAACACGAAAACGGCGCCGTCGTCTGGGATGCAGACAAATGTATCGGATGCCGTTACTGCATGGTTGCCTGCCCGTTCCAGATTCCCGTTTTCGAATACGACAAGGCGATCCAGCCGAGGGTGATGAAATGCGATTTTTGCATCGACCTTACCCGTGAGGGCAAACGACCGGCCTGCGTCCACATCTGTCCCGTCGAAGCGATGACGTACGGACGACGGCAGGACCTTCTACGGCTGGCCAAAGAACGCATTCGCAAATATCCGGATCGATACGTCGATCATGTGTACGGTGAAAACGAGGTCGGCGGTACGTCGTGGATGTATCTCGCCGGCCAGGATTTCGGGCGACTCGGATTTCCGCAACGTCTCGGCCGGAACCCCGCGCCGGGTGTATCGGAGTCCATCCAGCACGGAATTTTTGCTTATTTCATGCCGCCCGTGTTGCTGTACGCCTTGCTCGGCAGCATCATGTGGATGCGGCGCAAAGTCACTCGCGAGCAGGAGTCCGACGATGGAAAATCATAAGCCGACACCGTTGTCGCATCGATTTTTGACACCCGGAGTCGTGATCCTGATGCTTTTAGCGATCAACGGGATGGTCTTTCTCGCCATACGATTTTTCAGTGGTCTCGGTGCCGTGACGAACCTCAATCAGGAATTTCCGTGGGGACTGTGGATCGCCGTCGACGTGGCGGGAGGCGTCGCGCTTGCGGCGGGCGGATTTACAACGTCCGCGCTCGGCCACATCATGCATCGTGAACGATACCACGTCGTGATCCGGCCGGCGCTTCTCACGGCGATGCTCGGGTATACGTTCGTCGCGATCGGCGTTTGCATCGACCTCGGGCGATATTATTTCGTCTGGCATCCGATCGTGATGTGGAACGGCACGTCGGCGCTCTTCGAAGTCGGCATGTGCGTCATGATCTACATGACGGTGTTGTATATCGAATTTCTTCCCATCGTAACGGAGCGGTTCATCGGCCGTGTGAATCTTCCCGGACCTCTGAGCCTGCTCGATCGCCCGATCGATAAACTATTGCGATTGCTTGACCGTGGGTTGGCCAGAACGTTATTCATTTTCATCATCGCCGGCGTGGTATTGTCGACGCTGCATCAGTCGTCGCTTGGGACGCTGATGGTCATCGCGGGACCGAAAATGCACCCGCTGTGGCAGACGCCGATTTTGCCGCTGTTGTTTCTGATCAGCGCGGTCGGCGTTGGCCTTCCCATGGTCATTGTGGAATCGTTGCTCGCGTCGAAGTCGTTCAAACTGAAACCGGAAATGGACGTTCTGAGCCGCCTGGGACAGCTGGTCACGCCCATCCTCGGCATCTACCTGGCGTTCAAGATCGGCGACATGTTCATCCGGGAGACCTTCGTTTACCTTAATGAGTTTACAGTGGAAAGCGTCATGTGGATGGTGGAAGTCGTACTGGGCATCGTCGTTCCGTTCCGCATGCTGATGTCACGAAAGGTGCTGCAGTCGCCGTTCTGGCTTTTTATCGCGGCGGGACTCGTCGTGGTCGGCGTACTGCTCAACCGGATCAATAATTTTATCGTTGCGTATACGCCGCCGTTTTCGGACGGTCGTTACGTTCCGTCGATCGGTGAAATCTCCGTCACGCTGGGTTTGATCGCGATTCTCGTCCTTCTCTACCGCGCCGCCGTGATGATATTTCCAGTGATCAGTCTTCCGGACGCTTCCAAAAAACCATCCACGAAATACGCCCTGCGAGGAGCGCCGTCATGAGACATCGATGGTATTCCTACTTCCTGCTGACGATCCTTCTGTGGTTTTCACCCGCGCTTCTTGCGCAGTCATCGAGTACACGATCCCATTCTAAATCGGACCTGAAATGTAAGACATGCCACTCCTGCGATTATCCGACCGTGCAGAGCCCGTGTTTGTTGGATTGCCCTCGCGAAGACTTGATCACGGTTCGCCACAGTGCCGCGTCGGGGCCCGTATCGATCATCCTGGATCGTTTTAAAGGTCGGTACGGCCCCGTCGTTTTTTCGCACCGACTGCACGCCGAGATGGCCGACATGGGCGGCGGATGCGAGAGCTGTCATCATTACAATACCGAGGGCCCGGTCCTGAGCTGCGGCAGTTGTCACGAACCGGGTTCTTCCAACGAACTCGGAAAACCGGGTCTGGTCGCGGCGTATCATCGCCAGTGCATTTCCTGTCACCGGGAATGGCAGCGCACGGTCGAATGCCGATCGTGCCATGAACTCGCCGATATCAAGCAGGCGATCAAACGTCTCGACATAAACAGGGCCAAAGCGCACAAAAAAATAGAGCAACCCGTTCGCGTTCTCTACGATACAAAAACGAACGAAGGCACACGCGTGACATTTTACCACGATCAGCATGCTCGAACGTTCGACATAAGCTGTGTGTCGTGCCATCAGAATCAAGGGTGTGCAACGTGTCATGACGTGACCAAAAAAGCCTCATTCGAACGGACGCGCCGTTCGTCGGAAACCATGACCGAAGACGAAAAACATGAAAAATGTTTTACGTGTCATAAAAACGACGGGTGTGCGCCGTGCCACTCGGACCGGGAAGCGAAACCTTTCGATCACACGACTCGAACGGGATGGGCGATCAAGGGATATCACCGCTTCGTCAGTTGTCGCAGCTGCCACGGCGAAGGCAATCGTTTCACGCGCGTCAATCGGGACTGCCAGAGCTGCCACCAGCTTGAAAAACGCGGTTCGTTCCGCCATGAAGTGGCGGGCCTGCGGCTGGACGACAATCATAACGGCCTGTCGTGCGTGAGCTGCCATCCGGGCAAGGCGTATACGGGATCGCCGGATTGCACCAAGTGTCACGACGACGAATACAGTTGGCCGAAGGATTCACCGGGGAAACGATGGCCGTAAAATTGCTCGACAAACTGGGCATCAAACTGATCCTCGCGGTCGGCGTCACGATCGTGTTGAGCATCGGCGCGTTGTCGTTTTTGACCGTACGATTTTTGCGTACCGCGTTGGAAGAAGAAGTCGAGCGGCACGCGAATCAGCTCAGCGAAACGGTCAAACACGGCACACGGTACGACATGCTGCTCAATCAGCCCGACCGTATTCACGAGGTCATCGCCAACATGGCGCGTCAGCCGACGATCAGCCGGATTCGCGTTCTCAACAAGAACGGTGAAGTGATGTATTCGTCCAAATCGGGCGACGTCGGCCAGATGGTGGACAAGGCCGCGGAAGCCTGCTACGGCTGTCACGCGGCCAACCAGCCACTGGAGCGGTTGTCCATCGAGGCGCGCACGCGGATTTTCGAAACGGAAAACGGCGACGGGCGCATTCTCGGGATCATCAATCCGATTTACAATGAATCGTCGTGTTATGAATCGTCGTGCCATGAACATGACCGTACGCAAACGGTTCTCGGCGTTCTCGACGTGACAATGTCGCTCACCGACGTCGACGCGGCGATCCACCGCATCGAGATGAACATCATCGTCCTGGCCTCGATCGCGATCGTGCTGGTGAGCGTCGTAATCGGGTGGTTCGTCAAAAGCTGGGTCGATCGGCCCGTCAAAAGCCTGCTCAAGGCGACACAAGAAGTCGCAGCAGGAAATCTCAATCATGTCATCCCGGTGCGACGGCCGGATGAACTCGGCCAGCTTGCGCGGTCGTTCAACAACATGACGAGCAAACTGGCCGAAGCGCGATTGCAATTGTTCCAGTCCGACAAGATGGCTTCGCTCGGCCGTCTTGCCGCCGGCGTGGCCCATGAAATCAACAATCCGCTCACGGGGGTTTTGACCTACGCGACGTACCTGCTCAAACGCTGCGGCGCGCAGCCGGAACTGCAAAACGATTTGAAGGTCATCGTTCGCGAGACGCTGCGCAGTCGCGAGATCGTCAAAAGTCTACTCGATTTTGCGCGTCAGTCGGTGCCCAAGCGGTCGCCAGCCGACATTCACGAAATCATCGATCACGCGCTCGCCGTGGTGAACAACCAGTTGACGATGAACCGGATCCGCGTCGTGAAGGAATTCGGCGAGCAGATTCCCCCGATCCAGGTGGACACCAATCAGATGCAGCAGGTGATGATGAATTTGATCGTCAATGCGAACGACGCCATCAATTCACACGGCGGCACGATCACGATCTCGACGGCATTGAAGTCGTTGTCGCCCGTCGGGATGCTCGTCGTCAAAAAGGCGGAATGTCCTAAACGGCACACGCTGCTCGATCAGGAGGTACGGTTTGGCGGCCGTCCGTCGATCAAGGTCAAGGTCCGTGGCCGTACCGGAGAAGGGTACCTGACTCTCGACGCGCTGTACGGCAGCCACGAGAGGAAAACGACGTTGCTGAACCGGGACGAAAAGGCCGACGACGTCGTCTGCCCGCAGTGCGGCGTGTCGATGATGGAGCGCGGCGCCGTGTGTCCGTCGTGCGGGTCGGGCATCTTCAGTTTTGTCGTTCCGGGACGCGGATTGTTCCACAGTTGTAGCCGATCCGACTGCGGCTGGCAGAAGTGGGACGCGGCGGAGGAGGAGGGAGTACGAGAATACGTGGAGATCGGCATCCACGATACCGGATGCGGTATTCCGAGAGAACAGTTGGAACATATTTTTGAACCGTTTTTTACGACCAAGGGACAGAAAGGAACGGGGCTGGGGCTGGCCGTCATCTGGGGCATCGTCGACAATCACAACGGCAAGATCAGCGTGGAGAGTGAAAGCGGGCGTGGAACGACCTTCCGAATTCAATTACCCGTGGAGAGCGGACGATGAAAGACGTTCTCATCATCGACGACGAACAGGTGATTCTCGACGCCGTCGCGACCGTGGCGCGTTCCGAAGGATGGAGCGTGGAAACGGCGATCGATGCGGTTTCGGCAATGGCCCGTCTCGATGCGAACTCCTATCGCGTCATCGTCTGTGACATCCTGATGCCGCAGATCGACGGATTCGATCTCCTGCGGGAAGTCCAGAAGCGATGGGTGGCCACGCCCGTGGTGATGACGACGGGTTATTCTACTATGGAAAATGCGGTGAAATCGCTGTACTGCGGAGCGGTTGATTTTATCGCCAAGCCGTTTACGGCGGAGGAAATCATTGCCGCCGTCCGACGCGCGGTACGGTACGGACAATTGTTGGAACGGGGACGCGACGACAACGGGGTTCCCGCGTTTGTGCCGTGTCCGTCGCGTTATCTGCGTCTGGGTTACACCAGCTGGCTGCACCACGAGCGCGACGGTACCGTACGGATAGGAGTCACGGATCTTATGCTGCGGATTGTGGAGCCGCTGGCCGGGGTGGAATTGGCGGCGGCAGGCGAGGAACTCGTGCAGGGCGGCGCGTGCGCCCACGTGACGGCGGAGGACGGCGTTCGTCACGCCGTGTTGAGCCCGGTCGGCGGCCGTATTCTCGACGTGCATTCCGATATCGCCGGCGATGTGCGGATCGTACTCAAGGATCCGTATTTCGAAGGCTGGTTTTACCGTCTCATTCCGGCGGACCTTGAATACGATGCGCGGTATCTCATGCCGTGCGCGTCGGACCCGGACGTCAAAACGATTTTAAGGAAAGGATAAAGTCATGGCACTGTTCATCGTGGCATTGATCCTCTTCATCATTCTTGACGTGGCGATCCGTTTTGGCGTCAGGAAGTTCGAAGAGAAGAAAAACCGGGAAGAGCGCGAAAAAGCGCTCACGGAATCGCTTCGGCTGGACTTCAGCCGCGAAGCGAAGAGCCTCAAACGCGTCGAAGTGGCCAACCCGAGAGCGAAATTGCTCTGCGTGGACGACGAGGACGTCATTCTCGACAGTTTTAGAAAAATTCTGGTCCTCGACGGCTACAGCGTCGACACGGTCAATACCGGACAGGAAGCGCTCGGTCTCATTCAATCGCACCACTACGACTTTGTTTTTACCGATCTCAAGATGCCGGAGATGGATGGACACGACGTGGTCAAGAGCGTCAAACATTTGCGTCCCGATGTCGACGTCATCGTCATTACGGGATATGGAACGGTCGAGTCGGCCGTGGACTGCATGAAACACGGCGCCATGGATTACATCCAGAAACCGTTTACCGAGGACGAACTGCTCGCGATGATGAAAAAATCCCTGATCAAACGGCAGGACCGGATTGCGAAGCAACTGAAGCCGAAAGTTTTTGTGACGCCGTTTCGAGGAGCCGAACAATTCAATACGGCTGAATTCGCCATTCCCGGTGGGGTGTTCATTTCGAAAAATCATTGCTGGGTCAGCATCAGTTCCGAGGGCCACGCGTTCGTCGGTGTCGACGATTTTGCCAAAAAACTGATCGGCAGGGTCGACGCGATGGATTTGCCGAATCTGGGCATGCCGGTCAAGGTCGGACAGACGTTGTTTTCGCTTAAGCAGGGTGTCCACAGCGTTCGTTTTGCGTCGCCGCTCGACGGCACCGTGTCGCGGATCAACAACGGTCTCGCCAAGGAACCGACGCGATTGAACGCGACGCCGTACGATCAGAACTGGGTGTGCGTCGTCGAGCCCGAACATCTCGACACCGATCTGGCCGGGCTCAAGATCGGGCAGACGGCCGTGGAGTTTTTCCAGGAAGAGATCGAGCGGTTCAAAGCGACGGTCAAGGGCATCGTTCACCCCGGCAACGGCAACGGGAAGTCCACGGATTTGTATGTCGGCGAACTCGAGCGGTTGGAAGACAAAGACTGGTCCGACGTTGCGGGGAAGTTTTTTGAGCGGTAGGGTCGGCGTTGTGCACCATGTTATGAAGCATTCCTATACCGTGCTGTTGAACTGAGCAGGATGTCAAGCCTGTGCAGCGCGGGCTTGGAAGCGCGCTACGAAAAGTGCTGATCACAATACGTGGCGCAACGTTCCAACCCCTCCGGTTCCTGTCAATACAAATGAGACATAATTTTTTGTGAGTTAGCTAGAAATCATAGGAGTTGAGAGTGGTTTGTTGATCCATACTTGAGTTGGCAAGGCTTTGGCGAGCACCTCGGATCGCTGGCGAAGTAGCGGTTCGTGCCGTTGGTCGTACCATGGCTGGTGTCAGCATGGCGATTCCCAAGTGAAGATGTTCGTGGTTGTCCAGTGAAAGAGACGAGCACACAACGATCGTGCGTGTGCTTCAGATTCGAAGCGCTCCGGGAACTGCGGTCGGTATTTCACGGTTTTGAACAGGGCTTCCGAATATGGGTTGTCGTTTGACCAACGCGACCTGTGAGTCAAGCACTATACGAATTTCTGTCTCATTAATATAGGCAGGGAGGGCACAGTCTCAGGGAACAGCCGGGGCTGTTTTCTTACAGCAGCACAAATAAAAAATAGGTTGGGGAGTGAGGTGTATCCTTGACTCCATTCCGGGAAAAACCTTAATTGACACAGCCATTACCCAATCTCAGACCCGATCATGAAACGCATCGTCACGCCTGCAGAAATGCAGGAAATCGACCGAAAGACCATTCAGGAATTTGCCATTCCCGGCGAAACGCTGATGGAAAACGCCGGCCAGGCGGTTTTCGAAGCCATCCGGTCGAAATTTCCAGGATTCAAAAACATGCGCATCGCCGTCTTCTGCGGTAAAGGCAACAACGGCGGCGACGGCCTCGTGGTGACGCGACTGCTCAAAATGTCCGGCGCCATGCCGCGGGTGTTTATCCTAGGGAGCATACAAAATCTCCGCACCGACTCGCTGGTGCAGTTCAACAAAATGATCGCGGCGGGTATTCAGCCGGAGTTTATCGACGAGGAGCGGTACGAAAAAGACGACGAACGGCCGGACCTGGTCGTCGATGCCCTGCTCGGCACGGGGGCACGCGGCGATTTGCGCGGCGCCCTGTATCAAATTGTCCGCACGATCAATGAATGGCGAACCGAAGGTTCGTACGTTCTCGCGATCGACGTTCCGTCCGGGCTTAACGGCGAAACCGGCCGGCCGGAAAACATGGTTGTCTGTGCGCACACCACCGTGACGATGGGATTGCCGAAAACGGGCCTGCTTTTCGGCGATGGAAAAAATTATACCGGCGAACTGATCGTCGCCGATCTGGGATTTCCCGTCGAACTGACGCGCGGCGGCGACGTGCAATTGATCGAGGCGATCGACGTCCGCGAACGTTTGACCGGGCGCCGTCACGACGCGCATAAACACATGTTCGGCAAGGTCCTGATCGTCGGCGGATCGCGCGGGATGACGGGCGCGGTGGTGCTCGCAGCCCGTGCGGCCATGCGCGGCGGTGCCGGACTCGTTCGCGTGGCGGCCCCTCCGCCGGTCACCGACGTCGTTCGCGTGACCGTACCGGAAGTGATGACGGTCGATCTCGACGCGACGCCGGCCGGTTCCATCGCACGATCGGCGATGCCGAAACTGGCGGAGCAACACGAGTGGAGCAGCGTTGTCGCGATGGGTTGCGGCCTGTCGCAAAACGACGAGACGGTATCGATGGTCAAAGAATTTGTCAGAACGCTGAACAAACCCGCGGTCATCGACGCGGACGCGATCATTGCCCTGGCGGGAGAATTCGAACTCATTCAGAACATCCAGGCCGACGTGCTGTTTACACCACACGCCGGAGAATTCGCCATGCTGTCCGGCACGATCAAAGAAAAACTGTTGGCCGACAGGCCCGCGTTCACCCGCGCGGCCGCGAAAAAATTACAGAAGCCCATTTTGCTCAAAGGTTCGCCGACGCTGGTTGCGGATCCATCCGGAGCGATTTTCGTCAACCCCAACGGCAATCCGGGCATGGCGACCGGCGGCAGTGGCGACGTTTTGACGGGGCTCATCGCGGCGCTGCTGGGACAGGGCCTCATGACCGTTGACGCGGGATTCGTCGGTGCGTACCTTCACGGGCTTGCGGGCGACCTCGCCGCGGCGGAGAAATCGGAGCGCGGACTGACCGCGGGGGATCTGATCGATTATCTACCCAGAGCATTTTTACAATCGGGAGTGAAATGAAACGGAAACTTGTTTTCGCCGCGGCCGGCGTCCTGCTCGTCAGCAGTTTTGTCCTGTATCCGCGCGTCCAGTCGTATCTCGAACGCGAACAAATCGACCGGGCCAATGAAGCCACGATCCGGGCCGTCAAACAGCAGGGACAGATGACGATCCATTCGAAGGATTCGATCGTTTCGATTCCCGACAAAGCGTATCTCGACATTCCGTGGTTCTGCCAGGCGCCGCACGAAAATCCGGACAGTTGGAAAATTCACAAAGAATCGTGCGAAGAGGCAGCACTTTTGATGGTCTTATATCACCTCACGGGGAGTAAGAAAACGGATCGGGACAACATTCACGCACAACTTGTCGACATGATCGACTGGCAAATGGAAGCATGGGGCGTTCACAAGGACCTTCACGCGGATTCCGTCAAAATGCTCGCGACGGGTTATTTTGGTTTCGCCGACGACGAGGTGCAGATCGTTCGCAAGGCCAGCGTCGATACGTTGAAGAGCCTTTTAACTCGCGGGTTTCCCGTGATCGTGCCGACGGCAGGACGGATGCTGGGTAATCCATACTTCACGCCGCCGGGTCCGCTCTATCACATGGTCGTCGTAACCGGCTACACCTCCGAGCGCGTCATCACCAATGACATCGGAACCAAACGGGGACGGGATTTTTCCTATCCGTGGGACGTATTCATGAAATCAATGAACCACGAGGGCGGGGACGTGATCATTCTGAAGGTCCACGATCCAAAATTTCCCGACAAGGCGATCTATCGGGAATGATCATGAAATCGGCGACGTGCGCTTCGGGGAGCACAGCCAAGCAAGGTCCAGAGTCCGACCGGCATAAAGGTTCCGATCATCAGTCCGTTTCCCAGAATTCGTGGATTTTCAGGCAACCCCCGAAAATTTTCACCAACCCTCCCTTTCCTCCTCTTACACACGGGGTTTTTTCGGCATGATGAAAATCAAAACGCGTAAAGATCTTATGTTAACCTCACTCTCGTTGAGCGCTTTTAGTGAAATTATTTTGATTGCACTATCTGGAAGAGGTTTGGCAGGTTCAGTCGAAATGTCACCCTTCGGGGTTGACGTAAACTTTGTAGCAGTGTTTTATACAATCTGCCTTCCCTTCGGAATTGGCTCGCGATGGCAACATTCAAGCCCGAAAGGCTGAAATGATTGTATGAAGAAATGGCAAAATAGAGTGCGAACCCCGATGGGGTGGTAGAGCAGTCATCGGTAAAGACTGTCTGGTAATGGTAAGGTAAACCTTGAACAAACAATAAATAAATGTGACCTGATTTCCGATATAGAAATTATAGCGAGTAGGAATCGGAAGTGAGAGTGCT
>CAYZJB010000029.1:12831-49394 GCA_964478735.1 uncultured Bacteroidota bacterium | reverse complement strand
TGCGTGCTCGGTGGCCTCTGTGGTTACGTGTTTCATTTCAATTCGATGTTCCGGCCCTGCCGGGTTAGTAAAGATAAAACTTCTTGATATATAATGGCTTATGTTCTATATTTTTCGTCAATTAAACAGCAATTTTGTCAGGTTTGAGCATGACAAAGATGCAGGCAAAGAGTGGTAAGTTGATCGTACTCAGTGCGCCTTCTGGTACGGGCAAGACTGTCATTAAAAACGCGTTACTGGCGACCGACCCGACGCTCGTATTTTCCGTTTCGGCGACGACACGGAAACAACGTGAGGGAGAGCGCGACGGAAAGGATTATTATTTCATTACACCGGAAGAATTCCAGGCTCATATACAGAACCATGAGTTTATCGAATACGATCACCATTTCGGCAATTACTACGGTACGTTGCGAATGGCCGTTGAACCGGACCTCCAATTAGGGTGCAACGTGATCATGGACCTGGATGTCAACGGAGCGCTGAGCGTTAAAAAACAGTATCCCGACAATTCCGTACTGATTTTCATCAAGCCGCCGTCGCTGGACGAACTCAAACGCCGGCTTCTTGCACGCGGAACCGAAGATCCGGCCGGTCTCACCGAACGGCTGGAAAGGGCGAACGAAGAAATGGCCAAAGCGGACCAGTTCGACTACACTGTGATCAACGATCACGTGGAGCGGGTAGCGGCGGAGATACTCGATATCATCCGAAGTTAGATATGATCGAAACGAAAACACCTGAACCCACATTTATTCTTCACGATCACGACGACATTGAGGCCGTGGCACGGGCCGCGGGTATGATCGGAAACTCACCGGCCATCCGAAACATCCTGTCCGACATGATCAAAATTGCACCGTCGGACGTTCCGGTCCTGGTCGTCGGGGAGAGCGGCACCGGAAAAGATCTGGTGGCCAAGGCCATTCACCAACTCAGCCACCGCAAACAACGGCCGCTTATCATTGTCAACAGCGGCGCCATCGCCGAAGGAATTCTCGAGTCGGAACTGTTTGGCCACGAAAAAGGCGCCTTTACCGGCGCCGTCGGTGAACGCAAGGGTTATTTCGAATCCGCCAACGGCGGGACGATCTTCCTCGATGAAATCGGCGACATGCCGCTGGCCACGCAGGTCAAACTCCTGCGCGTGCTGGAAACCGGTGAATTCCTTCGTGTCGGTGGTTCCACCACCAAAAAATCCGACGTACGTGTGATCGCCGCGACCAACCGAAACCTCGAGACCATGGTGCGCCGGGGCGATTTCCGAAAGGACCTGTACTACCGTCTCAAAGCCATCACGATCGAACTGCCTCCTCTGCGGGCGCGACAGGACGATATTCCCCTGCTGGTTGAAAAATTCATCGACGACTTCACTCAGAACAAACACGCGTCAGTTCGTGGCCTGTCCCGTGACGCGATGGAGATGCTCGTCCGTTACCGCTGGCCGGGTAACGTCCGCGAACTGCGCAATTTTGTCGAAAGCCTGATCACGCTGAAACGTGGGGACCTCGTCACGGCCGACGACGTTGCCCGCCACCTCGAAAAATTCCGCGACGTTGACCGGCTCGACGAAGAGGCGGTCCATCTGCCGATGCGAATGAACGTGACACCTGAACAGGCGGAAAGAGAACTGCTCTACCGAACCTTGCTGGCGCTCAAACAGGACATCACCGACATCAAACATTTTCTAGCGGCCAAGTTCGGCCGATCGGCATCGACGTCCTCCGACAGCCTGTCGACGGGACCGGTCGAAAAACTCCAACCCGGAAAAATCGTCGAACCGGAAGTGTTCAACGTCGAAGAGCCTCCGGTCGATCCTTCCGACATGACGGTCAACGAAGTCGAACGGGACCTCATTATTCGCGCGTTGAAAAAATACGACGGTAAACGCAGCCTCGCCGCCAAGTCGCTGGGATTGTCCGAACGAACGCTGTACCGCAAGATCAAACAATACCAGCTCGACCTGTGAGACGCACGTGGTACATAACGGCGATCGCCTTGAGCGCCTGCGCATATTCCTTCAGCGGCGCCAATGTCGGCCCCTACAAAACGATCCACGTCCCCGTGTTCGAGAACCAGACCGCCGAACCCGGTATCCGAGAAAGGTTGACCGATCGGGTAACGACGGCCATTCTGGAAGACAATAACCTCAAAATCACCGATCGCCCGGGAGCGGACGTGATTTTGATCGGTAAGATTACCGGCCTCGAAGACGTACCGTTCACATTCGAAGGTACCGGCGGTAATTTCACCACCAACGATTATAAAATTACGATACAAGCGTCGGTTCGATACGAATCGACGCGCGATAAAAAAGTAATATGGGAAGAAATGATCAGCGGAACCGGGCGTTATACCCTGCAGGGCGACAAACGACGGTCCGACGGATTAGACGAAGCGTTGCAGATCGTCGCCCAGAATATTTTAAACAAGGTCGTTTCAAACTGGTAAATCAAGCGATCGGCGTGTCACCCTCACACCGGTCCGAAAGAATAACCCTAAAACCCCGAATGTTATGATGCCATTAGACGGCAGCGTTTTGCTGTTTTGCGCCTACCTTGTGTGCATGTCCATCCTGTTTTTATTCAGCACACATAATTTCGTCATGATCTATTATTTCCTCAAACACCGCTTCGACCCGCGGCATGCGGAGCGCGACCTCACTGTACTCCGTCCCGAGGAATATCCGAAAGTGACCGTCCAGTTGCCCATCTTCAACGAATATTACGTCGCCGAACGGCTGATCGAGGCCGCGTCCCGATTGAAATGGCCGAAGGAGCGCCTGGAAATCCAGGTGTTGGACGACTCGACGGACGAGACGCTGGCCATTTCGCGATCGGCGGTCGAACGCATGCGGCAGGACGGATTCACGATCCATCATCTCCATCGGACGGAACGCAAGGGATACAAGGCCGGAGCGCTCCGTGAAGGTCTGGCCCGGGCCACGGGCGATTTTGTCGCGATCTTCGACGCGGATTTTATCCCGGGATCCGATTTTCTAATGCAGACCGTGTCCCGATTTACCGACGCGAAGATCGGCATGGTCCAGACGCGATGGGGACATCTGAACGAGGATTACTCGTGGCTGACCCGCAGCCAATCCATCGGACTCAATGGCCATTTTGTGATTCAACAATTGGCCCGTAACCGGGCGGGGTTCCTGATCAACTTCAACGGCACCGGCGGCGTCTGGCGGAAGGACTGTATCCTCGATGCGGGCAACTGGCAGGACGATACGCTGACCGAGGATCTTGACCTGAGCTACCGTGCTCAGCTCAAAGGCTGGCGTTTCCTTTTCCTCGACGACGTCGTCTGTCCGGGCGAACTGCCCGCGGAGATCAATGCGCTCAAATCACAGCAATTCCGCTGGACCAAAGGCTCGATCGAAACCGCCAAAAAACTGCTCCCGCGCCTCGTCCGGGCCGAACTCCCGCTGTGGACGAAAATACAGGCCGTCTTTCATCTCACGGCCAATTTTTCGTACGTGTTCGTTTTGATCTCCTGTATCCTTAACGCCACGATCCTGCTGTTGCCCAATCCAAACGGACGTTTCAACGTCATGCTCGACATCATGACGTTTTTCATTGTCACGATCGTCGGACTGTTCTGGTTTTACTGGCACGCCGAAAAGGCGATCAACCGCAATTTCAAAAAGAAACTGCTGCTTTTTCCGATCTTCATGATGGGAAGCATCGGTCTCAGCATTTCCAATTCACGCGCAATCCTCGAAGGCTTTTTCAACGTCCGTTCCGCTTTCGTCCGGACGCCCAAGTGGGGTTTTTTCAAGTCCGAATCCATGCAGCGCTACCGGATCCACATCGACCGGATCGTCCTGTTGGAATTGCTGATGATCGCCTATGCGAGTTACACCTCGTTCGTCGGCATCCGCAACGTGGTGACGGATCGGGCCAATTTTTTCGGGATGATTTTTTTCAATTTTTGGACTTTGGTTGGCTTTTGCATGATTGCTTTCCTATCTTTACGCAAAAAAGAACCGAACGCCGCATGATACGGAGCTGAGCAAGTCGAATGGCGAAGACGAAAGACGCCGCCGGGGGCATTGGTAACGGAGAGATTCTTGCCGAGATCAGGCTGATCGATCTGATCCAACGCATCGAAACCAAGCTCGTCATTCAGCCCAATACGATACGGTTTGCCGAGCTGGCCGACGCGTATATCGGTATCGGCAATTACGACGAAGCGATCCGCCTCTGCACGGAAGGGCTCTCACACTATCCGAATTACGGCCCGGCGCATCTCGTACTGGCCCGTGCTTATTATCGCTCCGGTAACAAGGCCAAAGCCCGGGAAATCCTCGAAGCCTATCTCAACGTTTCTCCGGCCAATTCCAGTGCCCATAAACTGCTCGGCGACATCGCTCTTGAAGCAGACGACATTAAATCGGCCGTGACTCGCTACCGGACCGCGCTTCGCATGGATCCGATCAATCGTGAGGTCATTCAGCAACTGGTCGACCTCAAGGACGCCTATCAAAAAGTCAAAGATAGCGGTGACGAGGATGAGCCGGCGGACGCCAAACCGTTCGTAGCCGAAAAACCGCCCGCACCGGTCACGGAGAAAAAGAAAGCAATTCCAACCCCCGCGGCCGAAACTAGAAAAGAAGCCGCACCGACGGTAGTAAAGGATGAGGCGAAAGACGCCGAGGCCGAACTGCTGATCCGTCATGACCTGGTCGAAGTCGCTGCCCGCTCCAAAAAAACGGCGGATGTCGCGGAGGAAACGCCGGTCGAAACGAAAACACCACGCGAGATTCCAAAGAAAAAAGAAGAACCGGCGCCCGTCGTCACGCCGCCGAAACCGGTGGAACCCGCCGTGGTCAAATCGCCCGCATCATCAGATGAACTGGGCGGCCTGATCCCCAGCTATACCGACGCCCAGGGCAAGCACTATTTTTGCGTCGATGACGAACTCAGTTTTGCCGAATACAAAAAGCGTAAGGCTTTGATCGACGCCGGTAAGGCCGTCCTGATGTCGCGGGCCGAACTGGACGACCTGATGTCCAGGGCCGCACCGCCGAAAAAACCCAAAGCGGCGGCTAAAGAAGACGTCGCCGAGAAAGCGCCGAAGGCGAAAAAGGAAAAGCCCGTCGTCGAAGAAACCGTCGCCCCGTCCGACGGTGAAACGCTGCTATCGCTCGACGAACAGGAAGCCGCTCTGGACGAGCTTGAAATTTCCTACAAAGATTATCTCGACATCCTGACGGACGAATCCCTGCTGATGGAGGCCCTTTTCACCGAAGAAGAACCCTACGGCGCGCTCGAAGAACAGGATCTGTCACTCGTATCCAAGCTGGCCGGCGAATTGCCCGATACACCGATCTCATATCATGACTATCTGTCCGGACTGACCGACTTTTCTGAACGGCGCGAAGCCGAACTTGCTGACGACGAAAAGGCCCTGTCACTCGCCGAATACTCCGCCTCCGTAGACGACGAGCCGATGGATTTTCACGCTTTCCTCATGACGGCTCCCGATGCAGCCGCCATTGAGGCGTCGCTGGCACGCGTTGAAACCGAACCGGAAATGACGTATGCGGAGTACCTCGACGCCGTACCGGAGCCACTGAAAAAAGAAGCCTCGCTGGAGGAGCCTGCCCTGCCCGCCACCCCGGTCGTCGAAAAGCCGGTCGCTCCGCCGAAACCGGTCATCAAACCACCCGAGCCCGCCGTCGAAGTTCCCAAGCCGAAGCCAACGCCCGTCGTCAAACCGGCCGCCGTCGAAACGATCGAAGCGGAAGAAGAGATCGAAGAGGAGATCGTCGAGGAAACGGGAGAGATCGAAACGACCGAGATCAATCCGAACGACGCGACACTGGAACTGGTCGAATCGTACGTCACTATGGGACAATTCGGCACGGCTTACAAAGTCTGCAAAATCTTGAAACAGAAAAACCCGACGGACGCCAAAATCGACCGCAAGATGCTCGAATTGAAACGACTGTATCTCTGGAGCTCTCAGCTTGCGGGTTAACCTACAGGAGTAACGTTCATGACATTTCCCGACGATCTCTTCTATACGGAATCCCATGAGTGGTTGTCCATCAAAAATGATGAAGCCACGATCGGCATTACCGATTACGCCCAGTCGGAACTGGGCGACATTATATTTGTCGAACTGCCGGCGGTCGGAAAAAGCCTGGACGCCGGACAGCCGTTCGGTTCCATCGAAGCCGTCAAAACCGTCAGCGATCTCTACACGCCGGTGGCCGGCGTCGTAACGGCAATCAATGAAAGCCTTCAGGACAAGGCCGAGGTCATCAATTCCGATCCGTACGGAAAAGGCTGGATCATTAAACTCAAAATGAAATCGCCGTCAACCGAAGGCCTTTTGAAAGCAGGTCAGTACAAGAGCAAGATCGGTCAGTAACCCATGGCCCAATCGCCGCGTTCCCGCACCCGCCGAACGATGCAAAGAACGGCGAGGAAGAAATCGACCGCACGTCCGGCATTCGCTTACGACGGCGCATTCCACGCCCTGTCCGATGCCGTCTGGATCATCGACGCCAAGAACAACACCGCTTTCTGCAATTCCCGTTTCGAAAAAATATTCGCCATCGATGCCTCCGAATGGACCGGCAAACCGGCGGCGGCTCTGCTGAAGGCAACGGCGCCGATATTCAAGAAACCTGACGCGTGGATGACGCCGTTGACGAAATCGACGGCCCTTCACGAAGACCGGCTCGACCTGCAACACCCGACCCTGACGCACTTGCATCGATGCGTAGACCCCGTGATCGACGGACACGGCAAGACGGTCGGACAGATATGGATTTTGACCGACATCTCGGAGCGCGTCCGTATCGAACAATCCGTCGAACAATCGTACCGCGACCTCGAAAAGAAAAAATTCGAGTTTGAACAACGGCGGTCGGAACTCGAAAAGGCGTACCGTCAGATCGAAGAGATGCGGAAAACGGCGGAGGACGCCAATCGTTTGAAGTCGCAGTTTTTGTCCAACATGAGCCATGAACTGCGCACGCCGCTCAATTCCATCCTCGCCCTCTCGAGCATCCTGCTTGCGCGCATGGACGGCGACCTGACCGAGGAGCAGGAAAAACAGATCAAGATCATCGAAAAATCAGGAAAAAGCCTGCTGCATCTGATCAACGACATTCTCGATATCTCGAAGATCGAAGCGGGCCGCATGGACCTGATCGTTTCCGAATACGACGTCGGCGATTTCCTGAGCAGCATCGAAATGACCATCCGTCCGATGGTGCGGGAGGCCGATCTGGAATTTGCGATCGAACGCGAAGGCCACATCGATTTTCACAGCACCGATGAAAACAAACTCAAACAGATTTTGCTCAACCTGCTCTCCAACGCCATCAAGTTTACGCCCAAAGGCAAAGTCACGTTGAGCGTCAAGCGGACGAAATTCGATGACGTGCTCGAGTTTTGCGTCGCGGACACGGGCATCGGCATCGAGGCCGGCCATTTCGACTCGATCTTCGATCCGTTTCGTCAGCTTGACGGGACGGCAACCCGTAAGTACGGCGGTACAGGACTCGGACTGGCCCTGACCAAAAAGCTGGTGGAACTGCTGGGCGGACGCATCTGGGTCGAAAGCGAGCCCGGCAAAGGTTCGCGGTTTTCCTTTGCCCTGCCCGCACAGCGGATCGGCGATACGAAAGCGCACGCGCCCGTCGTGGAAACAACGCCCGATGAACCCCGTGATGACGAATGGGATTTCCCGGAATCCGTGACGATCGATCCACGAAAGAACTTGATTCTCGTCATCGAAGACGATCGCGAGGCCGTCTATATCATGAAAAAGGCCCTCGAAAGCGAGACCACCCAGGTCGTGGCCGTACGGGACGGGATTACGGGGCTTCAGGCGGCCGAACGGCTCAAACCCGCCCTGATCACACTCGATATCATGCTTCCACAGAAAGACGGATGGGAAGTGTTACAGTCACTTAAAAAAAATGAAGCGACCAAGGACATTCCCGTCGTCATCATCTCGATGATGGACAACCGCAAACTCGGTTTCAGCCTCGGCGCGTCGGATTATATGGTCAAACCCGTCCAGCAGGACATGCTGGTCAAACGCCTGACCAAGCTGAGCACTGAAAAAGGATTGAAAAAAATTTTAGTCGTCGATGACGACTTGTCGCAGGCGGAACTGGTCGAGGAAATTCTCGAATCGGACGACTTCCTTTCCGAAGTCGCCACCAGCGGCGACATGGCCATCCGGCTGGCTGCGAAAAAACATTACGACCTGATCATCCTCGACCTCATGATGCCGCAGACGGACGGGTTTGCCGTCCTGCGCAGCCTGCAGGAAAAAGACTCGACGGAATCGACGCCGGTCCTCATCCTGACGGGCAAACTGCTGACCCGCGACGATCAGAAAAAACTGTCCGGTGAAAATTATCACGTGTTTCAAAAAACCATGTTCTCCCGCGAGAGCCTGTTACAAGAAATTCATCGTATTTTAGGCACCCGCCAGAATTAGACGACCCCATGCCGGCCGAATTTAAGATCCTCATTGTCGACGACAACGAGACCCAGCGGTATTCCCTGCGGAAAACGCTGCAGCGCGACGAATACGAATTCCTCGAGGCCCACAATGCCGCCGAGACGCTCGACGTCGTTAAACGGAACAGACCCGACATCGTGCTGCTCGACGTTCGCCTGCCCGGCATCGACGGATTCGAAGTGTGCGAAACCATTCGGGCGTTCGATGCCCACACCCCCATCGTCTTCGTGACGGCCAACGTGAAAACCTTCATCGATCAGGTCAAAGGCTTCGAAAAAGGCGGCGACGACTACGTCATCCAGCCCTACGATCCGCAGGAACTGGCCATCAAAGTCAAAGCGTTACTTCGTAACAAACGCCTGTATGACCACCTTAAGACAGAGGTCGAAAAACTGGCGCGATTGAAAGAAGAACTGGCCAGTTCCAACGACGAACTCAAGCAGATCAACAACCGCCTGGCCGAAAAAAACGAACACCTGAGTACGCTGACCATCACCGATCCGTTGACCTCGTTGTTCAATCGCAAATATTTTCATACCCGTATTTCGAAGGAAATCAGCGCCGTCAAGCGATACAAACACTCCAGTTCGGCCATGATCATTGACATTGACAATTTCACGGAAATCAATACACGTTACGGCACGAAACAGGGCGACGTGATCCTGAAGGAATTCGCAAGCCTGCTGGTCAACCGCGTCCGCAATTCCGACGTCGTCACCCGATTTGACGGCGGAAAATTTTGCATCATTCTGACGCACACGTCGGAGGAAAATAGCGTGTACACGGCCAATTTGATTCAGGAAGCGATCCGGCATTACCCGTTCCCGATCTACGAAGATCTGGTGCCGACGGGAGCCCGAGTCGATCCGTCCCAACCGATCCAATTGACCGCGAGTATCGTCGTGGTCGGACTGACGCACGATTGGATCCGTTCCGAAGCGGATTTAATCGCCTCATTTGAAAACTCCCTGGCCCGGATCAAACCGTCCGGATCGGGACAAATTGTCGTAGGCACCAGGAACTGATGACCCGCCGAACGACTTCACGATAACCCACGAGATGATCATGAACTTTTCACGACGCCACATCGGACCCGGCCCTGAAGAAACCGCTGCCATGCTCGCGCAAATCGGTGTGTCCTCACTCGACGCGCTGATCGACGAAACGGTACCCCCGGCGATTCGACTTAAGAAAAAAATGGACCTCCCCGCACCGCTGTCGGAGACGGAGTGCCTCGTTCTGCTTCAGGAGATCGCCCGAAAAAATCAAGTGTACCGATCCTACATTGGCATGGGCTACTACGGCACCATCGTTCCCGGTGTCATCCAGAGAAATATCCTGGAAAATCCAAGCTGGTACACGCAGTACACGCCCTACCAGGCGGAAATTTCCCAGGGCCGCCTCGAATCGTTGCTCAATTTTCAGACCATGGTGATCGATCTGACCGGACTCCCGATCGCCAACGCGAGTCTGCTGGATGAAGGTACCGCGGCCGCCGAAGCCATGTTGATGTTCTACCATTCACGAGCGGAAAATCAGGGCAATAAATTCTTCGTCGCGTCCTCGTGTTTTCCCCAGACTCTCGACGTGCTTCGCACGCGCGCCGAATACGCCGGCATCGAGATCATGGTCGGCGATCCGGCCAAAGAAAAACCCTCGACGGAATTTTTCGGTGCGTTGATCCAGTATCCCGATGGATTCGGCGCGATCCACGACTACCGGTCCTGGGTCGATCAGGCGCACGCATCCGGCGTTTGCGTTGCCGTCGCGGCCGATCTGCTCGGGCTCACGCTTCTCACGCCTCCGGGCGAATGGGACGCTGACGTCGTTCTGGGATCGACGCAACGTTTCGGCGTACCGATGGGATACGGCGGTCCGCACGCTGCCTATTTTTCGACGCGGGACGATTTCAAACGCAAGCTTCCCGGACGGTTGATCGGTGTCTCCATCGACGCCGACGGACAGCGCGCGCTGCGGATGGCCCTGCAGACGCGTGAACAGCACATCCGTCGCGAAAAAGCAACGAGCAATATTTGTACGGCGCAGGTCTTGCTGGCCAATATGGCGGCGATGTACGCCGTGTATCATGGACCGGACGGTCTGAAGCAGATCGCGACGGACATCCACCGCAAGGCCGCTCGGCTTGCATCCGCGATCGAAAACGCCGGATTTCGGCAGGTCAATGCGCATTTCTTTGACACGCTGCAGATCGTCACGGATGAAAAAACGCTGCAGGACGTGCGACGGAAAGCCTTGGAGAAACGGATCAACCTGCGTTATATCAATGCGACGACCATCGGAATTTCCATCGACGAGACGACCGGCGAAAAAGACCTTGCCGATCTGGCCGCACTCTTTGCATCGGCGAAATGTCCGGCCGACGCCGGCCCGCGCATCCCGGCTGCGTTGACGCGGACGAGCGCGTTCTGCACGCACCCCGTCTTCCATTCATACCACACCGAAACCGAAATGTTACGGTACATCAAAACGCTCGAGATGAAGGACATTTCCCTTGCCAACTCGATGATCCCGCTCGGTTCGTGTACGATGAAGCTGAATGCGACGACGGAAATGGTCCCGATCACCTGGCCGGAATTTGCCAACCTGCATCCGTTCGCACCGGTCATCCAGGCTGAGGGTTATCGCCAGGTTTTTGACGAATTGTCGGCGTATCTGAACGAGATCACGGGATTTGCCGCGACGAGTCTGCAGCCCAATGCGGGTGCGCAGGGCGAGTACGCCGGATTGCTCGTGATTCGCGAATACCACAAGAGCCGCGGCGAAGGCCATCGCAACGTCGCGTTGATCCCGTCGTCGGCGCACGGCACCAATCCGGCCAGCGCGGTCATGGCGGGACTGGACGTCGTCATCGTCAAATGCGACGACACCGGCAATATCGACGTCGACGACCTCAAACAAAAGGCCGAGCACCATCGCGACCGTCTGGCCGCGCTGATGGTCACGTACCCGTCGACACACGGCGTGTTCGAGGAAAGCATTCGCGACGTCTGCACGATCGTTCACGACAACGGCGGACAGGTGTACATGGACGGCGCCAATATGAATGCGCAGGTCGGCCTGACCAGTCCGGCGATGATCGGCGCCGATGTCTGCCATCTCAATCTGCACAAGACGTTTTGCATCCCGCACGGCGGGGGCGGTCCGGGTATGGGTCCCATCTGCGTGGCCGCGCATCTCGCCCCTTTTCTGCCCGGACATTCCGTCATCCCGACCGGAGGCAAGCAGGCCATTCACGCCGTGTCCGCTGCGCCGTGGGGAAGCGCCGATATTTTACTGATCTCGTACGCGTACATCCGGATGATGGGCGCCGAGGGTCTTACCGACGCAACGAAAGTCGCGATTCTGAATGCAAATTATCTGAAAGCCCGGCTTGCCGGATCGTACGAGGCGTTGTACGTCGGCTCCAAAGGCCGCGTCGCTCACGAAATGATCGTCGATACGCGGGAATTCAAACACTCTGCCGGAGTCGAAGTGGAAGACATTGCCAAGCGTTTGATCGACTACGGCTTCCATGCGCCGACGGTATCGTTTCCTGTACCGGGCACGCTCATGATCGAACCGACGGAAAGCGAATCGAAAGTCGAACTCGATCGCTTTTGCGAAGCGATGTTGTCGATCCGTAAAGAAATTGCAGACATCGAGACTGGCAAGGCCGATCGCAGCGACAATCTACTCAAAAATGCGCCGCACACGGCCACAGCGATCGCGTCGGATTCGTGGTCGCATCCGTATTCACGTGAAAAGGCCGCATTTCCTCTGGGTTACCTGCGCACGAATAAGGTCTGGCCCGCCGTGGCGCGTGTCAACAGCGCCCATGGCGACCGGAATTTGATTTGTGCGTGCCCCCCGGTGGAGAGTTATGCGGAGATCAAGGTTTGATTTGAAAATATTATTGACATGCTTCTGAATTGCCCATATATTGCGTGCCCTTGGATGTAAGTCTTTGTTTTATATAGAAAAGGAATTTCGACATGGCTGTTAAGGCATTTCCTTTCGAGAAGTTAGAAGGAAAAGTTCAAAACGTTTACGAAGCGGTCATTGCGGCCGCGCGACGCGCTCGCCAGATCAATGACGAGCAAATGATCCATGTCCGCACGATCATGGAAGGAGAAGAGGGCGAGGAAAACGACAAGATCAACCTCGACGATCTGGTCGACATCGACAAATTGCCGAAACCGGTGGAAACGGCATTGACGGAATTGATCGAAGGCAAACTGAAAGTCGAATACGTCGAAAAATAATTTTCGACAATATTAGAAATAAAATTCCAAACCATCGGTATTTCATCGGTCGTTTGGAATTTTTTATTTTACACCGGTCGCTGAGCTGCTTGCGAGCACTGAGCGCAGTCTCCGCCGCAGGCGGATGTGCCTGTGGCTCAGAAGTGTCGAGGGGCCAAAACGACCGAATAAAAAAACTGAATGTACGCCGGAAAAAAAATACTCCTGGGTGTCTCGGGCGGGATTGCCGCCTACAAAGCGTGCGAACTGGTCCGCCATTTCATCAAGCAGGGTGCCGAGGTCCGTGTGATCATGACACGATCGGCATGTGAATTTGTCACACCGCTCACGTTTGAAACCCTGTCGCAGCAGCACGTCACCACGGAAACATTTCCCGCCTACGATACGTCGATCTCCGGTACGCATCATATCGAAATCGCGCGATGGCCCGATATTTTTCTCATCGCTCCCGCGACGGCCAATGTCATCGGTAAAATTGCCAACGGAATCGCCGATGATATTCTTTCGACGGTCGCCATGGCGTGCCCCGCGCCGATCCTCGTCGCCCCGGCGATGAACGATCAGATGTGGGCCAGTCCGTTTGTTCAGCGGAACGTCAAAGAACTCAAGTCGAACAAAATTGAAATAATCGATCCGGAATTCGGCTATCTCGCCGAAGGATACGAAGGCACGGGACGCCTCGCGGAATTGTCCAAAATCTGCTGGCACGTCGATCGCATCCTTTTTCGGTCGGAGGAGCTGTCGGGCAAGCGCGTTCTTGTCACCGCCGGACCGACGCATGAAGCGCTCGATCCCGTTCGCTACATCACCAACGCGTCGAGCGGGCGCATGGGCTTCGCCGTCGCGCGACAGGCCGTCCTGATGGGCGCGCACGTTACATTGATCTCGGGCCCGACGTCCCTGCCCGAACCCTTCGACGTCACGTGCCATCACGTCACCACGGCACAGGAAATGGCCGCCGTGACCGAAAAACTGTTCCCGGAACACGACGTCCTCGTGATGACGGCTGCCGTTGCCGATTTCATGCCCTCTTCGGCCGCCGTTCATAAAATCAAAAAGAGTGGACATTCTCTTCGCCTCGACCTGAAGCCGACGGTGGACATTCTCGGATCCCTGGGCGGTAAAAAAGGCAACCGGATCGTCGTCGGGTTCGCGCTCGAAACCGAAAAAGAAATCGAACACGCACGCCAGAAACTGGTCGAAAAGAACCTCGATTTTATCGTCGTCAACAATCCCTGCCGCGAAGGCGCAGGCTTCCACACGGATACCAATATCGTATCGTTCGTCGAACGTAAAAAAGTCACCGATCTTCCCCTGCTTCCAAAGGACGACGTGGCCCGGCAGATTCTGGAACGGGCCGCGGTATTGCTGTTGGAAAATGGATAGTCTTCTGATCTCCTCCGACCGTCGCGGATATCCCGTGACATTCTTTCCTTCCCTCGAAATTCTCGCCAAACATCTGCGCACCGTCGAATCGGCCTTTTTCGTCACCAACTCCACGGTCCATAAATTATACGAGCAGTGGTTCGGCAATCTCGCACCCGTCATCGACGTCCCGGATTCGGAGACATCGAAAGGCCTGCACGAATACGAGCGTATCGTCACGCAGCTGATCCTGCACGGTGCGGATCGGCAAAGCGTTCTGGTGGCCATCGGCGGCGGCGTCGTCGGCGATTTATGCGGTTTCGTCGCGTCGACGTACATGCGCGGCATCCCCGTCATTCAGGTACCGACCACACTGCTCGCCATGGTCGACAGCGCGATCGGAGGCAAGGTCGGCCTCAACCACGAGCTGGGAAAAAACATGCTGGGCGCCATCTGGCCGCCTCAACAGGTGTGTGTGTGTCGCGATTTTCTGCGTACACTTTCGACACGGGAATACATTTCCGGTCTTGCGGAAGTAGTCAAATACGGTCTGATTGCCGATCCGGCGTTTTTTGAATGGTGCGAGTCCAGCATCGATGCGCTGCTGACGCGCGACGGACGCATCGTCGAATACGCGGTCAAACAATCGTGCCGCACCAAAAAAGCGGTCGTCGAAGCGGACGAACACGAGACGGGTCTGCGGCGGATTTTGAACTTCGGCCACACCATGGGACATGCTCTGGAAAGCCTGTCACAGTACCGGTTGTTTTCGCACGGCGAGGCCGTATACGCCGGCATGGTGTTCGCCGCCGTTTTATCCGCCCGCGAAGGAAAGATCGGCGACGACGAGGTCAACCGCGTGACGAAGGCCGTTCGATCGCTTGCCGACGAATTTTTACAACGCGATGACGTGATGGCTTTCCTCAAAGGACTGGATTTCAATCTCCTCTGGTCGGCCATGACGCGGGACAAAAAAGCCGACGGCGGCCGGATACGGTTCGTTCTTTTGGAAAACATCGGAAAAGCCTATATTGCCTCCGACGTTCACGCCGACTCTGTCCGGTCGGCCTTTGAGGAAAGTCTTGAACGACTCACGCGTTAAATCGAAGATTCCCATTTTTCCGCTGGGCGTTGTGCTCTTTCCGGGCATGCCGTTGCCCTTGCATATTTTTGAAGAACGCTACAAGCAGATGATCCGGGAGTGCCTTGAAGCCAATCATGAGTTCGGCGTCGTGTACTATGCCGGGGAGGATTTTTTTCAGATCGGATGTACGGCGCAGATTACGAAAGTCCTTCGCTCGTACGACGACGGCCGCATGGACTTACTGACGCTGGGTGCGCGCCGCTTCCGGATCGTCAAAATCCGGAATGAAAAACCGTATCTGACGGCCGACATCGACTATTTTGACGATGACGAAGCGCCGACGTTGGCGACGGTACAATCGGATGCCGTCTCCTTGTTCAAAGAAGCCCTTCGGTTGTCCGGACGCGAAAAAGGCATCGGATCATTCGAGGAGCTTACTCCTAAAGAGCTGTCCTTCATCATTGCAGGCGGCGCCGGGTTCACGCTGCCGGAGAAGCAGGCGTTCCTCGAAATGACGTCCACGGAGGAACGATTGCGTAAAGCGGGCAGCGCACTCAAGCAATTGCTCGAACGATTGCAAACGACCAAAGAAATCGAAAGCATCATCAGCGGCAACGGGCATCTCCACAACCGCCGGCTCAACGAATGACCGACGTCTCCTCCGCACCCTCACCGTCTCTTGTCTCACGCGTCTTCCGTTCCCAACAGGCCGGCGTCGCGGCTTTTTTTGTCACGCTCGCCACGCTGTTGAGTACGGTCCTGGGTCTGGTACGCAACAAGGTGATGGCCCATTACTTCGGCGCCAGTCTGGAGATGGATCTGTACAACTACGGCATCGGCATCCCGGATGCGATGCAGACCGTCCTCATTATGGGCGTGACGTCGTCGTCCTTCATTCCGATCTTTTCAGAATATCTTGCCCAGAAGGGAACGGATGCGGCCAATCGTATGGCGAGCTCGTTTATGACGGTCACGCTCGCGGTTTTTATCGGACTCTGTCTGGCCGTCGGCGTTTTCATGCCCGTGATTACGTCCGTGTGGCTCGGCGCGGATATGCCGGGCGAGCAGCGGGAAACGGTCGTCCTCATCGCGCGAATTTTTCTAGTTTCGCAGATCGCGTTTGCCCTGAGTAAAATTCACAGCGGGATCCTCCAGACGCATAAACATTTTATGGCGTACGGACTCGCGCTCGTCGTGTACAATCCGTCGATCATCCTCGGGGTCATGCTTTTTCATGAACCACTGGGCATCTATTCCGCGCCGTGCGGCGCCGTGGTCGGCGCCCTGATGGTCGTGTGGGTCAACTGGCTGGACGTACGTCAAACGGATTTCCGGTTTTCCTGGACGTTGGACTGGGACCGCGACGGCGTACGGCGCATTATGCTGCTCGCGCTCCCCAGCATCCTCAACATGGGACTGTTGCGTTTTGTATTTCTTGCGTATCAGCGCATGTCCGTCGACATGCCGGAAGGAAGTTACTCCGCCTTTGCCTACGCGCTGGACTTCGAAAGTTTTCCCGTCAGCGTCTTCGGCATCTCGTTCGTAACGGCGATTTTTCCATACCTGTCGGAAAATGCCAGCCGCCGCAATTATGCCAATTTCAATTACAACGTACAGAATTCATTACGTCAGATTTTGTTTCTGACGCTGCCGGCGGGGTTCGGGATGTCGATTCTGTCTTTTGACATCATCGCGCTCGTTCTGGGCGGTGGTAAATTCGGTGCCGAGGGGATCGCGATGACGGGCATGGCGCTCGCCGTTTTTGCACTCGTCGTTCCGCTCGAAAGTCTCTGGTATTTATTTGCCCGCGCGTATTACGCCGTCAAGGACACGTGGACACCGTTCTGGTTCCGACTGATCGGGACTGTGTTCAATCTCGCGTTGTGTTACGTACTGGCGGCTCGGTTCGGTGCGACGGCCTTTTCCATCGGCTTGCTGGCGGCGTTTTTGATTCAGATCACGCTGTTCGTCGTTGGTTTGAAACGGAAGGTACCGGAATTCGACATCCGGGCCGCGGCCGTCAATTCGATCAAGCTCGGTTTGTGTGCGCTGGCCATGGGCGCCGTCGTGGTCGGATTTCTCGCCGCGTGGGACCGTTTTGGGTGGATGGCGGAGTCGTCCTACCGGCTGATCGCGCTCGCCCGTGTCGGGGGCGGCATCACAATCGGGGCCATTTTTTATTTCGCTGTAACGATGATTTTCAAATGCGCAGACTTTTCCGTCGTGGAGCGAGTCTGGGCGCGCGTGATCAAACGGAGATCCTGATGCCGACCCTTCTCGTCGTCGACGATGAAAAAAACATACGCCGCAGTCTCTCCATGATCCTGGAAGCTGAAGGATACGACGTGGTGACGGCCGAAACGGATGTGGAAGCGATGGCCACGATCAACCGCCAATCCGTCGACCTGGTTTTCCTCGACCTCCTGCTCGGAGACAAAAGCGGCATGGACGTTTTGAAGGAACTGCGCGCGCGTGGGACGGATTGTCCCGTCATCATGATCAGCGGCCACGGAACGATCGAACATGCCGTCGAGGCCGTGAAGTTGGGTGCATTCGACTTTATCGAAAAACCGTTGAGCAAGGACAAGATCCTGATCCTTGCCCGCAACGCACTGGACAACGTTTCACTGAAGCGTGAAAACAAAGCGCTGAGACGCGAATCGGGACGACGGCATGAAATGATCGGCTCGAGCCCGGCGCTGCAGTTGCTGAGGGAGCAAATCGCGAAAGTCGCTCCGACGACGGCCCGCGTACTCATTCTCGGTGAAAGCGGTACCGGAAAAGAGCTCGCGGCACGAGCGATTCACGACGCGAGTCCAAGGAAATCGAAACCTTTCATCAAGGTCAACTGCGCGGCCATCCCGGAAGACCTGATCGAAAGTGAATTGTTCGGCGTCGTCAAAGGCGCGTATACGGGCGCGGTGGCCGACCGGGAAGGAAAGTTTGCCCTCGCGCATCAGGGAACGCTGTTTCTGGATGAAATCGGCGACATGAGCCTGAAAGTCCAGGCCAAGGTGTTGCGCGCGCTTCAGGAGGGAGAATTCGAAAAGATCGGCGGCACCAAAACAATGAAGGTCGACGTGCGTGTGATCACCGCGACCAATAAGGACCTGAAAGCGGAATGTCAAAAAGGTAATTTTCGCGAAGACCTGTATTTTCGGCTGAGCGTCGTTCCGCTCATCATGCCGCCGCTGCGACAGCGGGCGGACGATTTGCCGCTGCTCGTCGATCATTTTATGAAGCTTTGTTGCCAGGAAACCGGCGCGACGCCGCGGACGTTTTCCGACGACGCCATGAAAATCATGATGAGCTACCAATGGCCGGGAAATATTCGTGAATTACGAAACGTGGTGGAGCGGGTATCGATCCTGAGCGCGGGTAATCGTATCGAACCCGGCGACCTGCCGGAACACATCGTTCAGGCGGAGCCGACGTACATTAGAACATTTTCATCCTCATCCGGACGTTCCCTCAAGGACGTCAAAGAGGAAGTGGAGCGGGCGTTCATTCAACACGTGATGGAGAAAAACCACGGCAATGTGACCCAATCGGCCGCCGAGCTGGGCATCGAGCGAACGAACCTGCACAAAAAGCTCAAGTTTTATAATTTGACTTCAGAAAAATTAGAGGAAGGACAGTAGGCTTCGACCAATCAACAAACTGTCAAACAGTTATTTGTAATACTTGTGGACGACCACAATCGTAAAACAAAAAACCGTAAAGACACCGATCAGCAGAAGAAACAGAAGTACCTCGTTTTGCATGATTTCGCCGTTGGTTCATCCGACGTGACAAAGTATTATACATTATGCCATCAAGGACAGTCAATATGATCCGCTTATTACGTATTTGTACGTATTCCCTGCTGACGGCTGGACTGCTGGGTTGCCTCGCGTCACCGACCATGAATCAAGCGCCGGTTCGCACGAAGCCTGTCATCAAGGTCCTTTTGATAAAGATGAAAGATTCCGTCGTCGTTCAATCCAAAACACCGATCACGATTCAAGGATTGAATTCGAACCTCACTCGCGCCGTTTTTCTCCTTCATGATTCGCTGGTGACCGTCTCCGGTCAATCGGCCCGTCAATGGGACCTTTTGCCGTCCGATAGTTTGCTCGAATGTCTCGGCGGTTTGTATCGCGGATCCATTCGCGTGACGTCCAAGGACGGCGAATTGCAGATCGTCAATATCCTCGATCTCGAATCGTATCTCAAAGGTGTCGTCAAAAATGAAATCGGCAAACTTCCGTTAGAACAGATCGAGGCATCGAAAGCACAGGCGATTGCCGCGCGAACGTACATCATGAGCAAAAAACTCGGATCAAACGACTATGACGTCGTCGCGGACGTCGGCGATCAGGTGTACCGCGGCGCGTCCAGTGAGTCGGACGTGTCCAATCTGGCCGTCGATCAGACCCGCGGCACCATTGTCACGTATGACAACCGTCCGATCAAAGCGTTTTACTGCAGCAGTTCGGGCGGCGTTACTGCCAATGTCACCGACGTCTGGCCGGGTTCGTCGACCGATTCGTCCTATCTTCGCAACGTTTCCGTTCGTGTTCTGGGTAAAGACTATTCCGCTTCGTCGCCACATCATCGATGGACGGTGACGTGGAGCGGCGAAGAAATCGAGGCGCTGATTAAAACGAACCTGCCGGCGCTTCTTCAAAACGTAGACGTTCCGAAACTGAATGGTCAGCGGTTGTACAATTTGCGGGTTTTGGAAAGAGATTCCTCGCAGCGTATTCGGGCCATGGAAATCGGATTTACGCGTGACCGCTATGTACTCAACGGCGAAAAGGTACGGCGCCTGCTGCGCGGGGAGAAATCGATTTTGTACAGCTCGTTGTTTCGCCTCGACATTAAACGACGCGACAACGGCCTGATCGATTCCGTCACGGCCGTCGGATCGGGTAACGGCCATGGCGTCGGCATGTGCCAGTGGAGCGCTCGCGCGATGGCGCTCGACGGCTGGAGCGCAGAACAAATCCTGAAGTTTTTTTATCGCGGAACGACGCTCGGAAGGGCGTATTGATCGCTCATGCGGTGATTGACGATCACCAGCAGTGTCAAAAGCGTGAAAGCACCCACCTGATGCAATGACGCCAGTTCGATCGGCACTCCCGTCCATACGACAACGATTCCCAGCCCAAACTGTAGCAGTACAGTCCCTGCGATCATGGCCAGCGTCTTACGCGCCGTCGACATTCTACGCCATCCGATCCAGCAAAAGGCGCCGCACACGATCAACGTCGCGGTCGCGAGCAAACGGTGATTGAACTGGACGGCCGGCATGTTTTCGAACAGATTTCGCCACGCCGGTTCGAGAAATCCGTACTCCCGCGGCACCAAACGGTCGCCCATCAACGGAAATGTCGGATAGACGCGCCCGGCTTTTGTCCCTGCTACAAATCCACCCGACACGATCGTCCATACGACCATCGCCAGTGCAAATCGTACCCATCGTCGAAGTGAGACGGACACCGTATCGCGCCGATCGCTCCACAAATCGAGTCCGACACGCATCATGTAAATATGGATCGCGAGCGCCAGCATCAGGTGCGCGGTAAGGCGGTACGGACTGACGTGCGGATCGTCGACCAGACCGCTTTTGACCATGTACCAACCAAGCGCTCCCTGCAGGCCGCCGAGAATAAACATCCACAGCAGTTTGACCAAAACGTCCCTTGCCATCCACCGGCGATACAAAAAAACAACGAGCGGAACAAGAAAAACAAACCCGATGAGCCGGCCGAGCAACCGGTGGATATATTCAAACCAATAAATATTTTTGAAGCCGTGAACGTCGAGATCGGTGTTGACGATCCGCCCTTCCGGAGTCTGACGATACGCTTCAAAAAGCCGCTGCCAGTCGGCGTCGGACATCGGTGGAATCGCACCGGTAACGGGATCCCACGTCACCATCGACAATCCCGAGCCCGTCAGCCGCGTAAGTCCACCCATCACGACCATAAGAAAAACCAATCCGCACGCCGTGAAAATCCACAACGCAAGCCGGCGGCGAACGATCATCGGTAATGCTTTGTATGAACGGACCATCATTCGGCCAGCGGTTTGGGTACGACCTGTTGCGTCGCCTGATGTTGCGGCAGGTGTCGGTTCCGATCGCGCGCAAACCGGATCATCATGACCGTGCTGGCCAGCATCAGCACGAATCCGACGAGAAACGTATTGCCGATTCCGACGGCGCCGATCAAATACGCGCCGACAAACGGCGCTACGATGCCGCGGATGCCCGTCAACATCGTATGAACGCCCATATAAAGACCGACCTCGTGTTTCGGCGCAAATTCCATCACGCACAACTGCCAGCTCAACTGAGCGCCGCTCATCGACAACCCCTGCAGCACCGACGCGATGTAAATCATCGTGAGGTTATTGGCAAAATAAAAAATCAAAAGATTGATCGTTGGCAAAATGTTGAGCAGAAAACGAATGCGGATGACGCCGTACCGATCGATCTGCCTTCCCCAGAATGCAAACGTCAACAGCATCACGGCCTGCGGGATGACCGTCACGGCCAGCACGGCTTCTTCATAACCCGCATCGATTCCGTGTACCGGGTCGGTGACGAAAATCGTTTTTACAGGATCGATCATCAGGGCGGCGAAGCCGAAGATCGCCCAGTACAGCATGAAATAGGCGAACGACCGGTCCGTGCGCAGTACACGTACGGCTTCGATCAGCGGATGCTTCGGCGCGGCCATGCCGTTGGCGGATAACGGCAGCATCGGAATTTTACGGAACTGCAGGCAGCCCCAGATTCCGACCAGACCGATGATCGGGTAAACAAAAATATAATTGCGTCCGTCCCATTCCAACATCAGGCCGAAAACGTATGACGCCGCGACAAACGCGAGGTTGAATACCGTCCGTACCGCTCCCATGATCTTTCCTCGCGCCTCGTCCGGATAATGCGTCCGGTAGATGCTCGTGATGACCGGTGTATTGACGGCATTCAACGCGTACGCCGCGCACAACATGAGGGTAAAGGGCAAACTCTGCGGCCATACCCAACTGACCACGGCCGTCAGAATAAAAAACCCGCGCGCCAGCATGTCGGGATAGAACACGTAATTCATCTTGTTCGGTTTTTCGGAGTGAGCGGCAAAAAAAATGCTGAATAGAAGTCCCAGGTTGACGGAACTGTGAAGGAGCGCGACTTCGACATCTGCAGCGCCGAACGTTTTTTTGACAATGACGCCCGCCACGCTGGCGGAACCCGCCAGAACAAAACCTTTAGAAATACCGTAATCGAGATCGCGTCGAAAGGTTACTTTCGCTTCGGGAGGAATTCGGTAGGAATCGAGATACCGGACGAGAAGACGTTTGATAAATTTCACACGATCAATCGGAGTATTTCAGCGTTTTCGTCGCGTCGATGATCTCGACGATTCCGCCGTCGATATGGATGAGCTCATACCGGCAGCGAATCGGACGGCCCAGGTCTGAATCGGCATACGCATTGGCCATATTATAATGGTAGATCCCGGATGCGGAGTCGCTTTTCACGGCAAAGTAATGAGAAACAATCACCGTATCGGGTACATTGAATTTCCCGTCCTGGTCGTGAAACATGGCGCGGATATAATATTCATTGGGCGAAAAATTTTCGTCCTCAATCTTCCACACGAACGCTCCGGCAATGGTATCGTTGGCAAGAACCCTTGAGCCTTCGATCGGCTCAAAATCGCTTAAAATGAAATATTCGTTTTTTTTGGAATCGTCAGAACAGGCCCCCAGAAGAACGATACCCAGCATAGCCAACCACCGTTTCATGTCATTTCCTTTCCACCAGATGATTCACAAAATATTCGTGGAATCGCGTGTCCCCGGTCAACTCCGGATGAAACGTCGTCACGAGGACCCGGTCCGTCTGCGCCGCGACGGGGTTCCGATCGTGTCGGGCCAGGACGTCGACGTCGACCCCGGTCTCGATGATTCGAGGCGCACGAATGAAAACACCATGCACCGGCTCTTTCCACGGTTTTACTGAAATTTCTGCTTCAAAACTCTGGATTTGCCGTCCGTAACCGTTTCGTATCACCGTCATGTCGATAAAACCGAAGCTGAATTGTGCGGTTCCCTCGATCCGACGCGCCAGGAGAATCGATCCCGCGCACGTACCGAAAACGGCTTTTCCGGAAGCAAAAAAGGCTTTCAGCGGTTCGATAAATCCGTACGCGTTCATTAATTTAATTAGCGTCGTACTTTCTCCCCCGGGAATGATCAGGCCGTCGATCGTCTGCAGGTCTTCCGGTTTTCGGATCTGCGTATGATTCACGCCGATGCGTCCCAGCGCTTCCTCGTGCATCGAGAAGTCCCCCTGTAGAGCGAGTACACCGATATGACGTCGCATGAACCGGGCTAAAACCCCTCTGCAAATGCCGACAAGCGTGACCTCAATGAATCCACGCCGTTTAACGATTTGCGGTAGATTTCGGTCTTTTGCTGAAGCAGCGCGATATGACCCATAAGGATATTTTTGAATTGGTGCGAACGGTAATCGGTCAGTCCGACAAATTTTTTTGTCCGCATGTCGACCCGATCAAGTAAAAACGGAATTTGAATGGTCTCCCAGTATCGCGCGGTCACCTGGTCGATCTCGTGCGCCTCTTTGTACTGGTCGTAGTGTTCGATCAGGTCCTTTCGAATACCGAGGTCCGTGATGATCGACATGTCCCCGGAAAACGTAAGAGCGTCGAACGTGACGGTACGCGGCCGGAATGATTGCGATCTGGCCATGATACGGAGATATTCATTCAGCGAATCTTGCGGTATACTCACGTGGTCCGGCGTAAAAAGGAAACGCAGCAATGCCTGCGTACTCACGCTGCATTCGCCGACCAGTTCAGCAAGTTGCACGCTGTCCGCACTCAGGTCGGTGACGATGCCCTGAATGTACTGTTGCGCACGATCGGCGTCTTTACGCGACGAGGCCCACTCGTTGAGTAAAAAAGCGGCCATCACGCCCGCAAAAACGACGAAGAGTTCCGCGGCCCGCCGACGCCATCGGCCGCGGGACGCGGGATCGCTATTTTTTACAGCCGACACGCCGTGTTACCATCCTCGGTTGGCCAGCAGTTCACTCGCGGCAAGATGGTCGAGGTTGATGCCGACCATGGCCTCGCCGAGATTTTTGGACACCTCGGCCAGAATTTTCGCGTCGCGATAATGCGTCGCCGCTTTGACAATGGCCTCGGCCCGTTTTGCCGGGTTGGCCGATTTAAAAATGCCGGAGCCGACAAACACCGCCTCCGCGCCTAACTGCATCACGAGGGCCGCATCGGCCGGCGTCGCAATACCGCCCGCCGAAAAATTCGGCACCGGCAAACGGCCGTTTTCAGCGACCCAGCGGACCAGTTCGTACGGCGCCTGTAAATTTTTAGCTTCGGACATCAGTTCGTCTTCGCCCATGACGCCGAGTTTACGGATATGGCCGCAGATCGCACGAATGTGACGTACCGCTTCGACGACGTTACCGGTGCCCGCCTCGCCTTTCGTGCGAATCATGGCAGCGCCTTCGCCGATCCGGCGAAGGGCCTCGCCCAGATTCGTGGCGCCGCACACGAAGGGGATTTTGAAATCGTGCTTATAAATATGATTCGCCTCGTCGGCCGGTGTCAGCACTTCACTTTCGTCGATAAAATCGACGCCGATCGATTCGAGGATCTGCGCTTCGACAAAGTGACCGATGCGGGCTTTGGCCATCACGGGAATCGTCACGGCCGCCATGATCTGTTCGATCATCTCGGGATCGCTCATCCGCGCCACGCCGCCGTCTTTGCGGATGTCGGCTGGAACTCGTTCCAGGGCCATCACCGCACACGCGCCCGCGTCTTCGGCTATTTTGGCCTGTTCGGCGTTGACAACGTCCATGATGACGCCGCCTTTCAGCATTTCCGCCAGGCCGACTTTGACCTTAAACGTCCCGGTCAGGACGCTGTCGTCTTTATGTCCATTGGTTTTGCTCATGATGACTCCTTCTTCAGACTGGGCTAATCTATTATTTTATGCTTCATTTTCAACGGTCTCCTCACGTACGACGGCCAGCGCCAGGCCGGAGATGCGCGGCCGGTACACGTTGACCAGATACACTCCGCCTAAAATCAACGCGCAACCCAGAACCGTCCAGCCGTTCAAGGGCTCATGACGGATCCAGATGCCAAGCAGGATGGCAATGCCGGGAGAAATAAATTGCTGCATGGAGACTTCGACGACCGACAGACGTTTCATCGAGTACGTCCAGAGCAAAAACGCAACGACGGAACCGATGGCGGCAAGATAACCGATGGCAAAAATACCGGTACCGGTCCACACAAAACGCTCGACCGGCTCGGTCACCAATCCCAGCAACCCGAGCAGCACGGCCGTTCCCAACATCTGCGCCGTTACATTGACCGTGGTATCGATGTGCTGCGTTCGGGCTTTTGCAAAAACGCTGTACATGCCGACAAATACCGCGTTGCCCAGCATGACGACGATTCCCTTCCACGCCTCATCTTCGCCGATCTGCCGGACCGAGATGGCCGCGACACCGGCAAAACTCAACACGAGTCCCAACGCATTTGCACCGTTGATCTGAGGGCCTCTTAAAAAGAGGTTGGCCAGAATCGCCGAAAAAAACGGCGACGTCGCGCCAATAATCGATGCGATGTATGAGTCGACGTACTGCTCACCCCAGAACACGCAGCCGTAGCAGCCGGCATTCAACACGGCCATCCAACCCATGCTGACCCAGCTTGCCGCATCCGTCGGGAGCGGCAACCGTCGCCATACGACGATTCCGAGCATCATGACGGCGGCCAGGGCAAACCGTACACCCGCAAAAAGGAACGGCGGCATGGCATCGAGACCTTCTTTGATGACCAGCCACGTCGAGCCCCATATCAGGGCTACACCGAGCAACGCCGCCAGGGCTCGCGGATGACTCATGCGGCCTCCCTTTGCGTGTCGAGTTGTGCGGGCAACTGCCATTGGGGAAGAATATTCACAAAAAACACTCCCGCCACGATCATTGTTCCGCCGGTAAGGACGTTCCAGCTGATCGGTTCGGCCCGCATCAACCAGCCGAGCAAAACGGCAACGAGCGGCGAGACGACGGGAACGATCGACGCTTCGACGGGGCTGACTCTTTTGATCACCCACATGTAAAGGACAAATGCCATGGCCGAACCGAACAGGGCCAGATAAAGAATGGCCATCCATCCTTCCCACGTCCAATGCAAGGCGGTCGGATCTTCCGCGGCAAGGCCGGCCACCGTCAACACCGTCGTACACACCGCGATTTGCGCCGTCGTGACGGTGACGGGATGGATATGGCCGGCGTGTTTTTTAGCATACACGCTGATGAATGCACCGCACGACGATGCGCCGATCATCGCGAGGTCGCCCCAGATAAAGTGCTCCGCGTCAGCCAGGTTTCGCAAAAAGACGACCACGACGCCTGCAAAACTTAACGTGATCCCGATCGCTTGAAATCGCGTCACCGCATGACCGGGGATCATGATCCTGCCGAAGGCAATGACAAAAAACGGCATCGTTGAAAACAGGACGGCCGCAATGCCGGAATCGATGAACTGTTCACCCCAGAAAACCAACGCGTAGTCCATGCCGAGGACCATACCCAGCACGGTCATCACTTTCCACGTGTGTCCGTCACTCGGAAACTTCAAACGCTGTACTTTCATCCACACGAACAGGCATCCGAACGCGATGGCAAAACGAATGGCCGCAAATAAAAACGGTGGAAGCGTATCCAGGCCGAACTTGATCGCGAGCCACGTCGACCCCCAGATGAGAGAGCAAATCAAAATTCCGATCGTCGGTAAATAACGTTTCATTCGTGAGCCACCCTTTCCCGCTTCCATTCGATCGTATCGCCGGGCCGGACGATGCCTTCGGCGATGACTTTGCAATAAAAGCCGGCCTGCCCCCATTTCACGCTCGACGCGTCGTGCGCGTTCGCCTCTTTGTTGAACAACGCTTTGCCGATGTCGGCCCCGTATACGGTGAGGGTCCTGCACGGTGCACGCCGTTTGGTGACCTCGAGCACGACGCCGGTACCGATGCGAAACCGATCGCCGTAACGGATCTCGCGATAGTCGATGCCCCGGGTCGTCAGGTTTTCGCCGAGGGCGCCGTTGAACACGGGATAACCGTCACGTTGCAGTGCTTCGATCGCTTCCACGGCAATCATCAAAACGGTCCGGTCCGCCGTGTATGTCTTTGTGACGCCAGTCGTCGCCGGCCACGCGATCAAACGTCATGTGCCCCTCTTCGATCGGCCGTTTGGGAACGCCTCCGGAAGAAATGTTGATCTGTACAATTTTTCCTACCACGTCATTCGCTCCTTCAGTCGCGTGATGTGTGCCAGATGATGGTTACCGTGCCAGACGTACAACTGCAGCATCCGGTCAAGGTTAAACGTACCGCTCTCCGGATGATGGAGCCGGCGCTTCCACTGATCCGGTGTCATGCGGCGAAGCAGCTCCACCCATCGTACGTGCAGCGCCTCAAGCAAACGCAGCGACATCTCGATCGGCAATTTCGAATCGGGTAATGCCGACCATGCGTCCTGGTCGTACGGTTTGATCGTCGGCTCATTTTCCGTCAGCGTCCATTTGAACCGCACGTAACTGTTCAAATGGCTCTCGGGAACGTGATGGATGACCTGGCGAACGGTCCATCCGCCCGGCCGGTACGGCGTGTCCAGTTGCGTATCGGTCCAGCCGCGCACGGCGTCGCGAAATCGAGCGGGTTGAGTGGCGATATCGTCGATCATTTTTCGACGATCGTCATCGGTTAGCGTTTCGACGGGATTAAACTTCCCGATCGGGTACCTCAAATCGTCGCTCATGATTTCTCCTTTCCTGTGGGATATTCGTTCGCACCCATCAGATGCAGTGACACATACGGTTCCTCTCCGAGCACCCAACTGTCGTGCTCGGGTCCGACGTAAAACGAGTCGCCGCCCGCGAGGTAAAATTCCCGCCCGTCATCCATCTTCACCATCACGCGCCCCTGCAACACGATGCCGACGTGTTCGACCTTGCACGACGGCGTGGCCGCCGTTGGACCGACGTGCACCGACCACTTCCATCCGGGCTCGTACGTCGCGCGGCCCAGCGTCATCCCGCCGATGCGGACGAGTTCAAATTTTCCTTTGTCGAAGACCCGAACTTCATCGGGATTATCGAATCGCTTCAAAACGACGTCGTTCATTCGGAATCCTTTCGCTGAATCGTTTTCATCCATTCTGCAACCGCTTTCGCCGAATCGGTTCCTTCGCGTTCGAGCGCTTCGATGACCTGGCAGAAATTTTTCGCGTCACGGTTCTGACTGAGTTTAAACGATGCTTCGAACCGGGAGACCTTTATTTTGAAGCACTTCAGCGCACGAACTTCTTTTTGATAATAGTCTTCGGTCAACGATTCCAACCGGTATTCGCCTGCGGGTTCGTATTTACGAACCATAACGTCCAATTGCCTCCGGATTTCTTCCGGGTTTTCGATCAGCGAGACTTCTCCGTACGCGTGAACGGCCACGTAGTCCCAGGTCGGCACGTTCATGTGATCGTACCACCGCGGCGACACGTAATGGTCGGGTTCCAGAAAAATCGCCAGCGCATCGGGATGTCCCTCGAAATGACGCCAGTGCGAATTGGCCTTCGAGACATGGCCTTCCAGCCAGTCCGCCTCGTCGTCACGGCGATAGAGGAGCGGAACGTGGGTCGCGGCAAAACCGCCCTCATCGCACGTCACGACCGTCGCCAGGCCGCTTTGTTCGACGACGTGACGGATCAAATCGGGATCGTCGATGCGCGCGTACGTAGGCGTATACATCGTTTACCTCAACCGTGCAATGTAGTCGATCAATGGCGGCTCTCCTCCCGCGCGACGGATCTCCAGTACGACCTGACCGCGATGATAGGTCGAGTGAAAAACCACGTGCGTCAGGATGTCCTGAATCGTGTTTTCGTAGTCGATGCCTTTCGTATTCCGATACGTGAGTTTTCTCGCCCATTCGGCGGGCGTCAACTGACGGATCAGCGCCGACCAGCGGTCCCGCAGGTCGTCCAGTTTATGAACGGCGTCCTGGATTCCCGAACCCGTCCACACGCTTTTGATGTGTTCATAACGACCTTCGATGCGTGCGTACCACAAGTATTCCGTTTCGATCACGTGACTGAACAGTTCTGCCGCGCGGCCGGTCGTCAATTGATTCGATACCAACGATTGCCACATCGCACGGTTGGCCCAATCGTCGTACTCAAACAATTTTCCGATTGAAATCGTCGACTCCATCGCTATCCTTTTTGTTTTTATGATTCTTTTACCCCAGAGAACATGGATCACAGAGACTTCGAGTATTTTCTAAAACATTACGATTCATAACAATTCTGAGACCGCTGTGCGTTCTGTGGTCAATCTTTCATATCACCGGCGCCATGCGTGATTCGCCCAGCGGCCCGGTTCGAACCATCGTCTGGTACGTTTGTTCACCGATGACGCGCATGCCCTGCAGGATTTGATCCGACGCATACGACACGAACCCCAGGCGCATGCCGTTGTCGCGCTCGGCCCGAACGGTGAAGAAACGTCGCGGAGTAAACAGCACGCCGCGTTTACGCGTTTCCATGAGCAGTTCCAGCGCGCTCATCCACGGCGGAAGCTCGACCCAGTGAAACAGCCCGCCCATCGAACGATGGAAAGTCGCCTCCGACGGCAGATACTCCTGCGCCGCTTGCGCCATCACCTCGGAACGCTCCCGCAGCGTTTTGATCTTCCGTTTGAGGTATTTGTCGAAATATCCCTGTTCACAAAATTCCAGTATGGCGCCCTGAATCAGATAATTATTCTGCCAGTCGGCGACTTTTTTCGCGTAGGTCAGTTTGGCGACAAACTCGCGAGACGCAGAAACCACCCAGCCGAGACGGATTCCGTGAAAAAGTATTTTCGAAAAACTTCCCAGCGCGATGACGAGCCCGCGGGAGTCGAGCGCATACAACGGCAGCGGGTCTTCCCCTTCGAGACGCAGTTCGTTGGCAAACTGGTCTTCCACGATCGGCACCCGATGACGATACGCGAGGTCGAGCAGGCGTTTGCGGCGTTCGATGGGCATCACGCTGCCCGTCGGATTCTGGAACGTCGGGATCGTGTAGATCATTTTGACGCGTTTGCGTTCGAGGATCGTCTGCAGCGCGTCGACGTCCATGCCGTCGCGATCGAGCGGAACGCCGATCACTTCCGCGCCGAGAGCGTTGAAGATCCGGAGCGCGCCGCGGTACGTCATTTCCTCCGTCACGACCGTGTCGCCGGGATTGACGAACAGGCGCGTGACCAGGTCGATCCCCTGCTGGATGCCGTTGACCGTGACGATCTCGTCGCTGCGAACCTGCATGCCGCGCCGCATCAGGAACACGGGCAGGTAATCGAGGAACGGGTCGAACCCGCGCGTACAGCCCATCTCGAGCAGGCCGACGCCGTAGCGCTGGATGGCATGGTAGACGCAGTTCTGGAATTCCCGCAGCGGAAAAAGCTGTTTGTCCGGCACCACGCTCGAAAACGCAATCACGTCGTCCGGTTTTTCGCATGACCGGACCAGATTGTCGATTTCCGTGAGTCCGAAGTCTTCCGACTGCGACCAGTAGGCGCTGAACAAGCCGTCGAATGAAAAACGCGAAACGTCGTTGACGTCGCGGCTTTCTAGCTCTCGCGGTACGTACTTATGGACATACGTGCCGCTCCCGATCTCGGAACGCACCCATCCTTTGACTTCAAGCTCCTGATACGCCTGGACCACCGTATTGCGATGGACGCGAAGTTGACGGGACAGTTCACGCGTGGCCGGCAGTTTGTCCCCGGGCCGCAGCATCCCGCTGCGGATCAAGTCCGTAATTTTCGACTCGATCTGTACATAAAGTGGGATCCCGTTCTCTTTATGGAGTTCGAACACCATACGAATCTCCTTTCCCTTCAAACATAAAAATTTCCTTCCATGACCGTCACGGCATGACCGCCGATCGCAACGCGGTCGCCTTTCCATTCGCAGAAAAGTTCACCGCCACGGGTCGATACCTGTCGTGCGTGAAGCCGCCTTTTTCCAAGGCGCGTACCCCAGTACGGAATCAGCGTGCAATGGCTGGAGCCCGTCACCGGATCTTCGTCGACGCCCTTCGCCGGCGCAAAAAACCGCGAAACAAAATCGACGTCATTGCCGGGCGCCGTCAAGATCAATCCCCGTGTTTCCAAATTCACGATCTTTGAAAAATCGGGAACGAATTCGCGCACCTGCGTCTCCGATTCAAGCACCGCCATCAGATCGACCGCCTTTCGTGTTTCCAACGGATCGCGGCCCAGAATTTTCCTAAGCAGTTCCGGCGTCTCGATATTTTTGGATTCGCGCGTTGGAAAATCCATCACCCAGAGGTCATTCGCACGCTCCACCGAGAGAAGACCGGAACGGGAATCGAATTCGACCCTCGTATCCTTCCATCCCAGCTGCGTGTGGATGACACAGGCCGACGCAAGCGTCGCGTGCCCGCACAGATCGATTTCGACTTTCGGTGTAAACCATCGTAGGTGAAACCGGCGGCCCGCCGGAACAAAAAAAGCCGTTTCCGAAAGGTTGTTTTCCAGCGCAATCGACTGCATCACGTCATCCGGAAGCCACGATTCCAGGGGACACACGGCCGCCGGATTTCCGGTAAACGGTACACGGGTGAATGCATCGACTTGAAACAACCGAATGGTCATGGATTCATTCCTTCCACGACGATCATGCGGGACGTGGCCGTACGATGCCGAAGCGCTTTCGCCTCGGCATACTCCTGAGAATTCCACCAGGCTTTGGCTTTTTCGACGGAGGGAAATTGCAGCACGACCATGCGCCGCGGCATCCATCCGCCTTCGAGAACTTCGCAGGCGCCTCCGCGCACGACGTACTTGCCGTCGTACTTCGCAATGGACGGCGGCGCCATTTTTTTATACTCATCGTATCCCTGCGGATCGTGGATGTCGATCTCGACAATAACAAAAGCGGACATACGTTACTCCTTTGACCATTCAACGATTTCGACACGGTCGCCCACGCGGACGACACCGTGCGATTCATGGATGACATTCTGACCGAAATAAACGTTGCCGTCGGCCGCGCGCCGATACCGGCTCAGCGTACGCAGCGGTTCTTTGCCTTTTTCGCCTGTTTCCGGATCGACCGTCGTCAGGACGCACCGCGAACACGGCTTCACGATCCGGAGGGTCACGTCGCCGATGCGGATCGTTTTCCAACGATCTTCTTCGTAGGGATCGGTTCCTTCGATCACGACATTGGGGCGAAAGCGCGTCATCGGAACCGGCGCATCGAGGCGCGTATTCAAATCGGCAAGCGATGCCGTCGAAATAAGCAAAAGCGGGTACGCATCGCCGAAATGGACGTGCCGGCCTCCGGGATTGTACTTCGGATGAATGGACCGTCGGAAATTCGATCCTGTCGTCACGAGTCGGACGGGGAATCCCAGAACGTCGGAAAACCACTGCGCCGGTACATCACCCGTGTCGATCGCATCCACCCAGTCATCCCACACACGTACCCGCCGGATGGTACCGTGATCGGAAATCGTAAACACGTGGTCCCGACGTCCCGGCGCCGAGACCGACACGGTACCACCGGACCGTTGAACCGTGATCAACACCATCCGCGGCACGTCCCGCGCCGTGACGAGTTGATCGGTGTCGTCGACGACCATCATCCGGCGGTCGCCGATGAAACCGTAGTCGTCCAGCGCGGCCTGCTCGATGGGAACGCCGCGGCACGATTTGATCGGATAACAGTGCAGCGATTTAACGAAGGGCATTCAGATACCGCTCTTTCAGAATATTCAGATGATGTTTGAAATGGCCGAGCAGCACGTACGCCTGTGCGCGCAGCGACATCGGCAGCCCGTTGGCCACGCCGGTTTGCATCCATAAATCGTCCGAAACATTTCCGAACAGCGCCGTCGTCGCGGAGCGAACGTCTCGCAGTTCATCGAGGAGCGACCGTCCGGTCCGGCTTGACGCACGTCCCGTTTTCGCATAATGATTTTCATCGAATCCCGGCAGCGGCGTCGTCTCCCCGCGTGCAAAACACAGCGCCCGGTACGCATAGACGCGTTCGGAATCGATCACGTGAAGTACGAGCTCTTTGATCGTCCACTTGTCCGGCCCGTAACGGAAATTCCACTGCGCTTCGCTCAACGGCGAAAGAAGCGACAGCCATTCGTCGTAAGCCGCCGCCATCTGCGCCGACCAGTCGGTCCCTTCGGTCTGTCGGACGTACGTGGCGTAAAACGGTCCGTATTCGTTAACCTCCGGTCTCGGAATGGTCATGCGTTTGTCCTCCCGTTTTGATGAACGTACCCGGCCCGCATGAAAATTGGCCAGCGGGCCGTGCGTTCGCCGGTCCACAACCGGCGTAAAGCTTCTTCGACTTCAAGCACCGGGTCACGCCCGTTTGCTTCTGCATAACGATGGACGCTCGACCACGTTCGCAGATATCCTAAAAACATATCGACATCGATCGACCGGCGGATATCGAATCCGGGTACGGAAATTTCCGCGAAAGGAAAAGGGATCGTTTCGTAACGAGCCTCGACATGTTCCCGCCCTTTCGGCCAATAAGGACCGGTGATGTCCCGGTAGAGTTTCCACGTCAGATTGTCGATTTCCGGCGAAACGTGCACCCTGTCGTACGACCAGACGACGAGCAGAGCGTACGGACGCGTCACGCGCCGGACTTCTTCATAAAATTTCGGAACGTCAAACCAGTGGATCGCCGCCGCAACGGTCACGCAATCGACGGAAGCATCCGGCAACCCCGACGCCTCTGCCGCCGCGACACGATAATGGACGCGATCGTGCGGTACGGCATGGGCGATCTGCCGCTCGCTGGCATCGGTCGCGATCACCTCGTCGAATACGGTGGCAAGTCGCACGGCCGCCTGACCGTTGCCCGTCGCTACGTCCCACGCTCTCTCACGAGGGTTGACCCGGGCGGCAAGCCAGTCGAACAATTCCGGCGGATAGTCCGGCCGGTACTGTCGGTACACATCCGCACGCGCTGAAAAGTGGTCGTTAAACACCGTCATGCGGCCTCGGAAATTTCATGATGATGGCGAAGGACCTGCAACGCCGTCAACCATTGTTCTTCTTTGACCAACACGTAATCCGTATCAAACGTCGAAACGGCAAAAATGCTGACCTGCGCATCGGCGAGCGGCCGGAGTACGCTCTGTAACACACCGACCATCGAAAACGGAATGGGGCCGGCGATCTTGAACGCACGCCAGTATCCGCTAATTTTCGCTCCCTCAGGAATCTCTTCTTCCGAACAGACGATACTTAATTCATCCTCCGTGCGGGTGATGGAATACAATGCCGAACTCGACGGAACCGTCGGGCTCCACGCGCGTGCGCCGAGACGGCAGATCGCGTAACGCAAGTCCAGCGGGACCAGGTTCAATCGATGCAAGGGGTTCTCCCTGCTGTTTTGATTGTCACCTCGAATGCGTTCCGGGGGTTCATGTTACGGATGTTCATTTCAAAGCCTCATCCAGAATCCATGCGCTCGGATGTTGAGTAAAGCCGATATGCGGATAATAGCCGACTGCTTTCGGCGCGGCCAGGAGGATAATTCCCGCCTGCGGCGCTTCCATCTGCGTACGCCGGATCAGTTCTGTACCGATGCCTTTTTTCTGATACGCGAGATGGACGGCCAGGTCCGACAGATACGTCGCATATACAAAATCCGTCAGGCTACGCGAAATCCCGACAAGTTTATCGCCGTCCCACGCCGTAACAACCAGGTTGGCCTCTTTCAACATACGCCCCATGCGATCCCTGTCGTCGACCGGCCTTCGCTCCCCGAGCGTCGACGCGACGTACAATTCGATCACCCGATCGAGATTGAGATCATTTCCCAGACGATAGTCGATCATCCTTTCCTCACGATCAAAAACAATCCGGTAATGCACATCGCGATACCGGCGATGTTGATCCAGGATAATTTTTCGCGGAACAGCAACAGACCGAACGGCACGAGCAGGACGGCGACCATCGCATGCGTCATGATCGGCCCGTAACTGACGTCGAGACCGTACCGGTAGGCAAACAGAAATCCGATTTCGATCCCGACGATGGCCGCACCGATCACGTACGGGGCCCAGTTGATCTTGCGGAGTTCTTCGACGACCGGGGCCCCGTTGGAAAAAAACGGATACAGCGCGAGGGTGACCAGCAGCGCGACCGTGTACATAATGATCGTCGATAAGATGGCGTGGGCGCCGCTCGGCAGTGATTTGAGCGACACGTGATAGACAACGTTCGACAGGATCACCACGGCCAGGGCTCCAACCATGGTATTCATCGCGCCATCTCCATTTGAGGCTTGGAGCGGCTGGCCGCCTCCACGCCGACCACGCGGCTGCGGCGTTCCATCAAGACGATGTCCTTCCACACGCCATTGAGCTGGCCTAATTTTTCTCGAACCCCCACCGATCGGAAGCCGCATGCCAGGTGCAACCGGATGCTCGCTTCGTTTTCGGCAATGATACCGGCCTGCAGGGTCCAGATTCCGTTCTGCTCGGACGAACGGACCAGTTCATGCAGCAGAGTTTTGCCGACTCCCTTGCCCCGAAACGCCGACGCAATGTATACGCTCACCTCGGCGACGCCGCCATACACGCAGCGTCCGGACACGGGACTCAACGCCGCCCAACCCGCGGTTGTGTCACCTTCGGCGGCGATCCAGCGGCAGGTACGTAAATGCGCACCATCCCATTCTTCCCAGGTTGGAATGTTGACTTCCAGCGTCGCCTGACCCGTCGCGATACCTTCTTCATAAATGCGCCGGACGTCGTCCCAGTCCGCCGCAGTCATCGAATGCAGTTGCATGGTCTACACCTCCAGTTCATAAAAAAAATTCATGTTTCGACGGTAGCCGGTCGATTCGTACAGCCTCTGTGCGTCCGTATTTGCCGCCTCCGTTTCCAGCATGACGCCACGGGCGCCGCTCAGCCTTGCCCAATCGCGTGCCGCATCGAGGAGCGCGCGACCCCAGCCCGATCGACGGCACTCCGGAATGACGAACAGATCGTTGAGGAGCCACATCGGCCGCATGGACACGGACGAAAACAGCGGATACAGTTGCGTGAAACCGACAAATTTTCGCGCATCGTTCAACGCGGCAAACAGGACGGATTCTCCCCGTGACAACCGGTCATGGAGAAAACGCCGCGCTCCATCGATATCTCCGGACCGGCGATAAAACTGCCGGTACGCATCGAACAA
>CAYZJB010000029.1:8053-12731 GCA_964478735.1 uncultured Bacteroidota bacterium | reverse complement strand
ATTCAAACAAATATTCTTCGGTACGAACGACTTTAAATCCGATGCTTTGATATAACGGCAGCGCCGCCGGATGATCCAGCGTGCACGTGTGCAACCATACGCGACGGGGTTCAAAACTCCACGCCCGTGCGACGCTCCATTGCAAAAATTTCTTCCCCAATCCCTGGCCGACAAATTCCGGCATCAGCCCGAAGTACGCGATCTCGACCTGGTCCGCCTGCCGCGTGTCGAACTCCGCATAACCGGCCGGAACGCCCGCAACGTAGAGTACGTCAATCTCAACGCGCGGATGACGAATGATGGCATAAAGGGATTCGTCGTCCATTTTCATCCGGTCGCGCCAACGCCAGGCGTCGCCGACCGTCGAATACAAAAACCGGTAAAACGACAGCGTCGGCAATTGCGCGCGTTCGATCCGGGCATCTTCGGGCATGTGAATTTTCAGTGCAGACCGTTCGGTCATTTCCAGATACGTTCGGGTCACACGGACGCCGTCGGCAGCAAACCTTCGCTGATAACCGATCTGCTTCCAGTATTCCGTCCAATGCCGCACCATGTCGAATTCCGATGCGACCCAGTCGTACCCCGGAGAGACGAGTGGCCGAACTTTTTCTACCTGGATTTTGACGATACGCCGGATCCGGTCATGCGGAACGTCGGCATCGGCATACAGATTTTTTGCTTCATGGATCGGTCCGTCCTCGTCGATCACGATTGCCTGACCGGAAAACACGTATCCTTTGCGAAGGAAAACGTCGACCACGTTGACACACACGGCGGGACGCTCACGCAGATTGGCGATCGTCTGCGGCGAACCCAGATCGACAAAAATCAAGTGCCGGTCGTCCGCCACGCGCACCGTACCTTTGGGCGACAGATTGGGCGTTCCGTCGTCGTTGACCGTGGCCACGAAACCTAGCCGCTGTTGTTCGACAAAACTCCGGATGTCGTCGGTCAGCATCATGATTTTGCGCTTCTCTTCTTGTAGCGAGCCAACCGTTCCCTGAACCTGCCGAAGGGAACGGTCAGAACTGACAACGACATAGTATTGCCTGATTTTCGGTCGCTTCGACCCTTCGACACTTCGACGGCGCCCAGCGCTCGGTCAGGCCGCTCAGCGACCGTTCCCCGGCTTTGCTGCCGGAGGTAAATGTCCGGAACCACTATTTCCATCAACCGCTCCGGATGCTGGACGCGAACAAATCCGTATTGTTCATAAAAGCCGTGAGCGTCCTGCGTTGCCAGCATCCATCGACGAAGACCCTGTAACTGCTCGTGCGACATAATGCAGGCAATGAGTTCCTTCCCAAGGCCCTGTCCCCGGCAGGCGTCGTCGATGTAGACGTCGGCGAGATACGCAAACGTCGCATAGTCGCTGATCACGCGCGCAAAGCCGATTTGGCGCGGACCCTCGTACACGCCGAAGCACAGGGAGTGTTCGACGGCCCGCCGGACGATGGCCTTCGGAATCTCCAGTACTTCTGCCGCAATGCGTCATGCACGGCGTCGACGTCGAGCCGCCGTTTGTCCGTCGAGATCGTGAACCGTCCTGTCGTCACGTCGTTCATATGGATTTCAAAGCCTGCTGAATGTCCTCCATGATGTCCTCCACGGCCTCCACGCCGACCGAGAGGCGGACGAGGGAATCCGTGATGCCGACGCGGCGACGTTCTTCCGGCGATAATTTCTGATGTGAGGTTTCCGCCGGAGAACAGATCGTCGATTCCACGCCGCCGAGGCTGATGGCCGGTTTGATCATTTTGAGTTTTGAAAAAAACCGCCGCGTTTCCAGCGCCTCGATTTCGAACGACAATACGCCGCCGAAACCGTTCATCTGGGACCGCGCGAGCACGTGCTGCGGATGCGATTCGAGTCCGGGATAATAGACGTGTTGAATTTTCTTTTCCTGCTCCAACCACGTCGCGAGTTTCATCGCGTTATCGTTTTGCCGTTCCACGCGAAGCGCCAGCGTTTTCAGGCTGCGTTCGAGCGTATAACAGTCGGCGGCATTGAGCGAACCGCCCAGCATCAGTGCGGTCGGAAATATTTTGTCACGCAGGGCCCGCGACGTGACCAGCACGCCCGCGGAAAGGTCGCTGTGACCGCCGATGTATTTTGTCGCGCTGTGTAAAACCATATCGATCCCCAGCGTCGCGGGTTGTTGATTGATCGGCGAGGCAAACGTGTTGTCGATCGCGGTCAGGATCTGTTTTTCTTTGCCGAGGTCCGCGACCGCGCGGATGTCCGTGATTTTCAAAAGGGGGTTCGACGGCGTTTCGATATAGATCAAACGCGTGGTGGGCCTGAGGGCTTCGCGAAACGCCGTGGGACGGGTTCCATCGACGAGGGTAAACGTCACGCCGTATTTCGGCAGCTCGTTGTGTACGAAAACGTGCGTACCGCCGTAGAGATCGCTCTGCAAGACGACGTGATCGCCGTGACGGACGATCGCGAGGATGGCCGTCGTGATCGCCGCCATGCCGCTGCTGAAGATCAGCCCGTCCTCGGCTTTTTCGAGCGCGGCGATTTTTTGAATAACGACCTGCTGGTTCGGTACGTTTTGTTTGCGCGGATAGATGTACGGTTTTTTGATGTAGTCCGTGGCGGTCGAATTGAAAATTGGCGTATTCACCGTCTCTTCCGTTTGACCGGCATGCACGCAGAGCGTTTCTTTTTTCATCATTCTCTCCTCAAGCTCGGTCGTTCGGCCGAAGTGACCGTCTGCAATTCATCACGTCTTTGAATCGTCCCCTTCGATAAACTCAGGAAACGGGTGAAGCGCACCGGGTTCATTGGAATAGCGTCAGGATGTTGTCCAGGCCGCGTTTAAGTCCGACAAACGTCGAGACCCGGCGAATCGCGAGCAGCGTACCCTGAACATACGGCCGCGTCGCGTCGATCGAATCGTGCCGCAAACTCAGGCGTTCGTGCCCGGTTCCAAAAATTATTTCACACGACGAGACGAACCCCGGAAGACGAAGGGAGTGCACGGTCGATCCGGCAATCAGCGCGCCGCGGGCGTCACGCGCTCCCAGCGTCCGGTCCATCGGCACCGGCCGCTCAGGAGTGCGAACGACGGCCAGCCGCTCGGCAAGTTCACGCGTCGTGCCGCTCGGTGCGTCGGGCTTTTGATCGTACGAATAATCGACGATCTCCCATTGGGGTATGATCTTCGCCGTCATCAGGGCGAACGTTTGAAGGAGTGCAGCCGTGAGAGAGAAATTTCCCGCCGCGAACACACCGACTTGGCGTTCGCGTGCGAGCCGGTCGATATCGTCGAAATCCGATGGCGTCAGTCCCGACGTACCGATCACGACGTGCAGCCCTTTCCACAGGGCCGTCATCACGTTGGCCTTTACGACATCCGCACGCGTGTAGTCGACAAACACGTCGGCGTCCGTCTGCAGCGACCGTTCGAGCGTCAGCACGGGAATGGCGTCGGATGCAGACTCGGTACGTGACACCCCGGCAACGAGTTGTATGTCGCTTTCTTTCGCGATGGCGTCGACCAGTCCGCGCCCGACGCGGCCCCGGATTCCGGCAAGTATCACACGAATCACGATATCGCCTCCACGGCGGTTTTACGGACGCGGGAGAAAATTTTACCCAGGATGTCCCAGTTGAATATCACGATCGCAATCGCCATCAGCGTGTAGGCGATGGCGGCGACCCACGACAGGACCTCGCCGTACCAGATCACGGCCGTCAAAAAAGCCACGATCGGATTGACGTAGATCAAGAACGCCAGTTGCGACGATTCCATCCCATTGAGCGCGTAAAGATTCAGCATCAGGGGAAGTACCGTGAAGACCGCGGCAAGCGAGATGATCACGACGACGAAATAACCGTCGAGCGAGGCAGGAGCAAATGGGGCCGGATTGAATATCAACATCAGAGCGGACCCCAGCGTCATCTGGATGCCCAGACTCAACCGGCGCGAGACGAACGTATTTCGCCGCTGCGAAATCAGATAAAACGCGTACGAAAACGTGATCGCCGCGATATAGAGCGTTTGTGTCAGGTCGATCTGCGCCATGAGAACACAACTGATTCCGCTGATGACGATGCCGATCCATCGCCACAGCGTCAGCGATTCTTTGAGTAGGACGTACGCGAGAAACGCCGTCGCGATGGGAAGGATCAGATAGGAAAACGACGCCGCATTGATGCTGATATGGTTCACGACGTACACGTACGCCACCCAGTTGACTGCAAGCAGGAAACCGCCGATCGCCGACAGAACGAGCATCGTCGCAAAATCGCCCCGGGACCGTTGGAAAAGCCGCACGAGTTCGATCGCATGAAGCCGTCCGGCGAATCCGAGCACGATCATCATGATCAATGCCGCGCCTAAAATGCGGTAGAGAATGATTTCGAAATCGTCGTACGCCGTCACGAGACGGAGCAACACGGGAACGAAGCCCCAAATCAGATATGACAAAAAACCGGCGGTAAAATGCTTTTGTGAACCCATACTATTGGACTACCTAATTTCTATTTTTTTATGGTCCAATTTTGTTATTTACATCACAAAGACCTCAATTGGCCTAAGTTTTATGTTAGACTGATAGGCCAATATATGGCCAGTGGTACCACTTGTAAAGTTCCAATTTTGATTAAAAAAAGGCAGGCCATTTGATTAATCGACTCTTGATTGCCGCTTCCGCGCATGCGATAG
>CAYZJB010000029.1:0-7953 GCA_964478735.1 uncultured Bacteroidota bacterium | reverse complement strand
CGCCCAAAAAGCAATTGCATTTATTTCCGCCGCGACCTACCTTTGCCCGCTGTCAAACCGCAACACACGTGATTCCGCCGAAAGTTCACCACATCCTCTTCGATTTCGATTATACCCTTGCGGATTCCTCCGAAGGGATCATTGCAAGCGTCAATTACGCCCTGCAACGCGTCGGCGAACCGATCGCCGATCCACTGGCAATCCGGCACATGATCGGCCATTCGTTGGAAAGTACGTTCGGAAAATTCCTCCCCGCTTCGCGTCATGACCTGATTCCGCAGTGCAAATTGCTGTTCATGGAGCACGCCGACAGCGGCGTCATGGTCGCAAAAACCGTCATGCTCGACGGAGTACGGGAAACTCTCGACACGCTTCACAACGATTTTTACGCGCTCGGCATCGTCTCGACCAAACGGCGGCTGTCGATCGAACAGTCGCTTGAAAAACACGACATGCGCGATTATTTCGACGTCGTGATCGGGTACGAAGACGTCCGCGCGGTCAAACCCGATCCGGAGGGACTTTTCAAAGGACTGGCCGAACTGGCGGGTGATATCTCCGACTCCGTGTACGTCGGCGACAGTCTGATCGACATCGAAGCGAGCCGAAACGCGGGCGTCGCCATGATCGGCGTCGCGACGGGCATGACGCCATACGACGTCCTGAGTCAACACGTACCCTGTCTCACCCGTCTTGCCGAATTGCCTGCGAGGCTGGCCTCATGAGGGCGGCTTGGCTGGCACTCGTGATGGCCGCCTGCACGACGACGTCGACCGTCGTGGAAACGCGCGTGGAATCCGTTGCCGACACGTCCAGAGTCGTCACACGGGAAATCCAGGAAGAACCGATCGATCCGTATACGATTTATCAACCGTGGAAGGACGTTCCCCGCGTCAAAATGGCCCGCGATCTCAAGGATCTGACGGTCCAGGACTGGACGTCGGGCGATACGTCACGGACCGCGAAAAACGGCCCCGTCATCGGTTTTCGCGTGCAGCTTTTTGCCACGAAGGACTACTATGAGGCCGTCAACAAGCGCGACGAAGCGTCGGAACGTTTTGACGACGTCGTGTACATGGACTTCGATCCGCCGTATTATAAGATCCGGGTCGGCGACTACGCCCGCCGCGACGAGGCGGAAGAGGCCCGGCTGGACGCGCGCGAACTCGGGTACCCCGACGCCTGGATCGTTCGAACCCTGATCACGACCGACCGATAAATTTAATCATCATACAACTACGAAGGAGGACATCATGGATGTGAAAGAAATCAAAACCATCGGCGTACTCGGATGCGGACTCATGGGATCCGGAATCGCGCAAGTCTCCGCCGCGGCGGGATTCAAAACGATCAGCCGTGAGATCAATCAGGAACTCATCGACAAGGGCCTCGGCAACATTAAAAAACAGCTCGAGCGCAACGCCGCCAAGGGCAAGATCACGGCCGAAGAAAAAGACAAAACGATCGCCAATCTGCACGGGACAACCAACCTCGACGATCTCAAAAATTGCGACGTCATCATCGAAGCCGTGACGGAAAACGTGCCGATCAAAGCGGAAATGTATAAACATCTCGACAAAATCTGTCCGTCCCACACGATCTTCGCGACCAATACGTCGAGCCTGACCGTGACGGAACTCGCGGCGGTCACGCAGCGGCCGGACCGGTTCTGCGGCATGCATTTTTTCAATCCCGTACCGGTGATGCGCTTGGTGGAGATCGTCAAGGGCGTGCGGACGTCGGAGGAAACGTTCCAAACGGCATTCGAGCTGGGAAAAGCGCTGGGCAAAACGCCGATTGGGACGAAAGACAATTCGGGCTTCGTCGTCAATTTCCTTCTCGTTCCCTACCTGCTTGGCGCGATCCGCGCGGTGCAAAACAACATCGCGTCGATCGAAGACATCGACAAAGGCATGGTGCTCGGGTGCGGGTATCCGATGGGCCCGCTGACGCTGCTCGATTTCGTCGGCATCGACACGACGTACCACATCGCGGAAATCATGTTCAGGGAGTACGGCGAACCGATGTATTCCTGCCCGCCGCTGCTGCGTAAGATGTATCTCGCCGGATTCTACGGCAAAAAGTCCGGAAAAGGTTTTTACGACTACACGAGCGGCACGCCCGTCGTGAATAAAGAAATCGTGGCGTATACAAAGTAGCCGTAACGGCAATCATTCGGTCATCCAACCTGGAGTTGTCTATGCGCGCTTATGTGATGGAATTCATCGGCACGTTTTTCCTCGTGTTCGCCGTCGGGCTGACCGGTAATCCGGTCGCCATCGGACTGATGCTCGGTATCATGATCTATGCGGGCGGACACGTCTCGGGCGGTCATTACAATCCCGCCGTGTCGCTCGCCGTCTGGCTCCGCGGGAAATTACCCGTCCGTGACGTCGCGCCGTACTGGATCGTCCAGATCACCGGCGGTTTTATCGCAGCCGCCATCGTTTTTTATCTATCGGGCAAGACGTTCGGTCCGACGCCCGGAGCCGACGTCGGCGCCGCACAGGCGATCGTGGCGGAATTGATTTGTACGTTCGCCCTCGCGACCGTCGTACTCAATATGGCGACGGCAAAAAAAACCGAAGGCAATTATGCCTACGGTTTTGCCATCGGATTGACGGTCACGGCATCCGCTTTCGCCGTCGGCGGTATCAGCGGCGGTGCGTTCAATCCGGCGGTCGCCATCGGCTCGCTGGTATGGGCCGCAACACAGGGCGGCGATCTGTCGGCACTGTATATTTATTTGATCGGCCCTCTGGCCGGCGGCGCGCTGGCGGCCGTCGTGTTCAAGTTTTTGAATCAGGAATGACACGACTTTAGTGAAGCGGCGTGTAGTCATTCTTCTGCTGGTTGCGGCAGCGGCGGTCACATACGAATATGCATTTCCGCCGCAACCTTACTCCGGTAACTGTGACTTTCCCCTTCCCGCCAAACCGCCGTCGGCGTTCCGGCTCGCGTTTGGCTCGTGTAACGATCAAGACGAAGACCAGCCCTTATGGGACGTAATCCTGTCGACGCATCCCGATCTTTGGATGTGGCTGGGAGATAATATCTACGCCGACACCGACGACATGGACGAACTCCGTTCCATGTACGACCTTCAGAAAAACCATCCGGGATACACGCGATTACGTCAGAGCGTCCCCGTCATCGGCATCTACGACGACCATGACTACGGGGAAAACGGCGCCGACGCGAACTGGCCGTATAAATACGAGAGCCGGGAACGTTTTTTTGAATTCATCGACGAACCCGATTCCTCCTCCCGCCGCGGGCACGACGGTGTGTATACGACGTACGTGTATCCGGCCGGAACAGGCACGTTTCGTATCGTCCTACTCGACACGCGATTTTTTCGTGACGGCAAGGAAATGCTCGGAGATGTCCAGTGGCAATGGCTCGACAGCGTCATGTCGATTAATCTTTCCCCCCTCACGCTGATCGCAACGAGCACGCAGGTGCTTCGCGTCGATTTTTGGAAAGACAAATGGAGCGAGCCGGGCAAACGACGGCTGTATTCCATCCTCAGCCGGCGAAAAGTACCGGGCGTGATTTTACTCAGCGGCGATCGCCATCACGGGGAATTGTCCATGGTGTGGCCGTCGGAAATGACGTACCCCGTTTTTGAATTAACGTCCAGTGGAATGACTCACTACAAAAACCATCTCTGGTACTGGGGCGGTCAGGAAAAGAACCGTTTCCGCCTCGGCGCCCCGTACGGTAATTTGAATTTTGGTGTCGTTGACGTGGATTTTTCTAATCGGGCCGTGAACCTCTACATCGTCGATCGGAACGGCCACGCCCGCATTCGTCAGCACATCCCGCTGAGCCTCATCTCACCATCTTAAAAATCATACCTCACCCTGAGCGAAGTCGAAGGGTGAGCGAAGTCGATTTAAGCGTGAGCACTTCCAGCTATTCCGCGGAACAAAGCAACGAAGAATCTCGTCATTCTACGACGAACGTGTTCACCGGCATTGGCTTTCCCAAGCGACAAACCCCTGTCATGGTTCGACTCCGCTCACCATGACACTTGACACACACCGGTGAAAGCACTGGATTACAAATTCTTCCGCCGATTTCTCAAATAATCGACGAAAATATACTGTCCGAGGTTATTGAGGCTGGCGTAAAAAGCGCGGCCTTTGTTGGACCGCGTGAGGGTCTCAACAAAACGGGCCAGGTAGGGATCGTCGGTGATCATGAACGTCGATATCGTCACCTGCTCTTTCCGGCACTGGATCGCTTCGTTGATCGTCTGATTGACGATGCGCCGGTCTAGTCCGTACGGATTTTTGTACAACTGCCCCTCGACCCACATGCACGACGGTTTGCCGTCCGTGATCATGAACACCTGTTTGTTCTGGTTCTTACGCTTGCGCAAAATCTGCCGCGCGAGGCGCAGTCCTTCCTTCGTATTGGTATGATACGGCCCGACCTGGATGTACGGAATGTCCTCGAGATCGATGACCTGTGCGTCGTCGCCGAATGTGATGACGTCGAGGCTGTCCTTCGGATAACGCGTCAGGATTAGTTCCGTCAGCGCCATCGCGACCTTTTTGGCGGGCGTGATCCGGTCCTCGCCGTACAACACCATGCTGTGGCTGATGTCGATCGCCAGCACCGTCGCGCAGCTCGTCAGGTGCTCGGTTTCGTAAACTTCGAAATCGTCTTCGTGCAGGTTGATGTCGTCGTCCGAACTGTGCTTCATTGCATTACGGATCGTCGCAACGAAATCGATATTCGACGGCGGGTCGCCGAATTGATACTTCCGCGTCTCGCTCAGGCGTTCGACGCCCTTGCCGGTGTGCGGCGTGTCGTGCAGACCGGACGGTGATTTCTTGAGGCTGTTGAAAATTTCGTCGAGTGAATCCTGTCGGATGCGGCGTTCGCCTTTCGGCGTCAGGACAGTCAGGCCTTCCTTCGGGTCGTCTTCGATCAGTCCTTCTTCTTTCAGTCGCCGTACAAAATCGTCGAACGTCATGTCGTCGGAAAAAATATGATGCTCGCGGTCCAATTCCGTCATCCAATGCAGCGCCTCGTCGACGTCGCCATTGGTATATAATAGCAGCTGATTAAAAAGCTTGAGCAGATCCTCAAACTTCATGTTCTTCCGGACCAGGTCATCACGCCATTCGGAATAACGGAATTTCACGAACGTCCTTTCATTTCTGACTTGCCCAACGCGGAGCGCGCGGAGAACACGGAGAAAAATCCTTTATTTCGGCCCGTTGATCGGAGAACCGCAATTGCGGCCGGCAAGAGCATCCATCACGTCAAAAATAACCGAGTCCCGCGTCACAACCAAGTACTTTGACTAAAACGAAGGGGTTTGTATAATGTCATCAAGTAAGTATGTTCACTTCTCGAAAACGCAAGGATACCGATGGCAAAAATTGAAACCCTAAAGCGAATTACAATTAATCCGGACGTTTGTCACGGCAAACCTACGATTCGGAATTTACGTTATCCGGTCGAAAATATTCTCGAATTACTTAGCGCCGGAATGACTACGTCGGACATTTAGACGACTACTCTGATCTTAAGGAAGATGATATTCTCGCCTGCCTAGCCTACGCATCGAATATCACCAAGGTGAAAAGATCGACGCGCAACTGCCCTACCGATTGGTTTATTTTTTTGAAGGATCGTGGGCATGACGCCGTGCATACGCTTGACCTGCCGAAAAGAACCGGACATCAGATAAAAACCTCTGCCGAGTTTCAATTTCATAAAGCCACAACATGTCAGCGAACTATCGGCTCGACACAAGCGTTAATCTTTCCCCGGCTGTAGTGCCCTTGCCGAAAAGGATTCAGTAAATAATCATTTTATAGTTGATTGGAGCGGCTGCGCTTGAAAGCGTATTCAGAATATATTATTGGTATGAATTGAAAGTGAAGTCTGTGTCAAATGATTTGATGAAATATTCGCCTCCATTCGTTGTTCAAGCAGACTCACCATTGCTGATGAAACAAGTGGCTTGGAAAACGTATGGCACAATCATATTTGCAACACTAATTCCGTTGAATCTTTTCTGTATAATTGGAATTGTAATAATTAATAATAGAAGGCATCAGCCATAAAATGGCTGAGCCATCACATAACAGGGTTATACTGTTCACGCGATAGACAGAAAATTTGATCACCAACCCCGAAAGGACCTCTCGTGAAAACCGCACCCCTCGCATTCCTTCTCATCTTCACTCTATCCTGCCAGAAATCGGACACCGGATCTCAAGCGGCATTGACGATCGACTCGGCCGGTATTGCGAAACACATTGCCGTGCTCGCGTCCGACGACTTCATGGGCCGTAAACCGTTTACTACCGGGGAAACGAAGACGATCGAATACCTGCGCGATCAGTTCCAGACCCTCGGACTCAAACCCGGCAACGGCGACAGTTATTTCCAGGAAGTACCTCTCGTCGAAATTAATCACTTTCCTTTTTCGACGGCGCAACTGACGCTCGACGGAAAAACGACACCGTTGAAATATTGGGACGACATCGCCGTCCGGACCCAGCAGGTGAAAAATCAAATCGTCGTCAAAAATTCGGCGATGATTTTCGCCGGCTACGGCATCGTCGCACCGGAATACGGATGGAACGACTACGACGGACTCGATGTCAAAGGCAAAACCGTCGTCGTTTTGGTTAACGATCCGGGTTTCGCGACCAAAGACTCGACGTTTTTCAAAGGCAACACGATGACGTATTACGGCCGGTGGACCTATAAATACGAAGAAGCCGCGCGCCAAGGGGCCGCCGCGTGTCTGATCGTCCACGAAACCGCACCTGCCGGTTATCCCTGGGCCGTCGTGCAAAACGGATGGAGCGGGGCCAAGCTGTTTATGAAAACGTCCGAGCCCACGTGCGCCGTCGAAGGCTGGATCACGGGCGAATCGGCGCGGCGGCTATTCACCGCCGAAGGACTCGATTACAACCAACTGACGCAGAAAGCCGCCATGCGTGAATTCAAATCCGTGCCGCTGCGCTCGACGTTTTCCATCGAATGGAAAAACGAAATCAAGGAATCCGTCTCGAACAACGTTCTCGCGATCCTGCCCGGCAGTGAACGCCCGGACGAAACCGTCATCTATACCGCTCATTGGGACCACTTCGGTATCGGTAAGCCGGTCGACGGCGACTCGATTTACAACGGCGCCGTCGACAATGCGAGCGGCACGGCCATCGTACTCGAACTGGCCCACGCCTTCAAAGGCCTTCCGTCCCTTCCCGCGCGGTCGATCATGTTTCTTCTTGTGACGGCTGAGGAACAAGGCCTGCTCGGATCGGCCTATTACACGGAAAATCCCGTCGTTCCACTCGCCAAAACTGTCGCGGCGATCAACATCGACGCCGTCCAGCCGCTTGGAAAAATGAAGGACGTGACGGCCGTCGGATACGGACAGAGCGATCTGGACGAACTCGTGAAGGAACTCGCCGCACAGCAGGGACGGTACGTGTTGCCGGATCCGCAACCGGAAAAAGGATTTTATTTCCGCTCCGACCATTTCAATTTTGCCAAACATGGCGTCCCGGCGGCCTACGTCTCCGGCGATCATGAACACGCCGTGCACGGCGTCGACTGGGTGAAGGAGCAGCAAAAAGTTTTCACGTCGACGCATTATCACCAACCGTCGGATGAATTCGATCCCGCAACGTGGAACTTTGGCGGCATCGTCGACGCTTCCCGGCTGTTTTTGAATATGGGCTACCGTCTGGCGCAGCAGAAAACCTTCCCGCAGTGGAAAGCCGGATCGGAATTCAAAGCCGTCCGCGATCAGATGATGAAATAAGCCCGTTTCCGGGTTGCTGAAAAAAAATCAGGTTTAGGTTGAGACGTTGCATGCAACGTCTCAACCGGGCCTAATTTAGCCAACCGAATTGAGGCTCTTCAAGCCGCTCGACAAACTTTAAGATAGTCCTTTACTTTTGCAACACGGAC
>CAYZJB010000028.1:0-49707 GCA_964478735.1 uncultured Bacteroidota bacterium | reverse complement strand
CTCCTCGCTGTGACAAGGTTTCCTACCGTGTTGGTGTGTCACTGCGAGCGAAGCGCAGTCACGAACTCCTTCCGATTCCGGTCCACCCACCATGCCCACAGAACGAATAGCCACATCGCATTGCCGGCAATCGCGATCGTCTCAACGGACGGCGGAGGCGGACCGAATATGTTGCCCGCCCAGATCACGATAAAAAACGCAATCAGCCCCCCAACGCCCATATTCCGGTCGGGTTCTTCGGCGTCGTCGATTTTAAATAAAACCAGATTCCGATACCAAACAGAGCGAGTTCAACCGCGATCGTCGCGAGTCTGTTATCCCACAATCCCAAACCAAACATAACGGACGATCCCGGCGCCAGCGGCAGGTCGGGTCGATGCGTGATAAAATCCAGGATCCAATGGCTCGCCACACAGATTCCAATGACCACCATTCCTCTTACGTTGCGCTTCCATAACCAGTAAGCGACCCCGAGTAATACCGACCACACGAGTGTAAAAACAAGACTGTGGGTGTAAGGATAGTCGTAAAAATCGAGCGGCGTAAAAGCCGTATTACCCGGGTCGATACGAACGTGCTCGATTTCCAGCAACAAAAAAATTGGCCAGATCATGTCGACCAGTTGAACCGCAATAAAGAGAAAAACCAGTCCGACGGACGGGTGAAATTTTTTAGCCGCGAATGCGACGGCGTAGTGACCGACGAACATGAATGAACTCTTGTTTGTATTGACAGAGTGTGGCGAATTTTGATCAGCGGATCAAGCTGGATGCTTGCCCAAAATTTTCACCAAAGAGAGGGCTTTTCGAATCGAAAAATTCTCCGTGCGCGCCGAGGTCTCTGGGGTGAGGGGTCTCTCTACCCGATCAAGAAAACGACGAAAAAATTTGCCATTTCATCGCCCGGGCCGTAACTTCATGATCGACATCACATCCGGCGCCCCTCCGGCGCTGCGGAAGAAGGACGCCCCATGTCCGATAATCTTAGCTATCTCTCCGGCCGCAAGGGCCTTGACGACAACCTGTTCGAAAAAATTGCCGAAACGACGGATTACGACGAGATCAAAAACGAATTTTTGATCCCGGCCGCTCCGATCGTCAGCGCGCAGTCGTTCTACGACCTGCTGCGTGATGAAAACAAAAACAAAAAAGTCTTCGTGTGCAACGGCAGCACGTGTTTGCTGGCCGGGACTCAACCCGCGCTCAAAGCCGAACTGGCCAAACATTTCAAAGAAGACGAGATCGGCGAATTGTGCTGTTTCGGCCGATGTTACGAAAACAGCGCTTTCCAGTACGAGGGCGTCAACTATTCTGCGCAGACGCCCGAAGCCATCAAATCGATCGTATCGAACGGGAAAAAGGCGACACATCGGGACTATGCCTTCGGAACTCACGGCAAGACGGTTTTTGCGGAACCGATCGAAGACGCAGCGTCGTATTATTCCGGTTTGAACGATGTCTTCAAAAAATCTCCTGGATCGCTGCTCGAGGAAATCAAGACCAGCGGTGTTCGCGGCCGCGGCGGTGCGGGATTTCCGATGTGGATCAAACTGGATACGTGCAGGAAAGTCGTCGACGACACGAAATACATCGTCTGCAACGCGGACGAGGGCGATCCGGGCGCGTTTTCCGACCGGTTTTTACTGGAAAAACGGCCTCACGCCGTGTTGTATGGTATGATGCTCGCCGGTTTCATCGTCGGTGCATCGTACGGAGTCGTCTATATCCGTGCCGAGTATCCGGAATCGGTCGACGCGGTCAACCGGGCCGTCGATGAACTGCGCTCGTTGAACCTACTTGGCAACGCCATTGCCGGCAGTTCGTTTTCGTTTGATTTCAAAGTCATCATGGCCCAGGGAGCGTACGTGTGCGGTGAGGAAACGGCTCTGCTGTCGTCGATCGAAGGTCAACGTCCCGTCGTTCGCGTGCGTCCGCCATTTCCAGCGGAAAAAGGTCTGTATAACAAACCGACGATCGTGAGTAACGTCGAAACGTTTGCCAATTTGCATTTCATCGTCAATAAAGGCGGTGCTGCATTTAAGGCGATCGGGACCGCGCAATCGACGGGGACCAAACTTCTCAGCCTTGACTGGACGTTCAACAAGCCGGGCATTTACGAGGTGGAAATGGGAACTCCCCTGAGCGTTGTCGTCAACGATCTCGGCAGCGGATTCAAAAAACCCGTCAAAGCCATGCACATCGGCGGACCGCTGGGCGGCCTCGTGCCGGTGTCGAAAATTCCCGATCTCGTCGTTGCGTACGAATCGTTCAAAACGCAGGGATTCGAACTCGGTCACGCGTCTGTCGTCGGCATTCCGGAAGACTACCCGATGGTTCACTACCTGGAGCATCTGTTTGAATTTTGCGCGCATGAGAGTTGTGGCAAGTGTTATCCCTGCCGGCTCGGTTCGGTGCGGGGGATGGAACTGATGCGAAAAGCGCGAACGGAAAATTATAAGATCGATCGTGAATTGCTCGACAACCTGATCGAAGCGATGCAACTCGGTTCCCTCTGCGCGCTGGGCGGCGGACTGCCTCTGCCGATCATCAATGCGCTGCATTATTTCGACGCGGAATTGAAACCTTATTTCAAAGGCTAGGCCTATGAATACCGCATACGTCAACAACGTGCCCTTCGAAATCCGTGAAGGCGAGACGATTTTGAATTTTGTCCGCCGTTACAAGGGCGAAGACTACGTTCCGACCCTGTGCGACGCACCGAATCTGAAGCCGTACGGTTCGTGCCGCGTATGCTCGGTCGAGGTCAGCCAGACGCAGAATACGCCCGGACGCGTCGTCGCGTCGTGCCACACCGCGGTCATGCCGAATACGTTCGTGTACACCGCGACGGACCGGATCGAACGCCTGCGCAAAAACATCGTCGAGCTGGTGTTGACCGATCATCCGCTCGATTGTCTCATCTGCGAGGCCAATAATAACTGCAATCTTCAACGCGTTGCCGCGCGTGTCGGTATCACGGGCGTACGTTATCCGGCCGGCAAAAACCATCAGCATTATCAAAAAGACACCAGCCATCCGTACATGCGGGCGGATTTGACGAAGTGTATCAACTGTTACAAGTGTGTCCGCGCGTGCGATGAGATCCAGGGCGAACTCGTGCTCGGCATTGCAGGACGCGGATTCGACAGCCGGATCATCATGGGATCGGATACTAATTTCGACGACTCGTACTGCGTGTCGTGCGGCGCGTGCGCACAGGTCTGTCCGACGGCGGCCATTTCCGATATTTACAAACCGCAGCTCCGTCAGGCCTCGGAAGTGGTGCGTACGGTGTGCACGTACTGCGGCGTCGGATGCAACCTCGACGTGCATAAGAAAAACGGGACGATATTGGGTATCAAAGCGCCGGTCGATGCGGAGGTCAATCTCGGGCATCTGTGTTTGAAAGGAAGGTACGCGTTCGGATTTTATAAACATCCGGAGCGATTGACTACGCCGTTGATCAAAAAAGACGGGCAATTCGTCAAAGCAACATGGGATGAAGCGTACGACCGCATCGTCTCGGAATTTAAGCGGATCATTAAGGAACATGGACCCGATGCACTGGCGGGGATCAGTTCCGCGCGCTGCACCAACGAAGAAAATTATCTCATGCAGAAATTTTTCCGTGCCGTCGTCGGTACGAACAATATCGACGGGTGCGCCCGCGTGTGTCACGCGCCGACCGCGCTCGGCATGCGCAAAACGTTCGGTACCGGCGCCGCGACCAATTCCATCGAAGACCTGAAGTATACCGATTGCATGCTCGTCATCGGGGCCAATCCGAATGCCGCCCATCCCGTGACCGGCGCGAAAATCCGCCAGCAGGCGTATAAAGGAAAGACGTTGATCGTGCTGGATCCGCGAAAGACGGAGATCGCGCGGCTCGCAAATTATCACCTGCAGTTGCGCCCCGGCACCAACGTCGCCGTGCTCAACATGATGATTTACTACATCATCAAGGAAAATCTCGTCGACCAGGATTTCATCGACAAGCGCTGCGAAGGGTACGACGCGTTCAAAGAAAAGATCCTTAAACTGAACATCGATCAACTGGAAAACGTTTCCGGTGTGGATCGGAATCTCGTTCGTGAAGCGGCGATTGCATACGCGAAGGCCGGCGCGGCGATGTCGTTCCACGGACTCGGTGTGACCGAGCATTACCAGGGAACAAACACCGTTATGCTGATCGCCGATCTTGCGATGATCACGGGCAACGTCGGCAAACGCGGCGTCGGCGTCAATCCGTTGCGCGGGCAAAACAACGTGCAGGGCATGGCCGACATGGGCGTCCAGCCCAATTTAGGTCCGGGCTATCTCGACATGACCAGCGACGACGTACGCACGGCGTACGCGAAGGTCTGGGGAACGCAGGTTCCGGGCGGTCCCGGTTTGACGAGCCAGAACATGATCAATGCCGCGCTCAACGGGAAACTGAAAGCGCTGTGGATCATGGGTGAAGATCTGGTCCAAACGGAACCCAATTCGAACAAAGTCCGCAAAGCGCTGGCCGAACTCGAGTTTTTTGTCGTGCAGGAATTGTTCTACTCCGAAACCGCGAGTCACGCCGACGTCATTCTGCCCGCGGCATCGTTTCTGGAAAAATCCGGCACGTTCACCAACGGCGAGCGGCGGATCCAACGCGTGCAGGCGGTCATCGATCCCGTCGGAGAGACCAAACCGGACGGACAGATTGTGACGGAGATCATGCAGCGTATGGGCTACGATCAACCCGATTACGATGCAGCCGGTGTGCTCGCGGAAATCGCGCAGGTCGTACCTTTCTTCAAAGGCGCGACGTGGGAAAATTTAGGCGACAATGGCAAACAATGGCCGGTCATGGAAGGCGGCAAGGACACGAAGATCCTGCACGCGGAGCAATTCAAGCTCGGCAAGGGCCGCCTGCAGTACGTCGACTACATCGAGACGCCCGAGATCGAGGAACATCACGAGAAGTTCCCGTTCATCCTCACGACCAACCGCAATCTCGAGCATTATAACTCGGGTTCGATGACGCGCCGCACGAACAACGCCATGCTGGAGACGGAGGACTATCTGATGATCCATCCGGACGACGCCAAAAAGAAAGACATTCGGAACGGCGAGAAGGTCCGTATCAAGTCGGCGCGCGGCGAGACGTTCATCAAAGCCATGATTACCAACGTCGTCAAGCCCGGCATCCTCAGCGCCACGTTCCATTTTCCGGAGGTCGAACTCAACAACATCGGCAGCGACGTCAAAGACACCGGCGCGGAATGCCCGGAATACAAAGTCATGTCGGTTGAGGTGGAGAAGGTGAGGGATTAGGAAGATAATTGGGGGATGGGGTGTTTTAGTTAACCGTTGTGTTTGTGAACCACCGTTTTATAGGCGGATAAAGTAAAGCTATGCCTTATACATTCCTAGACTTCGGTAAAGACGTTCTTAAAGATGCTGATCGGCCCATGACTTATCAAGAAATGTGGGAAAAAGGAGTCAGTGAGCAATTGCATGAAAAAGTGCGCATATCAGGAAAAACACCTTGGCAGACTCTCGGAGCGCGCTTATACGTTGATGTTCGAGACAATGAGGAGTCAGTATTTGTCAAAGTTGGTCGCAATCCCGCCAAGTTCTTCTTGAAGTCGAGACTCCATGAACTCCCAAAAGACATCGACAAAATTACTACCGAAGAAAAACCACGACCGAAAAAAGAAAAGCTTACTTTTGAAGAGCGGGAGCTTCATCCCCTTGTTTCGTACTTTGCGTATGCGAATTTGACATTCAATCGCGGCAAGAGCATCTACACAAAAACCATTTATCATGAAAAATCCAAGAAAAGTGGTTTATCCGAATGGACGAACCCCGACCTTGTCGGATTTTATTTACCGTTAAATGATTGGGTCGAAGAGCTTATTGAGCTCAACAAAATATCGGATAACAGCTCCCTTAAAATCTATTCGTTCGAAGTCAAGCGCTCACTTAATCGAGGAAATTATCGTGAAGCCTTTTTTCAGGCGGTTTCGAATTCATCGTGGGCACACGAAGGGTATCTGATTACGGCCGAACTTCAAGAAGACGATGATCTCTTATCTGAATTAGAAAGATTATCAATGAGCTTCGGTATCGGAATTATTCACTTGGACCTTCAAGACTTGGAATCTTCCAGGATACTCTTTCCTGCGCGTGTCCGAGAGTCGTTGGACTGGGAAACCATGAATAAGTTGTGCGAGCAAAACAGTGACTTCAAGAAGTTCGTCCAGGATATCAAAATTGATTTTGAATCTGGGCGAATCCACAAGACTGAATATGATCCGATCATCGAAAATCCAGAAGACTATGTCGAAAATACTCTCAAAATAAACGACATAATGCGCACATGAGGGCACGCTGCTTCTTCCCCATCGTCTTCTCCACATACTGCCGTATCGCTTCCCTTGTCGAAGGTTCCTGCCAGAGGTTTTTGACGTACGTGTCGAATTCGTTGTTCTGAAATCGGGCGACGTACGGTGAGCGGAACCGGCGTTTGGTGTGTGCGAAGGCGGCGCGAAGTGAATGTGACTTTCTTTGTCTTGATCCCTCGACACCTCGACTGCACTCGGTGCTCGGGACAGGTACAAAGAAAGTCACCAAATGCGCCAGAGGCGCATCAGCCTGAGGCTGAGAAAAATCAAGGCTGTGAGAAAAAACGCCTGAATATGAGTTCGCTCAGCTGGTTGCGAAACGCCCCGACTTCGTCGGGACTCGGACAGGTTTTTCGCTGAGATTAAGGCGCGATCTCAGATTCCGGGCGCATGTACGCCTCCGGCGTAGCGTTTTTCTCAAGGCCAGATCGTATCAGCTACTTCTTCCCCATCGTTTTCTCTACATACTGCCGTATCGCTTCTCTCGTCGAAGGTTCCTGCCACAGGTTTTTGACGTACGTATCGAATTCGTTGTTTTGAAAGCGGGCGACGTACGGGAAGCGTAACTGGCGCTTGGTCAAAGCGAAGGCGGCCGCGGGTAAGGCCGTGAGCGTTTTGATTTGCGTGAGGGACTCTTGTATCAGTTGATCGGGCGGTACAACTCTGTCGATCAGACCGAGCGTTTTTGCGTCGGCCGGAAGAAAGGTTTCACCGGTGAACATGATCCGGTCCAATCGTTGTCCGGGAAGGGCAAAGCGCATGATCTCAAGTGCGGCGGTCGGGAACGGAACGCCGACGCGGAGCTCCGGCGCGCCGACGCGACCTTTTCCGTCGGCCATGATCCGGTAATCCGCACACGATGCCATGACGCAGCCACCGGCGATCGCATGGCCGTTGACCGCGGCGACGAGCGGCTTCGGATACGTGAACAACGTTTCGAAAAGAAGTTCGAGCGCCGACAAAAATTCCTGCGTGTACGCGATGTCCTCGTCGAGGAGCCGTAGAAGATCGACGCCGGCGCTGAAAATATGGCCGGTTCCGGTCAACACGATGCCGTGTGTGGCGGTATTGCGCGTCGATTCGACTTCGTGCAGGAGCGCGCGGCAGAATTCGAGATCAAGCGCGCTGGCTTTGCCGTGGGCGAGTGTGAAAACGGCGACATCGTCAATGTGCTGGACGGTGATCATAGTCGTTTGTATTTACGTAATACACTTGATATTGTGCTCACCCTTCGACTTCGCTCAGGGTAAGGTATTCATTCCGGTGGCTGATCTTGTCGAAGTGTGACGTTACTTCAGCATCGGGATTTTGACGTCTTTGGCTTTCGCGACCTGAATGGCCTCATCGTAACCCGCATCAACGTGGCGAATGACGCCCATGCCCGGATCGGACGTCAGCACGCGTTTCAATCGTTTGGCCGCCGCGTCGGTGCCGTCCGCGACGACAACCATGCCGGCGTGCATCGAGTAGCCTATGCCGACGCCGCCGCCGTGATGCAGGCTGACCCACGTGGCGCCGTTGACGGCGTTGATGGCGAAATTCAAAAACGGCCAGTCGGCGATGGCGTCGCTGCCGTCCTTCATCGCTTCCGTTTCACGATTGGGCGACGCGACGGAACCGCAGTCGAGATGATCGCGGCCGATCACGATCGGGGCTTTGACTTTTCCGGTCCGGACAAGTTCATTGAATATCAGGCCGGCCTTGTCGCGTTCGCCGTAGCCGAGCCAGCAAATGCGGCAGGGCAGGCCCTGGAACTGGATTTTTTCTTTGGCACGGCTGAGCCAGCGTTGGAGTCCGGCTTTTTCGGGAAATGCCTCCAAAATCGCACGGTCGGTTGTGTAAATATCCTCGGGATCGCCCGACAGAGCCGCCCATCGGAATGGGCCCTGCCCTTCGCAAAACAATGGACGGATGTACGCTGGAACGAAACCGGGGAAATCGAACGCGTTGGCCACGCCCTGTTTGACGGCCTGGCCGCGAATGTTATTGCCGTAGTCGAACACGACGGCGCCGCGCTTTTGGAAATCGAGCATTGCACGAACGTGGATCGCCATCGATTCCATCGCGCGGCGAATGTAGTCCTGCGGATTGGTTTTACGGTAGTCGACCGCTTCGGCAGCGGAAATGCCGATCGGAACGTATCCGTTCAGTTCGTCATGCGCGGACGTCTGATCGGTGACGATGTCGGGAATCATCCCGCGCTTGAGCATATCGGGTAAAACCTCCGCTGCATTGCCGTGCAGGGCGATGGATAGCGGCTTGCCTTTTGATTTTGCTTCCCGCGCCAGTTTCCACGCTTCGTCGAGCGAATCGACCTTCGTATCGCAATATCGTGTTTCCAACCGCCGCTGAATGCGGTGCGGATCGACTTCGACGCAGATCACGACGCCGTCATTGAGCGTGACGGCCAGCGGCTGTGCGCCGCCCATCCCGCCGAGGCCCGCGGTCAGCGTGAGGGTGTTTTTAAGGGTGCCATTGAAATGTTTTTTGGCGCAGGCCGCGAACGTTTCGTACGTGCCTTGCAGGATGCCCTGCGTGCCGATGTAAATCCAGCTTCCCGCGGTCATCTGGCCGTACATGATCAGGCCGAGGCGTTCATACTCGCGGAAGTTTTCCCACGTGGCCCAGTGGGGAACGATATTGGAATTGGCAAGGATCACCCGCGGCGCGTCGGGATGGGTCTGCATCACACCGACCGGTTTACCGGATTGTACGAGGAGGGTCTCGTCGTCGTTCAGTTCGCGCAGACAGCGCACGATGGCGTCGTAACATTCCCAGTTGCGTGCGGCTTTGCCGGAGCCGCCGTAGACGACCAGTTCCTGCGGATTTTCCGCGACGTCGGGATCGAGATTGTTCATGAGCATGCGCATGGCGGCTTCCTGCAGCCAGCCTTTGCATGAAAGTTGGTTGCCTCGCGGGGCGTGGATGGTACGCATTTATATATATTCCTCGAATGGATTTCCGTTGGCGTAATTTGTGAGTGTGGAAGGTGAAAAACAAATTGTTTACGGAAGTTGTAAAGGACGGTCGGCGGTATAATCTCCACCTGTGTCAGGATCTCGGGATCAATATCGATTGTTCAGATTCTGAACCAAGTTCGAGGCGAAATCGATAAAACTAGTCCCATACCTATTTCATGGCAACCTATTTCCCCGTCATCTCGATCACCGGCATGATCATTTCTTCCATCGAAATGCCGCCGTGCTGGAAGGTGTCCTTGTAGTAGTTAAGAAAGTGATGGTAATTGGTCGGGTAGACAAAATAATAATCTTCTTTAGCGATAATGTACGACGTGTTCACGCCGCGCGGCGGCAGCTTGAATTCCGCCGGATTTTTTACGATCACGGCGTGTTTGGGATTAACCTTCAGATTACGGCCGACCTTGTAGCGCAGCGCCGTCGAGGCCTCGCGGTCACCGACCACCTGTGTGCCGTGCAGGCTTCGAATGCTGCCGTGGTCCGACGTGATGATGATCGTACACTCCGTCTTTGCCAGTTTTTTGAACGTTTCGAGCAGCGAGGAGTGAAGAAACCACGACGTACTCAGCGAACGGTAAGCCGCTTCGTCGGGCGCGATCTCCTTGATGACGTTCGAATCACTCCGGCTGTGGGCAAGGATATCCAGAAAATTGATCACGATGGCGGTGAGTTCGCTGGATTCCGCGTAGCTGACGACGTTCTGTTCGAGCGCCCGGGCCTGGTCTTGATTCAGGACCTTAATGTAACGGGCTTCCTTGGTCAGCGGTACCTGATGGTGCTGCAGCTGGAAGTCGAGCAGTTCCTTTTCAAAACGATTTCTCGACGTATCGTCTTCTTCGCCTTTGGACCAAATTTCAGGAAATTTTTTTTCGATCTCGAGGGGAAACATCCCCGCAAAAATCGCATTTCGGGAGTACGGGGTCGCCGTCGGCAAAATGCTCATAAAAAAATTTTTTTCGATCTGGAAAAAATCCCGGAGGATGGACTCAAATCCAAGCCACTGATCGAGCCGCAGACAATCGATAACAAAAAGGACGACCGGCCGACGCGCAGCGATTTTTGGAAAGACAAATCGCGGGATGACGTCGACGGATAATGCGGGTGAACGATCGCTCCGGTCACTCAGCCAGTCTCGGTAATGACGCTCCACGAAACGCCCGAACTCGATATTGCATGAGCGCTTCTGATCGGCCAGCGACTGATGCAGGCCGAGATCGGAATAGTCGGTCAGCTCGATTTCCCACTGGCACAGGGTGGCGTGAATGTCGTACCAATCTCGGTACGTGAGATCGTCCGTAAGGCGCTGGGAGATACGATTGAACTCCCGGATGTAATCCCGGGCGAGTTTCTGGCCCGTGATTTTCTGTTTATCGAGGATATGTTTGCACGCCATCAGGATCTGGCTCGGGTTGACCGGCTTGGTCAGGTAGGAATCGATCTGGCGCCCAATGGCGTCTTCCATCAACGATTCTTCTTCGTTTTTCGTGATCATGATGACCGGGAGATCGGGGTGCGTCGATTTGATTTCCTCCAGCGTCGTGAGGCCGTCTTTGCCCGTCATCATTTCGTCGAGCAGGACGATGTCGAATTCTTCACGCTGGATTTTCGAGATAGCGTCTTCGCCGTTGGTGACCGGGGTGACGTGATAGCCGCGATCTTGCAGGAAAATGATATGGGGCCGAAGCAATTCGATCTCGTCGTCCGCCCAGATGATCTTTCGCATACGTTTCCTTTCCATGGGTTCGCTGCGGTATCAACGGGCGATAAGGTTTACTCCGGTTCGAATCATACGTCCACCAGATCGGACAGCATGTCTTGGTTTTCGCGTACGCGGTCGAAATGTTTTCGTGCATGTTGCAGTTCGGAGCCGAATCGCTCGAACTGCTTTTTCATGGCTTCGTCCGAGTCGCTCCGCAGGAAGATGTCGACGAGTTTTTGCTCGAACGATTTGTCCGTTTCGATGTCGCCGAGAATCATGTCGAGCTCGCCGATCACGAGTTCGAACATCCGGATCTTGTTGGCGAGCAGTTCGAGAATACGGGCCTCGATCGTGTCGTGCACGGAGAGGTTGAACACGAACACTTCCCGGTCCTGACCGAGCCGGTGTACGCGCCCGATCCGCTGTTCCACGCGCATTGGATTCCACGGCAGGTCATAGTTGATCACCTGCCGGCAAAACTGAAGATTCAAACCCTCTCCTCCCGCCTGGGTGCTGATCAGTACGTCTTTGGTGGAACGGAACGAATCGATCGCGTGACGGCGCGCCTGCGTTCCCGCCAGTCCGCCGTGGAATAATTCGACGGAAAGCCCCTCGCGTTCCAGTTCGGTCTTGAGCTGTTTCATCGTATCGATGAATTCGACGAAGACGATGGTTTTTTCGGGAAACTTCCGAAGGATTTCCACCGTTGCGAGGCTTTTCCGGCTGACCGGAACCGCGTCGCAGAGCTGGATGAAGTACGACAGCCGTTCTTTGATTTTTGCCGGGTAATGACGTCTCAAGAAATTCTGCAACGTATGGCGCGTCGCCTGCGGGCTGCTGCATACTTCGCGCTGGAGCGTGATGAGAGAAAGGGCGTGCGCTTCGAACTGGGAGTCCTGTCGAAATTCTTCACGTACGTAGTTGGTAACCTCCCGGTACAGTTCGCGCTCGTTTTCCGACAGGTCCATGTGATAGATCGCGGCGCGGCGCGGCGGCAGGTTGATCCCGACCTTGTCGCGGCGGTTCCGGATCATCACGTCCTGCAGCAGGTGCTTCAACTGGTCTTCATTGTTGGGCAGGCGCGGGTCGTCTTTCGACATGAACTTTCGCTTGAATGAACGGATCGTACCGAACAGACCCGGCTTGAGGATCGTGATCAGGCTGTATAGTTCCGTCAGATCGTTGTGTAGCGGTGTGGCGGTCAACAGAAGGACATACTTTTTCTTGATTTGATTGACGAATTTGAAGCCGATCGTACCACGGTGTTTGAGGCGGTGGGCTTCGTCAACGATCAGCAGATCAAATTCGCGCGACAGAATGATAGTGGCCGCTTCTTTACGTTTGGCCAGATCGATCGACGCGATGACTTTGGACGCACGCCAGTCGTCCGCTTTTTCGGGTGCGATGAAATGTTCGCCGAATTTCACCAGCATCTCGTCCTGCCACTGGCCGACGAGCGACGCCGGCGTCAGGATCAGGATTGTCCGGGCGAGATTGCGTTCGATCAATTCTTTGGCGATCATGCCGGCCTCGATCGTCTTGCCCAGCCCGACTTCATCGGCCAGCAGGACCTGGCCCCGCATGCGGCGGAGCGCCTCCAGGGCGGTGTTGATCTGGTAATCATAATGTGCAATGTTCAGTTCGTTGAGCGCGATCAGGCGGTCAAAACCGGAAATGAGGTTGAGTTCCTCCGCTTGCAGCCGCAGGCGGTAATCGATAAAGCGGTCGTACGATTTCCGGGAAAGGACGTTTTGAAACGACATGTCGACCTTGACGTCGATCGGTGGAATCTCGATGTCTTCCTGTTTGAAAAAATCGAGGTGCATGTCGTTGGTCTCGAAGTCGTACCCGCAGCGGAAGCATTCGCGCACGTTTGCCTGATCCAGCCAGCCGCAGCGAGGGCATCGTTTGGACGAGACCACACGGGCTTCTTTTCGGAAACGCCGGGTAAAATGCTGGCTTTGAGGGATCTCCAGCCATTCAAAACGTTCGCGTTTGGCCGGAGACACGGTCGCTGAATCCTGTTCGGCCGCGGGCGGAATCTCGATATTGTCGAAAACGTTTTTAGGCATAGCGTCTATGGCAAATTCGATTTTTTATGAATGGCTAAAGTGGGGCACGATGCGACGTGCCCCATCACACTACGCTGTCGTCGCGCGGCCATTGAGATCGGTCTGTACGATGAACCAGACGGCGGGGGTGAACACAAGGTAGAGTACGAAGAGTAGCCATCGGTTAAAATGCTCCGATGAGGCCTTTTCGTACAGTTCCCCGTATTTGTAGTACGAAAAAATCGCGCCGAAGGGGATGAAGAGCAAAACCGTCCACAAAGCGGGTGAAGCGGCTTCATCGTGGGCAATGGACTTGAGTTCCTTCGAGGTCTGGAAGAACCAGTAGATCGTGTACAACCCGAACGTTACGATCACGAGCAGAATCTGGACCAACATGTTGCGTTTTTTGATCATGGGGAATCTCCTGTAACGCCGATAAGGTAGATCAATGGGCGGCGAAAATCAAATGACGGTTCAGGGCGTGTGGGTGCGGACGTACACGCGTTCCCATCCGTCGAACGCGTTCTCTTTGAGAATGAGCGAATCGTGCGTTACGGACCGTACGATCAAAATCCGCTGCATGCCTTGAATTCGCACGAGCGATTGCGGGGCGGATGAGAATACGGTCTGACCGGAATACACGTGGTAATTCCCCAGAAAAGTCGTGCTGTCTTTTTGTTTGAAAATCGCAACGTGATCGCGTGTAAAAGTGAGCGTCTGGACGTCATCGCCGGTTGCTTCCCGTACGATCCCCAGCATGCCGCCGCTGGAACGCACCCATTGCCACGTGCCCCATAACGCGTCCGATTTTTCTTGAAGCGTACTCAACAAAAAAACGGTAAACACAATCATGGAAGTTTACATCCTCCGATGCTTTTGTACATTCCCTTCCCTACGCATGGAAATTACTTCTTTCAAAAACTGTAAATGCGTAAGGGAAGGGCGGGGTGGGATATGTGCACCGTCTTACACCGCCACCGCTTCTTCTTCCGGCTCGGCGGACATCGGTATTGGAAGCGCCGATTTCTCTTTTACCATCAGTCCGTACATTACCGGGATGACGAACAATGTCAGGATGGAGCTGAACATCATGCCGCCGATGACGACGATGCCCATCGGGATGCGGCTTTCCGCGCCAGCCCCGAGTGCAAGAGCGATCGGCAGGGCGCCGAGCATGGTCGACAGGCTGGTCATCAGGATCGGCCGAAATCGCATCGCGGCGGCTTCTTCCGCCGCTTCCCATACGGTCAATCCCTTCGCGCGAAGCTGATTGGCAAACTCCACGATGAGGATGCCGTTTTTCGTCACAAGTCCGATCAGCATGATCATGCCGATCTGGCTGAAAATATTCAGCGTCTGGTCGAAGTACCAGAGAGACAGTACCGCCCCACCGATGGCGAGGGGAACCGTCACCATGATGATCAGCGGTTCACGGAAGCTCTCGAACTGCGCCGCCAGTACCAGATAAATCAACAACAGCGCAAGCAGGAAGGCGAATAACGTATTGCCGGAACTTTCTTCGAAATCGCGAGACGCACCCGATAGTGCGGGCACAAACGTGTCGTCCAGAACGCGGTCCGCGATCGCGCGCATGGCATCGATACCGTCGCCGAGGGTCTTTCCCGGCGCAAGCTGGGCGGATACGGTCGCCGAGACGTACCGGTTGTAATGATATAACTGTGGCGGACTGCTTTCTTCCTCCACGTGGACGACATTGTCGAGCTGGATCAACCGGCCGTCCTTTCCGCGGACGAAGATCGATTTAAGATCGATCGGTTCATCGCGATTTTCTCGCGTAAATTGTCCGATGACGGAATACTGTTTGCCGTCAAGATTGAAATACCCGAAGCGTTGTCCGCTGAACGACAGTCGAAGGACTTCCGCAATGTCGCCGGTCGCGATGCCGAGGCTTCGGGCTTTGTCGCGATGCATCAGCACCCGCAATTCGGGACGGTTGAATTTCAAATTGACGTCGACGAATTGAAACGTCTCGTCGTGGGACGCCTCGTCCATGAAGACCGGCAGTTTTTCGCGAAGCGCTTCGAAGCTCGGGGCCTGGATGACAAACTGTACCGGCAATCCGCGCCCGCCGCTGACGGCGATCGTCTGTTCCTGAATCACCGACGCACGGGCCGCCGGAAAGTTTTTGAGATTGCCCGAAATGTAGTTCGCGAGCTCGTCCTGGGAACGCCGGCGTTGGTCAGGACCGACCAGAACCAGTCGGACAAACCCCGTGTTGGCGGCGCCGCTGCCCATAAAGCCGGGAGCCGTCACGCTGATGGCCATGCGTTTTTCCGGAATGGAATCGGATATGAACTGCACGACTTCACGAATGAAGCGATCCGTATATTCGAACGACGCGCCTTCCGGCGCGGTGACGTTCATTCGGATGGACGACCGGTCCTCCAAGGGAGCGAGTTCACGGGGCAACAGCCGTCCTACAAGGTAGATCACGACGAGGGACGCCACCATGATCCCAAACGCCCAGTATTTTTTTTGGATGAAACGTTGCAATGCCCGCCGGTAGGCGTCGTTCAAACGCGCGAAAAACGGCTCGGTCAGATAATAGAATCGCGTATGCCCTTTTTGCTTGCGGACCAGCCTTGCGCTCAGCATGGGCGTGAGCGTCAACGAGACAAACGCGGAAATGAGGACCGCACCGGCAATGACGACGCCGAATTCGCGGAACAGACGTCCGACGAATCCCTCGAGGAAAATGATCGGCAAAAAAACCGCCGCGAGGGTGATGGACGTCGAAATGACGGCAAAAAAAATTTCGTGGGCTCCCTTGAATGCCGCTTCGAACGGCTCCATGCCCTTTTCAATTTTTTTGTAAATGTTTTCCGCCACGACGATCCCATCGTCGACCACAAGTCCCGTCGCGAGCACAATGGCAAGCAACGTCAGTACGTTGACGGAGAAATCCGCAAGATACATCACGAAAAACGCACCGGTGAGGGACACGGGAATGTCGATCAACGGACGTATCGCCACGATCCACTCGCGGAAAAACAGAAAAATGATCATGACGACCAGGACAACGGCGATCAGGATGGTTTCCTGGACTTCGGTGACGGACCGTTGGATATGGCGCGTGTTGTCAAAATTGACCTCCAGGCGATAGTCGGACGGGATTTCCTTTTTCAACTGTTCGATCCGACGGTAAAATTCTTTCGAAATATCGATGTGGTTGCTTCCGGGCTGAGGAACGAGCGCCACACCGATCATCGGAATGTTGGATTCGCGTAAAATCGTTTCTTCATTCTCAGGACCCAGAATCGCATAACCGATGTCGCGCAGCCGGATGGTCTTCATGCCGTCCGTCATGATGATCAGGTTGTTGAATTCTGCCTCCGTCGTCAGTTTCCCGAACGTCTTGACGGTGAGTTCGGTGCGATCGCCGGCGATTTTTCCGCTCGGCAATTCCACGTTTTCCCGATCGAGAGCGTTTTTGACGTCAATGGCCGTCAACCCGTAACTCGACAGTCTGGCCGGGTCGAGCCACAGACGCATCGAATAACGTTTTTGTCCCCAGATCTGGACCGTGCTCACGCCAGGGATCGTCTGCAATCTTTCCGCGATGACGTTTTCGGCGAAATGGCTCACGTCGAGATGGTTGCGCGTATTGCTCTGAAGAGTGACGGCCATGATGGACTGTGCGTTGGCATCGGACTTGGTCACGATCGGCAGTCCGTCGATGTCCGGCGGCAACGAACGCATGGCTTGACTGACCTTGTCGCGTACGTCGTTGGCCGCGGCCTCGAGATCGACACCGAGGTCGAATTCGACCGTGATGTTGCTGCTGCCGAGGTTGCTCGCCGAGGAAATTTCGCGCACCCCCGCGATGCCGTTGATCGCCTTTTCGAGCGGTTCCGTGATTTGCGATTCGATGATGTCGGCATTGGCGCCGGTGTAGACCGTGCGCACGGTGATGACCGGTGGATCCAGAGACGGCAGTTCGCGCACGCCGAGGAAGCTGAACCCGATGACGCCGAAAATCACGATGATGATATTCATCACGATCGCCAGCACCGGACGGCGGATACAAATCGATGACAGACTCATGAATACGCCTTTCTCAAAGCGCGTTGATATCGGTTATCCGGACGTCGATCGGATTTCCCGGCCGCAGTTGCATGATACCGGTGACGATCAGCGTATCACCGGCGCTGAGGCCGGACGTGATCTGGACGCGGGACTCGGTCCGCAGTCCGGTGGTGACCGATACCGACTCGGCCTTTCCGCCGCGGGCGAGCCACACGCGCTGGCCCTTCAATTCCGGTACGATTGCGGAACTCGGGATCATGACGGCATCGGCATTTTCACGCAGGGCAATGGCAACGTCGGCGAAGGCGCCGGGCAGGAGATTCCGGTCGTGGTCGGTGGAGACCGCGCGGATCTGGAGCGTTCGCGTATTGGGATCGATTTTGGGTTCGATCGCAAATATGCGCGCCTCGTACGGCCGCGTCGATCCCGGTACCGTGAAGCGGACAGGAGTGCCGGTCCGGATGCGAGACGCGTATTTTTCTGGTATGCTGAAATCGATTTTGAGCGCGTTGAGATTCTGCAGCGAGGCAATGCGGTTGGAGGGCGTGATGTAGCCGCCTTCGCTGACGTACCGCAAGCCGATCTGACCGTCGAATGGCGCGCGAATTTCGGTCTTGGCGATGACGGCGCGCACCTGTTCGATATCCGCTTCGATGGCCTGCAGGGCGACCAGTGCGGCATCGTAGATTTCCTGCGACTGAAGGTCTTGTTCACGTAAGCTTCGCTGACGGGCTTCGTTGGCTTGCGCGACTTTGCGCTGGGCCTCGAGTTTGTTCAACTGCGCCTGTAAGTCGGCGTCATTGAGTTTGACCAGCAGATCGCCTTTTTTGACAAAACTGCCTTCTTGAAAAGCGATGCTTGTCACCCGGGCGGAAATTTCGCTCCGTAATTCAACTTCTTCATTGGCCAGTACCGAACCCGTGGAGCGGATCGTTTCGTTTAAAACGTTGGATTCGATTACGACGGCATCGACCAGAAGCGGGCCCCGCGCGCCGGGACGTCCGACGGACACCACTTCGGCTTTTCCGGAAAAGATTTTATACGACGTCAAAAGCGCCAGAATGCCTATCAAACTTCCCCAGAAGATCAATCGCCGTTTCATACAGCCCTTTCATCGGATCACCGATCATCCGTGACCCAGATAATAACGACGCATAACGTCTTTTTCACGTTTAATTTTGGACATGGTACGTGCACGAGTAGGCTTTTCACTGGTTTTTGTAGGTCGATTCGTCTATTTTTTTCAACGATCACCCGGGGTTGAGAGTGACCGAACTGAACTGGTTTACTGTTTTTTCCATTATTCTTTTAACGATCGTCCAGCATGAAACCGGCGTCATTTTATGGTACCGTTTTTTTCAGCATCGGACGGAACCCGTTGAACTGGCGGCTCTGTATGCGTTTGTCGCCGTTTCGGTCATCGATCTCATCTGGCTGTACGTTCTCTGGGTGGTAACGGAAAAATCGCTTACGGGCCTTTCCCATGTGGCCTGGATTCACCGGTGGATGGATCGCCAGCGGCAGAAGCCCTGGATTCAGCGTGTGTCCACGTGGTTTAGCAAACCCTCGGATACCGCGGAACCGACCGTGAACGATTCGAGTTTTCGGCGCATGTTGAAAAAGTCGGGATACGTCGGGATTGCCCTGTGTGCGGCGCTTCCGGCCCCCGGCATCAAGGAAATCGGCATCATCATGTCCCTGACGCCTCGTTATCGGCGCGCCGGTTTTCATGTGATGTACGTCGGCGGTATGGTCAAGACGGTCATGACCATGCTCGTGTACGGCGGCCTGTATTCGATTTTTGAGAGAATATTTTCTTAAACGTCCGAGGTTGTCCGATTAACTTCAACGTGAGCAGAGTTGAATGGTGAATCTTCCGGGCGATCTCGATAAAACAACCTCAGGAGGAGACCATGGGAGTGATGATCATCGTCGGAGGCGTTTTGATCGCGCTCGGCGTCGTATTGATCGTCGTGCGGCGTAAGGCCCAGAATCAGTTGTTGGAAATCAAGTTTGTCAAAACGTCGACCGCGGCGGAATTGAAAGAAGCGGCGGATGGGATACGGCAGGAGCTCGGAACGCCGGGCCTGCGTCAAATGACGGAGGTTAAAGGCGTGATCAAGTGCGATCAACCGTTGACGGGTGAACTGTCCAAACAGAAGTGCGTGTATTACGCGATGACCGTGTCGGAGCGTTATGAAGAGACGTATACGGAACGGGATTCCCAGGGGCGTGAAGTGCGCCGGACCCGCACGGGCACGACAACCGTGGCGTCCAATTCCCAGCGCGTTCACTTCCACGTCCAGGACGAGTCCGGCAAAATCCTGGTCAATCCCAACGATGCGGACATCGACGCCGCCAAGGTCGTCGACAAGTACGAACCGGGCCAGCATTCGACCGTGTCCTTCGGCAGTTTCTCGTTCAACGTCGGGTCGTCCGGTTCGGGACGCCGGATCCTGGGGTACGAATTCGAGGAACGCATCCTGCCGCTCGATCGCCGCGTCTATGTGCTCGGAGAAGCGACGGACACGTCGGGTGAACTGATGATTCAGAAGCCGCAGGAAAAGGGGAAGCCGTTCATTGTGTCGCTCAAATCCGAGGAAGAACTCACGCGGTCGACCGAAGGAAAGATCAAGGGTTTGATGATCGGGGCGATCGTGTGCTGGGTCGCGGGGGTTGCGGCGATCGCGTACGGTATCGTCAAAGGCTGAAGCGTGCGGCGTGGCGCTGTGGATCAAGAACATCTTGTTTACGATGGTCTTTCCCGGAGTGGTTGCCGTCGGCATTCCGTTCCTTATCCAACGCGAGCCGTCGTACACCTTGGAAAGGATGTTTTTCGGCGGCATTCCGATTCTTTTCGGCGCCGCCGGTTATGTCGGGTGCGTTTGGGATTTTGCGACGCGGGGACGTGGAACGCCATTTCCGCTGGATCCGCCGAAGACGCTGCAGGTTCGAGGCCTGTACCGGTTCTGCCGAAACCCGATGTATCTCAGTGTGTTGCACGTCGTGCTCGGATTTTCCATCATGTTTGAATCGCTGCCGGCGCTCATCTATGGCGGCGGATTGTTTCTTTTGTTCCATTTATGGACTCTGCTGTACGAAGAGCCGATTCTGATGAAAACATTCGGCGCCGCGTACGTGGACTATTGCCGTAGGACGCCGCGGTGGATTCCCACCCTGAAGAAAAAGGACGCCCATGCCGCGTGACATTCCCGTCGGCAACGGATCGCTGCTGATCTGTTTCGACAAAAACTACTACATTCGCGACCTGTACTTTCCCTACGTTGGCAAAGAAAACCACGTCATGGGAAACGTCTGCCGGTTCGGTGTATGGGTCGACGGACAATTCGCTTGGATGAGCGACGGGTGGGAGCGGGAGTTGCGTTACCGCGACGATACGATGGTGACGGACGTGCGGCTCACGCATCTCGGGCTGGGGCTGCGGCTCGAGTGCAACGATGCCGTCGATTATTATGAAAACCTGTATCTCCGGCGGATCAACGTCGTGAACCTCATGGACCGCGCGCGCGAAGTGCGGATTTATTTTCATCACAGTTTCAACATTTCCGAGTCCGACGTCGGGGATACGGCGTTGTTCGATCCCAAACTGAACTGCATTCTGCATTATAAATCCGACCGGTATTTTCTCATCAATTTTTTCAACGACAACCATTTCGGCGTGGAGCACTACGCCATCGGTAAAAAGGGCGGCGGACTCGAAGGAACGTGGCGCGATGCGGAGGACGGAAAATTGGAAATGCATGCCATCGCGCAGGGCAGCGTCGATTCGACGATCGGGATGTACCTGCCGCCTCTTCCGCCCCGAGGAGAGGACGATTTTTACTACTGGATCATCGCGGGAAAAACGTACGGCGAATGCGCCCACGCCAACGCGTTCGTCCGTGAGTATCATGCCGACCGCGTCCTGAAACGGATCAACGACTACTGGAAATTGTCGATCGCCAAAGAAGGCTTCCAGTTCAATCACCTGCCCGGGTCCATTCAGTCGTTGTTCAAGCGAAGTATCCTCGTCGTACGATCTCAGATCGACAACGAAGGGGCGATCATCGCGGCCAACGATTCGGACATCACGTTCGAAGGCCGCGATACGTACAGCTACATGTGGCCGCGGGACGGTGCGCTCGTCGCGTCGGCGCTGGACCATGCCGGATACAGCGAGATTACGAGGACGTTTTTCCGTTTCTGCGCTCGTGTGATCAAACAGAACGGCTATTTTTTACACAAATACAACCCCAACGGTACGGTGGCGAGTTCGTGGCATCCCTGGGTTCGCGACGGTCACACGCAATTGCCGATCCAGGAGGACGAGACGGCGCTTGTCGTGTGGGCGCTCTGGAGGCATTATGAAAAGTTTCGCGATCTCGAATTTTTGCGTCCGCTTTACGGGCCACTCGTCATTCGCACGGCGGATTTCATGTGCGAGTTCCGCAATGAAAAGACCGGGCTGCCCCACCCGTCGTACGATCTGTGGGAAGAGCGCCACGGGGTGCTGACGTTCACGACGGCCGCGGTGATTGCGGGCCTGCGGGCGGCGGCGAGGCTCGCCTCGGCCTTCGGCGATTCGGACAAATCGGAACGGTACACGACGGTTGCGGATGCCATGAAGGAAGGGATGAGTAAATATTTATTCAGCGAACGGCACAACCGCTTTCTTCGGATGATCAATTTCCGCAAAGACGGAACGGTGGAGAACGACGAGACGATCGATGCGAGTATGTACGCCGTCTTTGCCTTCGGCGTTTATCCACCGGACGATCCCAAGGTCGTCGCCACGATGGAGGCCATCCGTAATCGCCTGTGGTGCAAGACGAAGGTCGGGGGCATCGCGCGCTACGAAAACGATTACTACCATCAGGTCACCCAGGACGTCGCCAACGTGCCGGGCAATCCGTGGTTCATCTGTACGATGTGGTACGCCCAGTATCAGATCGCGCGGGCGAAAACGGTCGACGAACTGCAGCAGGCGATACCGACGCTGGAGTGGGTCACGGCCCACGCGCTTCGGTCGGGCATCCTGGCCGAGCAGGTAAATCCGTTCGACAACCAGCCGCTCTCGGTATCGCCCCTGACGTGGAGCCATGCAACGTTCGTCACGTGCGTCATGGAGTATCTGGAAAAACTCGAACAGATGGACCGATGCGAAACCTGCGATCAGCCGGTCTTTCATCATAAACTGAGATAACGTCTCCTTGATAAGAAAAGGGCTAAGTAAGGCCAGTGCATGAGCCATCGGATCATTCATCCGCTTCAATTGCGCGCGTTACCGTCGGACGTCGTTCGGCAGCTTGTCCGTGCGCGTGAATTCATGGACGACTGTTATGCTGAAAAGATCAACGTCGAGCACGCCGCTTCAGCCGCATACCTGTCTCCGTTTCATTTTTCACGCGTATTCAAACAGACGTATCACGTGACGCCTTATCAGTATCTGACCCACCGACGAATCGAAAGGGCCAAAGATCTGCTGAAGCGGACGGACAAAAGCGTGACGGAAGTCTGTTACGAGATCGGCTTCGACAGCCTCGCATCCTTTAGTCTGCTGTTTCAACGCCGGATCGGGACGTCGCCGTCTCTTTTTCGCCGTCGGGCGATGATCTATCTGAGTGACTGCCACCGCATACCGGAATGGGCCGTTCCGCATTGTTTCCTTTTTGCCTTCCCCAAAGACAGCAGGATTCGATAAGCAAATCGCCTTCGTCCGCATTATCATAAGAAAAACAAACGTCGGAGGTTGTCATGATTACGAAACTATCGCATGTCACAATCTGGGTAAATAACCAGGACGAGGCGCTGGAATTCTATACAAAGAAGCTCGGATTTGAAGTTCGAACCGACGCCACGTTGGACGGGTTCCGCTGGCTGACTATCGGAAGCAAACACCAGCCGGACCTCGAAATCGCGTTGATGGAACCGAAAGCGGGCAGTATGTTTGACGAAAAAGTCGTCGCGTTGATGAAAGAGCTTTTGGCCAAAGGGGCGATGGGCACGGGAGTTCTCGAGACGGACGATTGCCGGAAAACGTACGAGGAACTGAAGGCAAAAGGCGTGGAGTTTATTTCCCCGCCGACGGAGCGGCCGTACGGGATCGAAGCGTTGCTCAAGGACAACTCCGGCAACTGGTTTAGCATGACGCAGCATAAATGAAGCTACTATTCGTTGTCGTCGGAGACTGTCCAAAAGGATTGACGCTTCACGGCGGGTTCTTTGCCGTCGGTCAGGACAGGTACGATCGAACGGTGAGACCCTGATCGGGTCGCAGTAACATTATTAAAAAAGGAGATAAGGATTTCAATTCGGCACACTCCCGGCGCCGTCATCTTTGACATGGACGGACTGCTGATCGATTCGGAGCCCTTCTGGCGTCTCGCGGAAAAAGAGATGTTCGCCCGCGTCGGTTTCGCCCTGACCGATGCGATGTGTGAGACGGCGATGGGGCTGAGAGTACGGGATGTGATCGAACATTGGTACCGTCTTTTTCCGTGGCCGAATCCCGATTTTGATGCGCTGGAGAAACAGATCGTCGATCGCATGGTCGAACTGATCACGACGCGCGGCGAGTTGATGCCCGGCGTGGAACGGGTGACGGCCATCTTCGAACGACGCGGAACGCCCATGGCCATCGCCTCATCGTCCCATCAACGATTGATCGAAACATTCATCGACCGGTTCGATGTCCGGCAAAAGATGAAAGTCGTTCATTCCGCGGAACACGAACCGTACGGCAAACCGCACCCGGCGGTTTTTTTGTCGACGGCCCGCAAACTCGGCGTGGATCCGCACGACTGTCTGGTCTTCGAGGACTCCGTCAACGGCGTCATTGCGGCACGGGCGGCGCGGATGACCGTCGTGGCGGTACCGGAAGCGGCATCCCGGGCAGACCGGCAGTGGGGGATTGCGCACCGCGTGCTCGATTCGCTCGAGTCGTTTTCCGAATCCGATCTGGAAGATTTATGATTCCCAAAATCCTCCGTTACACGATCAACGTCCTTCTGATGGTCGGAATCGTTGTCGCGTCGTTCTGGATGATCGGGTTTTTTATACCGTTTTATCAAACGTCGGCCGTGATGGAAATCGAAGCGCCGAGGGAAAAGGCACTGGCGGCATGGAACGACATGTCGCGGTTGGCGGCGTGGAGCGATCGTTTCCGTCGCATCATTCACGCCGACAGCGTTCAACTGATCGCGGAGGACTCGGTCGGGACCGGGGAACGTTGGTCGGTCGCCCGATTCCTCCCGCCCGATTCCCTGGTTGTTCACCTGGAGCGTGACGATTATGACATGATCAATTATTTCCGGTTTGAATCGTCCGACTCGATACGTACGATCGCTCGGCGCTGGGTCCGGATCTATCCGCACGGTGCATGGTTTGATTCGTGGTTTTTCTTCGTCAAATCCCGGTACGTCGATCAGATCGAACATGAAAATCGACGTTTTGTGAGCGCGTTGCAGTCCCGCCGTATTGCGCCGTAGAACCGCTCATCCTTTCCATCGACCGTTCATCATAATCTTCGCCGAAACCGTCCGGCCTCCGGTTATTTTCAGTAAAAAAGGAGGTCATCTTGAAAATCACCAATTGTTTGTCATTGCCGTTGACGATTGCCGTCGGGCTGGCGCTGTTGACGTTGACGGCCCGTGCGGATGCTCCGTTTGAAGTGAAAGTCACGGGCAGCGGACCACCGATGATCCTGGTTCCCGGATTGGCCTGCTCGGGAGAGGTCTGGGATGAAACCGTGGTTTATTTTTCGAAAACATACGAATGCCACGTCGTCACGCTAGCGGGCTTTGCGGGCGTGCCGTCCATCGGCGGTCCGTTCATCGACACGATGCGCGATTCTCTGATCGGCTATATCCGGCGCTGCGACTTAAAAAGACCGGTCCTTATGGGTCACAGTCTGGGCGGTCTGATCGCAATGGCATTGGCGGTAAAGGAACCGGATCTCGCCGGGCGTCTGGTGATCGTCGACAGTTATCCGTTTGCAGGCGCGATTTTTGACTCCTCGATCACGGCAGACGTCATGCGGCCACAGGCCGACATATTTCGAAACCGGATCGTTTCACAATCGCGGGACGAGTACCGAAAAACACAGTCGCACGTGCTGGCGACCGTGATACGCGATTCGTCGCGCATCGCACAGGTCTTGCAATGGGGTGTGGCATCCGACCCTGCGACAGTGGGACGGGCGATGTTTGAAGTATTGACGACGGATTTGAGGACTCCCGTGGCCAACATCTCGGTACCGGTACTGGTGCTCGGTTCGTGGATCGCGACGAAATTTTACGGAGGTTCGAAACAGAAGACGGCAGACCATTTCCGATCGCAATTCCGTCATGTTCCGGACGTCACGATTGCCGTTGCCGATTCCGCGCGTCATTTCATCATGTACGACGACTTGCCGTGGATGCTGGATCAGATGGACGGCTTTTTGAATCGAACCGTGTCAAAAAACTAAATGATTGTGAGGCCGATGATGTTTATTTTAAAAAAATGCTGTTTGCCCGAAACCCATCTCGCGCTGTGGACCGCCTACGGAATGGGGATGGGAACCGCGATAGGCGTGGCGATTGACGATCTGGGACTTGGAATCGCGCTGGGCATGCTGGGGAATGTGATTTTACAATTGACCATCCTATGGTTCAGAAAAAGGCGACCTTGAAGCGCGAAACGACGTACTGGTTGTGTCAGGGCGGCGGATGGGGGCTGTATCTCGCGGTCAATCTCGTGCTGCTCGTATCGTTCGGAAAATCGGAGTGGTCCGCGATCGTAACGTTCACGATGGTTTCCGTTGTTGGCCTGACCCTGACGCATGCCATACGAAAAAGGCTGGACCTCAATGAATGGAGCCGTCTGTCCGTGATGCGGCTGCTGCCGCGCGTTTTCGGACTGAGCGTGGCGGGCGGAATGCTGCTGACGATTACGGCCATGTTCTTTTCCGTGGTCGTTTTCCACGTGTTCACAACGGCCGATTTGAAACCGGGCGTGCTTCTGATCAACGTCTTCAACCTGAGCGTGGTCGTATTCATATGGCAGGCGATCTATTTCGGCGTCCATTATCTGGAAAACTACCGGCGCTCGGAAATTCACGCGGTTCAACTGACGTCGACGTTGAAAGAAGCCGAACTGGCGTCGCTTAAAACGCAGTTGAATCCGCACTTCTTGTTCAACGCGCTCAATTCGATCCGGGCGTTGACGATGGAGAATCCGCACAAAGCCCACGAAGCCATCACGCGGCTGTCCAACATCCTTCGCTACACGCTGCAATCCGGCGACGCCCCGGTGGCCGACCTCAAAACCGAACTCCGGATCGTGAAGGACTACCTTGAACTGGAGAAAATCCGTTTTGAGGAACGGCTGCGCGTGTTTTACCAGATCGATGAAGCGACGGAGTCGGCCACGGTGCCGGTCATGGCGCTTCAAACGCTGGTCGAAAACGCGATCAAGCACGGTATTTCCACACGGACCGACGGCGGAGACATTGTGATTCGATCGCGACGTGAAAACGGACGGATAACGATTGACGTGGAGAATTCAGGCGAATGGCAGGAATCGGCCGGCTCGACGCGTGTGGGACTGGAAAACGTTCGCCAGCGATTGGAATTGATCTACGGATCGCGGGCGGAACTGCGTATTTCGCAAGACTCCGGCCGGGTACGGGTCGGTCTCGAACTTCCGGTGAATGCATGAACGTTTTGATCGTGGACGACGAGCGGTTGGCCCGCATCGAATTGAAGCGGTTGTTGGAAAAACATGACGATATTCGCGTCATCGGGGAGGCCGTCAATGCGGAAGACGCCGCGAAAGCCATTCGAAAATACCGGCCCGATGCGGTTTTTATGGACATCCAGATGCCGGGTCGCAGCGTGTTTGACGTGCTGTCGGACATGGATCGAGTACCGCCCGTCATTTTCACGACGGCGTTCGATCAATTTGCGTTGAAAGCGTTTGAGATCAACGCGCTCGATTACCTCATGAAACCGGTCGACCCCGAACGGCTCGGACCGGCCATCGAACGCCTTCGGCAGCAGATCGAGCCGGCGTCGTCGGGGAAAGTCCTGAACACCGAAGACCGTGTTTTTCTCCGCGACGGAGAACGATGCTGGTTCGTACACGTACGCGACATCCGCGTGTTGGAGTCGGAAGGGAATTATTGCCGCGTCTGTTTCGATTCCCACCGTCCGCTGATCCCGCGCTCTCTCAATGCCTTGGAGGAACGTCTTGATCCCTCCGTGTTTTTTCGCGCCAACCGGCAGCAGATCATTAACCTGAACTGGATCGACCGGATCGACGAATGGTTCGATCAATCGCTGAAAGTTGTCATCAAAGGTGGAATGGAGATTACACTTTCACGCCGCCAGGCGCAGAAGTTCAGACAGATGAAGGCGCTGTAAGTGGCAATTGTTGTGGCACAATCAATCAGAGTGTCACGGCTTGAATCCTGAAAATTTCAGAATTGCAATGAAGCGCCGTGAGATAAGAAGAGGGGCCGATTTGAATGTTGAGCATCTGAAACAAAATTTACCGCGATGCGTTCTATCCGATAGATCGACGCCCTGAACCCTTTAGGAGCAAGCCCCACTTCTAAAGGAGCGATATCGTGAATATCCTCACAACCCTTGCAGGCCGCAGCATCAGGCTGATCTCCCGCACAGTTTTGATTGGACTAATTACGGCGACTTTCCTACTTTTGTCGCGCAGTGAAGTGGACTCATCGTCCGTCGCGGTGTACGACATCGTCATCGCCAAAGGTTCTTTCGATCTGGATCTTCCCAACGACACGGTCTCGTTCCTCGAAGACGCCGTCATTTTTTATCATAATCGTCAGGCGTACACCGTCAGGTATCGGATCGGTACGGAAGCGTTATCCCATCGCATCCGACATAACAACGAAAAAGACGTCGCCCGGCTGGTTGATCGTAGTGCCGACGATGTCATCGCACTCGCTGGTGCGCTCCGGGCTTTCGCAGAACGGTACCGACTCCCGGTTCCGCTGTTCATCGGTTCTTTTGTCCAGTCGGGAATCGCGTACCGAAGGGACGAATTTTTCGAACAGACGTATCCACGGGCGTATCGCGATTACCATAAGTACGGCATCGAGACGCTGTACGACCGGTATGGTGATTGCGAGGACAAGGTCATCCTTGCCGCCGCGTTATTGAAAGCGGCCGGATACGAGGTGGGATACATCGAACTGCCGCGTCACGTGCTGCTTGCGATCGGCGGACGTTATGGAAAAATGCCGGTCACGTTCGGCCGCGACACGTTTTCAATCTGGGAAATGACACGGCCGGGACATCAACCCGGCGACATCGCATGGGACGATCTTGAGTATCCGACGGTGATCCGCTTCGGATCCTCCATCACGGCGAAACGGTAGGAACAAATATTCAGGACAGCCCTTGACAGTCGTAGAATCCCCGTATCTTCCAGAGATCGACGAAAAGAAAAAATTCGTCAAACGTATGTTTGACGCGGTCGCCCCCAGATACGATCTGCTCAATCACCTGCTCAGTCTCGGTATCGACATCTACTGGCGAAAGCGGATGCTGAAGTTGATCAATTTTCGCATGAACCCGCGGCTCGTCGACCTGGCAACGGGGACCGGCGACGTCGCGCTCATGGCGCTCGAAGCCGGTGCGGAAAAAGTCGTCGGCGTCGATCTGTCCGTCGGCATGTTGAATCTCGGACAAAGAAAAATCCGGCGGTACGACGTGGAGGACCAGGTCTGGATGGTGGCCGGAGACGCGGAAATGTTGCCGCTGCCCTCGGCGTATTCGGACGCCGTGACGATTGCTTTCGGGATTCGAAACGTGGCGGACATTCCGGCGGCGCTGAAGGAAATGGCGCGGGTGCTCGACGAATCGGGCGTCGTCGTTATTCTCGAATTCAGTCGGCCGCGGCTGATCGGCTTCCGGCAATTGTATAATTTTTATTTCCTGCGCGTGCTTCCCTGGATCGGGAGCCTGATCTCAAGCGACAAAAAGGCATATCACTATCTGCCGCATTCCGTGATGCACTTTCCCGAACGGGAGGCATTTGCACGGCTTATGGAAGATGCGGGTTTTACCCACGTCAGGCATTTCGACATGACGTTCGGCATCGTCACGCTGTACTGCGGCATCAAACGTTGAGGATTTTGCCATGGGACTGATCGAAAAGAACGTCGCGGCGTTCGTCGAATCGACGGCCGCGTCGACGCCTACGCCGGGCGGCGGCAGCATCGCCGCGCTGGCCGGTGCACTCGGAGCGGCGCTCGCGGAAATGGTGGCGGGTGTGACGATCGGCAAGAAAAAATACACTGCCGTCGAAGATGACATGAAGCGTATCGCCGCCGAGGCCCGGGAGATCCGAACGCTCTTTGTTGAACTGATCGAACGCGACGCATCGGCATTCGACGACGTGATGGCGGCATTTGCATTACCCAAAGATACGGATGAGGATAAAAAACGCCGCGTCGATGCCATCGAAGCCGCGACGCAAAAAGCCACTGCCGTTCCCCTTGACGTCATGAAGGCATGCGGCCGTGCGATAGTTTTGATACGCGATGCGGCAACGAAAGGCAATACCAACGCCGTCAGTGACGCCGGCGTTGCGGCGCTGATGACGCAGGCGGCATGCCGCGGCGCCTATTTCAACGTGCGGATCAATGCGGGTTCGCTGAACGATCGCACGTTTGTCGCCGACGTGCTTGGCCAGGCCGAATCCGTGATGCGTACCGTCGATGACGGGGCGGCCGCCGTTCGAGCGCACGTAGAGTCGTCCTTTTCACGATGAACGCCGTCGACACGTCCGATTTGTCGAAAATTGCCGTGATTGCGGCCGGGCTGGTCCTGTTCACGTACATGATCTGGCTTAGCCGTTCAAAAAAAAAGAATCTGGCCGACAAACGGCGTCGGTTAAAAGAAAAATGGAAACGCCGTCTCGATCATGAATGAACCGGACAAAAACGAAGCCCGCCAATCGCTCATTCGCGGTGAAGTCTCCGACGAAGTTGATCGTAAACTGATCGAGCTGTCCGCACTTTTTGAAATCAGTCAGTTGCTGAACTCCTCGCTCAATCTCACCTCGATCGTCGATAATATTCTTTTGTCCCCGATGGGACGGATGATGATCAACCGCGGCATGGTTCTGCTCGGTCGGGGAGATCATGAGTTCGAGGTTTTTACACTCAAGGGTCTGTCCCGCGACTTGATCGGCAAGCGCTTGACGATTCCGGACATGCCGCAGAAGCCGTTCCTGGTGGAGGAAGCGGACGCCCAGAAGTACCCGTGGGTGACGTTTTTTGAGCCGTTTGAGCTGCGCGTGTTTTTGCCGATCATTCTGCGGAACGATGTGCTCGGACTGGCCGCGTTTGGAAAGAAACTCGTCGGCGGAACGTACCGGGAAAGCGAAGTGGAGTTTCTCTCCTCGCTCGCCAATATCGCCGCGACCAGCATTCAAAACGGACGGGTTTTTGAAGAACTCAAAGCGGTCAACATGCGCCTGGATAAAAAAGTCCAGGAACTCCACACCCTGTTCGACATCGGCAAGGAGCTCAACGCCACGCTCGATGCGCAAAAAGCCCTCAAACTTTTGTCCTACGGACTCATGGGCGAATTGATGCTGAATCGATTTGCCATCTACCTGCGCCGGGACCAGAGTATCCTTCCTGCGGAACGCCGTGGTTTCGAAAAATTAGCGCTCACGGCGGAACACTTGGGATGGCTCTTCGCGATGACTCGATCGTCGTTAGTCGAGGACATAGCGGATGCGCAATGGCGAGACGTTCTGGACGATCAATCGGTTGTGGCCGTCGTACCCATGCGCTCGCAGGAGCAGACCAAAGGTGTTCTGCTTCTCGGGCAAAAACTTTCCGAGAAACCGTTTACGAACGATGAAATGGATTTTCTCTTTACGCTCGGCAATCAGGCCATGATTTCTCTCGAAAACGCGTGGCTTTTCGAAGACTCCCTCGAGCGGAAACGCCTGGAGGAGGAACTCGCCCTTGCGAGGCAGATTCAGGCCGGGCTGTTGCCGACGCGATTCCCGAAGCTTGATCCATTCGAAGTGTACGGTCTCAACGTCCCGTCGCAGCAGGTCGGAGGCGATTATTTCGACGCCCTCAAAATATCCGACAGACGGACCGTCGTGGCCGTGGCCGACGTTTCCGGTAAAGGCATACCGGCCTCGCTGCTGATGAGCAACGTCCAGGCAAGTTTGAAAGCATTAAGCAGCGAAGACAAACCGTTCCATGAAATCGTTTCCAGGATCAACGACATCATCTATTCGAATACGGACGCCGACAAATTCATCACGTTTTTTGGCGGGGTGCTGGATGCGTCGGCCGGAACGTTTACTTATGTCAATGCCGGCCACAACCCGCCGTACTGGGTCCATCCCGACGGGTCGTTTCAACTCTTGGAGATGGGGGGGCTCCTGCTCGGCATGATGCCCGGCGTTCCCTACGAGTACGAAACGATTCATCTGCAGCCGGGCGACTGCATCGTTATGTTTACCGACGGCGTGACGGAGGCGATGGATCCATCGGGCGCTCAGTATGATGAATCCAGGCTGGAAATCGTGTTGAAGCGGTCCCTGGCGATGTCGGCGAAGGAAACGACGCACGCCATCGCGGACGATGTCAAACGGTTCTGCGGAACGGCGCCGCAGTCCGATGACATTACCGTCGTCGTGATCAAAGCGCGATCGACGCCGTGAACGATCCGTATGTTACGGCGATGCTCGCGACCAGCGACCGGCTTCATGAGCGCTATGTGAAACTGCGAACCGGAGTCGATGCGCGGGGACTGAACTGGCGGCCGCGGCCGGACGTATGGAGCATCGGACAATGCTTTCATCATATCATCACATCCGAAGCCACGTACCTACCGCAGTTGACGAACGCGATCGCGCGACGTGATCGGACGGCCGCAAACGATTACCGGTTTCGCCCCACATGGTTTGGAAAATGGTTTGCCAGGCAGGTGGGTCCGGAGGGCCGCCGCATGAAGGCGCCGATCATTTTTCGGCCCGCCGTGCGTTCGTTCGATCTCACGTTGTGGGATGAATTTGACGCGCATGAGCAGACGGTGCGTCAGCGAATTGCTTCAGCGGACGGCCTCGATCTCAACCGGATCATAATGGTTTCTCCGGTCTCGCGTTTTTTTCGATTCAATCTCGGCGATTGTTTCGCCATTCTTCTCGGTCATCGCGACCGCCATCTGCGGCAGGCCGAACGGCTTGAGTCTCAACTGAATTCCAGTCATGGATAAACCGCTTGCCCATCACATCGTCCGGCAGTTCAGGAACGGAGCCTGGTCCGAAAACCGCGACGCACTCACCGTTGAAGAGCCGTTCGAGATCGTCGTACATGAACACAAACGCCGTCAGACGATTGCGGTGACGATGCGTACGCCGGGACACGACGCCGAACTGGCCCTGGGTTTTCTCCTGTCCGAAGGGCTCGTCCGTACTCCGCAGAACGTCAAAAAACTCGTCGATTCAGGAGACAACCGCGTGGACGTCACGGTCGACGCCGAAACGTTTACGCGCGTCGAATCGTCGGAAGGACTGGATCGGCGGTCGTTCGTCAACTCCAGTTGCGGCGTGTGCGGCCGCACGTCGATGGAATGGTTGAAAGAAAAACATTTCCAACGCGTGACGGAAGCATGCAAGATTCAAAGCCGGTGGCTTTTGACGCTGCCGGATCAATTGAAAAGCGGCCAGACGGTTTTCGGTTCAACCGGCGGCCTTCACGCGGCGGCGGTTTTTGATGCAAACGGGAAATGCCTCGTCGTACGGGAAGACGTCGGGCGCCACAATGCCGTCGACAAAGTACTGGGCTGGCTGTTTCAGAACGGCGTGTGGCCCGCGAATGCGCACGTCCTGATGGTCAGCGGGCGATTGAGCTACGAGATCGTCCAGAAAGCGCTGAGTGCGAGACTGCCGATTATTGCCGCCGTGTCCGCTCCCTCCAATCTTGCGGTCAAAATCGGACACGCCTGGGGAATGACGCTGGTGGGTTTCCTGCGCGACGACCGGTTCAACGTGTATTCGAATCCGGAACGCATTGTCGATTGATCGCCGGCGACAGATGCGCGATGCGGGGTGAGTGAAATACGAAGGAAAGGGGATCGGTTATTCCCGAATCGCCCGACACAACGATGCATCGCGATGATTTTCCCACGTCGATACTTCCCATTGTCTTTTCCCACCCCAGCGCCGTCGCGCCGTTGAGCGTCATGATCCGAAGCAGTTCCCCATCGGACAACGACGGCTCCAGTTGACGGAGGGCCAGGGCCTCATTCCACAGGTTCAAATCGTCGTTACTCGCCAGAGAATCCGTGCCGAGACAAACGGTGATACCGGCGTCGATCAACCGGCGTACTGGCGCCGATCCGCCGACGTCGATTTTACGATTGGACCTGGGGCACAGGCAGACGGAAACGCCGCTCGAACGAAGAACGGCGATGTCGTGATCGGAAACATGTACGGCATGCACGGCCACGACGTGCGGTCCGAGAAACCGGAGTGTCTCGGCGTAACCGACGGGAGTCGCCGACGGTATTTTCCACGATCCGTCCCAGCGTCCGAGTTTTTCGATCATGGTTTTCATCGGTCCCGTCCCGCTCCGCAGAAAGTTTACTTCATCGATGGACTCGGCCAGATGGATCGAGAGTCGCTGTTGATTTTGTCGGGCATGGTCGTCGATGAATCGGAGCAATCGAGGGGATACGGAATACAGGGCGTGCGGCGTGATCGAGTGCGACACGGAAGACGGTGCGATGGTCGACCAGCGCCGATGAAACTCGTCGAATCGGGATTCGGCCACGGCGTCCTGGAATCCCGTGACTTCGTGGAAGACGTGGGCGGCAAGACCGGACGATTCGAGAAGAGGCAGCGACACGTTGCCGTGATTGGCAATGTCGCCGACACCGACCGTACCGCAGTCGATCAACTGTCCGATGGCTTCGCGGCACGCCGTGATCGTGGTTGCTTCGTCGTACGAGGCGCGTTCCGTGATGACGCGGTATGCCCATTTGGAAAACGGCAATCCGTCGGGAACGAGTCCCTGCATCACCGAAAGTTCCAGATGGGTGTGGGCGTTGATCACTCCCGGCAGGATGATGCCGTGCTTGAATGATGTTTCCTGCACGGTGGGGTACCGCCGTTTGATAACGTCACGCGGACCCACGTCGACGATCCAGTCGTTGTCGATGACGAGGGCGCCGTTTGGTATCGGAGGCGAGGTGACCGGCAGCAGCCACGATGCAGATAAACATTGCATAGGCGAAACCTATGGATTCAAACTCTGAGAGTCTAATATTTTTCTTGAGCGCGTGAGCCTTCCTGACTATGTTCACCGCGGATTTTTAATACTCATGTTGATGCGCTGTTGTGCCGGTTTCCTCATTCTGATTCATTCCTCCCTGCTGGCGCTCGATCCCGGTAAATCGATCGATCAGTACGTGGTGACGTCGTGGACCCTCGAGGACGGATTGCCCCAAAACGCCGGGCAGGCGATCGTCCAGACGTCCGACGGGTACCTGTGGATCGGTACTCAGGAAGGACTCGCCCGGTTCGACGGACAGCGATTCCGGATTTTCGATTCCCGGAATACGTCCGGTTTTACCAATCATTTTGTCAACACGCTCTATGAGTCCCGCGATTCGACGCTGTGGATCGGGACCAATGGCGGCGTGTATACGTATCGCAGCGGTAAACTGACGGACGTCGGTCGTTTGACCGGATTGTCGAATCTGGCCGTGAACGCGATCCGGGAAGATCGTTACGAACGGCTCTGGGTCGCGACGTCGGACGGCCTTTACATGCTCGCTCCGTCGACGACCGGATGGCGGCGGTCGTCGTACCGTACCGCCGACGGACTGTCGCATCCGTTCGTCAAATCGCTGCTCATCGACGGTGACCGCGTGTGGATCGGGAGCCGGGAGGGGCTGGATGTTTACGAAAACGGAAAGATTACGAAAATTCCGTGGGCCGCATCGACGTCATCTCAATTCATCCAGTGGATGGAAAAAAGCCGCGACGGAATTCTGTGGGCCGGATTGTACGGCGGAGGTTTGGTTACGCTGCAAAACGGAAAGATTGAAAAACCGCGCACGCAAGTTTCGCTGACGAACGATTTTGTCATGTGCGTCATGGAGGACCGGGACGGCGCCATGTGGGTGGGTACGTATGGCGGAGGAATCGGACGTCTCGCCGGCGGCACGTGGGAACATTTTCTGCAAAACGATTTTGTGATCTCGCTGTACGAGGATCGCCAGGGCAATATCTGGATCGGAACGTTCGGTCAGGGCGTTTACCGGCTGCGTGACGGACGGTTGACAACGTACACCAAAAAGCACGGGCTTCCGGACAACAATATCTGGAGCGTCATGCAGGATCGTCAGGGCGCCATGTGGATGGGAACGAACGGCGGCGTATCGCGGTACGACGGATTGCGATTTCAAAATTGGACGACGGCGCACGGACTGGCCCATGACGTGGTCTGGTCGCTCGCGGAGGCCGGCGGCGCCATGTGGATCGGTACTCAAAACGGACTGAGCCGGTTGGACGTTGAAACGCGACGTGTGACGACGTACCGACGCGAGCACGGGTTAACCAATACCGTTGTCAACGCGATCGCCGACAACGGTCACGGCGGTCTCTGGATCGGCACGGACGAAGGCGTGGACGTTTTTCAGGACGGTCGATTTGAACCGTTGAACGGCGCATTGAAATCGTCGACCGTGATGGAACTGCATCGCGATCGCCGCGGACGCTTATGGATCGGATCGCGGCAGGGCCTTTTCCGCTACGAGAACAATCGGCTGGACACGATTGCCCTGCCGCATTTTTCACCGGGCGTTTTTGTATCCGTTGTCGCCGAGGATTCCGCCGACGAATTCTGGCTCGGCAGCTGGGGCGGCGGATTGACCCGCGTGGTCGGGGACCGGATCACATCGATCACGAGCCGCGAGGGACTGTTCGACGATATCATCTACACGATCGTTGACGATCGACGGGGCCGGTTGTGGATGACGTCGAGCCGTGGGATTTTTTCGATAAAAAAAGACGAGGTGCGGAACGGCGGACCCGTCCGGTGCAACGTTTACGGCGTTGTCGACGGGATGAAAACGCGCGAATGCAACGGCGGTTCCAAACCTGCCGGGTGGCGCAGCCGCGACGGCTCCCTTTGGTTTCCGACGCTGAACGGGGTCGTACGGGCCGCTCCCGGCGGGTTCGAGCGTCACGTCGAGTTTCCCGTTGTCATTCAGGAGGTCGTCGTCGATGGCCGGCCGATGTCGGGCGACATTTCGCAGGAGACGGCGGCCCACAACGTGGAATTTCATTATGCGGCGCTGGATTTCAGTCGGCCGGAAAAAATCAAATACCGATACCGCCTCGAAAGTTTTGACGACGGTTGGATAGACGCCGGGGATCGCCGGGTTGCGTATTACACGCGTATTCCGTCGGGCCAATATCGTTTTCTCGTCGCAGCGAAAGATGATCGGGGATTTGAAAAGACCGCGGCGCTCACGTTTTCCGTTCAACCGCAATTCCACGAGTCGCCTTTGTTTTATTTTCTGATCGTCGCGGCGATCGGCGGCGGTGCCTACACTCTGTTTCTGCTGCGTGTTCGACGTATTCGCCGGCTTCAACTGGAATTACAACATCTGGTAGAAGAGCGCACGGCGGAGTTGCAGGCCGCCAAACAGCTGTCCGAATCGCAGAAAAAAGAATTGGAACAGACGCTTTCCGAACTGCGCGGTACCCAGACGCGATTGATTCACTCGGAAAAAATGGCATCCCTCGGACGGATGGTCGCCGGCGTTGCCCATGAAATCAACAACCCGCTGACTTTTATTCACGGCAATCTGCAGTTCATTCACAACCGACTGTCAAAGGGTAGAGGCGGGCTCAAGGAAACGGGCGCCATGGACGAGTTGCTCGGTGCAATCCGCAGTTCGCTCAACGGCAGCCAGCGGATCAAATCGACGGTAGAATTGCTGCGGCGGTTGACCAATCACGAATCGCTACCCTACCAGCTTATCGACATCAACGACCACATCGACGGCGTCACGGAGTTGTTCGTCAAACAGCACGTGAACATCGCGATCAACAAACAGTACGGAGAATGTCCGCTGCTGGAGTGCCAGGTGGCGGAGATGAACCTGGCATTGATGAACCTTATGGACAACGCCGTGCAGGCGATCCGCCGTGCCGAAAGAAAAAATATTCTGGACGTTGGGGCGGGCGTCATCTCCATCACGACGCGGACGGAAGACGATTGGGTCATCGTGACAATCCGTGACAATGGCGTCGGCATGTCGAAGGAAACGATGCAGCGAGCGTACGATCCGTTTTTTACGACGTACGCGGATCATCAGGGCCTCGGATTGACCGAAGTCCATCATATCATGGAACGGCACGAAGCGTTTGTAGAATTGAACAGTACGGAAGGAAAGGGAACGACGGTAACGCTGAAGCTGCCGCTATAAATATGCTAAAGAAATTTTTCTCTGCGGGCTCGTATGTTCAATTTAGTTTTTTTTCATAAATTTTGTCACATGGTTTTCGGGCAGGAAGAACGTTCTGCGTGCAGGAGGCCAAGGCATCTCGTCGCGGAGATTTATTCTCCATGTCCGGAAAGCTTCTCCGCGCTCTCCGCGATGAAAAATTCTTTAGCTGTTCACCTGATAGTTGGGCGCTTCCTGCGTAATTTTGATGTCGTGGGGATGGCTCTCGCGTAGTCCGGCGCCCGTCATGCGGATCAATTTCGTTTTCGTTTTCATCTCCTGGATCGACGCGGCTCCACAGTAGCCCATCGCGGCACGCAGACCGCCGACCATTTGGTAGACGACGTCGCTGAGCCGGCCCTTATACGGCACGCGGCCTTCGATTCCCTCCGGCACGAGTTTGTCGGTATCCATTTCGTCTTCCTGGAAGTACCGGTCCTTGCTTCCTTTCTTCATCGCGTTCAGCGATCCCATGCCGCGGTAAACTTTATAGCGCCGTCCTTCATACAATACGCTTTCGCCTGGACTTTCCTCCGTGCCGGCGAAGAGGCCGCCGATCATCACGATATCGGCGCCGGCCACAATGGCTTTGGCGATGTCTCCGGTCTGTTTGACTCCGCCGTCGGCGATCAGCGGCACGCCGGCTTTCGACGCCTCACGCGCGCAGTCGATGATCGCGGAGATCTGCGGAATGCCCACCCCCGCAACAACGCGGGTCGTACAGATGCTGCCCGGACCGATTCCGACTTTGATGCAATCGACGCCCGCTTTGATCAAATCGCGCGCTCCCTCGGCGGTCCCAACATTGCCCGCGATCAATTCGACCGACGGAAAAGCTTTTTTAACCGCGCGAATTCCTTCGAGAACGCCCTTGGAATGGCCGTGGGCCGTGTCGATAACGAGTACATCGACACCGGCATCGACGAGCGCATGGGCCCGTTCGATCGTATCCTTTGCGACACCCAGGGCGGCGCCGACGCGGAGACGGCCCTGTGCGTCTTTACACGCGTTGGGGTACATCTTTTTCTTCTGGATGTCTTTGACCGTGATAAGGCCCTTGAGCATGTTCTGATCGTCGACGATCAGCAGTTTTTCAATCCGATGTTTATGCAGAATGGATTCCGCTTCTTCCAGCGTCGTACCGACCCTGGCGGTAATGAGATTCGTTTTGGTCATGACGGATTCGATGGGCTGGTCGAGGTCGGAAACGAAACGCAAATCGCGATTGGTCAGGATTCCCGCCAGGCGTCCGTCGGGGTGAACGGCCGGGATTCCGCTGATCTTATACCGCTTGATGAGTTCCAGCGCCTCGCGCAGCGTTTTGTCCGGCGTCAGCGTGATCGGTTTCATGATCATGCCGCTTTCGGACCGTTTGACGCGATCGACTTCCGCCGCCTGATATTCGATCGAGCAATTTTTATGGATCATTCCGATGCCGCCCTCCCGCGCCATGGCAATGGCCATGTCCGATTCCGTGACGGTGTCCATTGCGGCGCTCATGAGCGGAGTATTCAGTCGAATGTTCTTCGTCAATGACGTCGTGACGCTGACCTGAGTGGGTAATACCTGGGAATATTGAGGAAGGATGAGAACGTCGTCGAACGTCAGGCCTTCGCCGCTAATTTTTTCGGAAAAATCCATTTTGCGCAACTCCTTTACTCACCCCGTCCGGGGTGGCGCAATGTAGTGAATGAGGTAGGGAAAGGCAAGTTTTGGAGGCGATCAAACGGAATCGAGGTTCTCGAGGTTATTCAATGCGTCGGTCGTTGGCTTTCTTGTTTTATGAGGCAAAAGGCGTTTTGGACATCCAAAAATCTCTGTCAGAATTTTTCTGGAACTTCGATACGATCTTGACGGTCTTGCCGGATGGCCCAGTCAAGCGGATTTCCGTGCCCTGATTTCCATCATATTGGTGGGTACAAAATTTTTCTAAAATTCTGTAACAAAAGTCACCCCAGGTGACGTATAATGAAGGCACATGAAGACCCGACACCTCACATCCTGGCTCTTGATTCTGGCTTTGACGGCGTCGCCGATGGCGTCTTTTGCCATGCCGTTTTTTTGCGGTAGTCAGGTTAAAGCCTGCTGTTGCGGATCGAGCGGAACGTGTGACGCGCCTACGACATCGGATCTGACGATTCGGCGCGGAGCCATGTGCTGTCCGGTCATGGCGACCCTCGACACACGGCTTCAGGTTGTCCGGGTCGAAGAAAAAGAAATTGCGCCGACTTTCCAACTGACGGCCGATGCCGTAAAGATCGTCGACGTTTTCAATGCCTCCACTCACCGGCAACCGGTTTCTGACGAATCGAACGACGGTTCGTCCGGACGTGACCGTACGATTTTCCTCCAGACCTTCCTGATTTAATCTCCTCTCTTTTAACGGCTTATTTCTGAGTGTGTGCGGGCTTTTTCCGTGCGCCTCGGAAGCACCATGACGTTAACCAAGAGAGAAGATCATGACACGTTTCCTTTTCCTTTCGATACTCACGGCCACCGCGGCCTGGAGCCAGACGCGGGCGCCGCTCGACAGCCTCCTGAACCTGGCGCTGAGTCAGAATCCGCAACTCCACAGCCTCCGGCATCGGGCGGTTGCCGCCCACGCACGGGTCGGGCAGGTGTCGACCCTGGATGCCCCTCAGATCGGAGTTGAATTCTATCAGACTCCCGTTTCGTCCTTTCCACTGCCGTACCGCCGGAATATGGAAATGGATTATTTCGTGCAACAGATGTTCCCGTGGCCGGGCAAGTTGTCCGCCATGGGTAAAGCCGCGAGCCTCAGCGCGGAAATGCAGGACGAAGAGGCGGCTGCTTTTGAACGGCAACTGATTCGCGACCTCAAGTCGACATACTTCGACCTGTACTTCGTCCAGCGGCAGCTCGACATCAACGACGAGAATCGGCGGCTGTTGAAACAGATTCTGGAAGCAGCCATGAAACGTTACGAAGTCGGACTCGGCAATCAGTCGGACATCCTGCGCATCAAGACGGAACTGAGTAAGACGGTCAATGAACGGCTGGAGCTGGAAAAACAAAAAGTCGCGATGGAAACGATGATCCAAACCCTCATCGGTGGAGATCCGGACCGTCCGCTGGGCCGATTGCCGGATCCGGGAGTAGAAGCGCAGGAATGGGAATATGAGCATCTCGTCACGATCGCGCTGGACCGCCGGTCCGAACTGAAATCGATGCAATTCAACAGAGCCATGTTTGCCGCCGAAGTCGATGCCGCCCGTCGCGAATACTATCCGGATATCATGGTGCGCGGAATGTACAAAGCGATGGCCGAAGGAGGCGACTTCTGGGCGCTCATGATCGGCGCCAACATCCCCCTGGCGTTCTGGTCGAAGGAAAAATATCAGAGCCGCGTCCGTGAAATGTCGAGTCACGTCAATCATGCGGACATGGAACTGATCAACATGCGCAACATGGTAACCGCGTCGGTCAAGTCTGCATTGACGACCCAACGGGCGGGTCGCCAGCAGGTGAAACTGTACCGGGAGGAACTGCTACCCCAGGCCGAACAAACGCTGGAAATCACGCTGTCCGACTACCAGACGGGCCGTACGTCGTTTATTGCCCTGCTTGATAATTATCGGATGTTGCTGATGACCCGTCTCGATCACGAGATGGCGGTCATGAATGTGCTGAAGAGCGAGGCGGATCTGGAGCAGGCCCTCGGTGTGGAACTTAGAAGCCTCCACGATTCAAAGAGGTAGTTGAAGGATTTTCATCATGATAGAACGAATTATCGATTGGAGCTCAAAGAACCGGCTCCTCGTCATCACGGCGTACCTTATGTTGACGGGATTCGGCATCTACAGCGTGGTCCATATCCCCGTCGATGCCATCCCGGATCTCTCGGAAAACCAGGTGATTATTTTTACGGAATGGATGGGCCGGTCTCCGCAGATCGTGGAAGATCAGATTACATTTCCGATTGTTTCCTCCCTGCAAGGCCTGCCGGACGTCAAGGCCGTTCGCGCCTCTTCGATGTTCGGCATGTCCTTCATCTTCGTGATCTTCGAAGACGGTGTGGACATTTATTTCGCCCGTACCCGCGTGTTGGAGCGGCTGGCGACGGTGAATGCCACATTGCCCCCCGGGGTCACGCCGACGCTCGGACCGGATGGAACGGGCGTGGGTCACGTCTTCTGGTACACGGTCGAAGGCGAAGCATACGATCTCGGAACGCTGCGGGCCATCCAGGATTGGTACATCCGATATAAACTGGCGTCCGTGGAAGGCGTCGCGGAAGTGGCCAGTGTCGGAGGGTACGTCAAACAGTACCAGGTCGATATCGACCCGATGCAATTGCGCGCGTACAACGTGAGCGTGGCCGACGTGGTCGGCGCCATCCAGCGCAGCAATAACGAGGTCGGCGGAAAGATCATTGAATCCAGCGACGCGGAATATTTCGTCCGCGGTCAGGGCTACATCCAGTCCAAAGACGACATCGAGAATACCATGATCCGCAGCGGCACCAACGGTATTCCCATTCTGATCAAAAACGTTGCCACGGTGCAACTCGGAGGGGACATCCGGCGCGGATCGCTCGAAAAAAACGGCGAAGGCCAGGCCGTCGGAGGAATCATCGTCATGCGGGACGGCGAAAATGCGAAAGACGTCATTGAACGCGTGCAGGAAAGGATCGAGAAAGAAGTCAATCCCGGCTTGCCGCCAGGTGTACGCATCGAAGCGTCGTACGACCGCAGCACGTTGATCGACGAGGCCGTCTGGACGCTGAATCGTGCGTTGCTCGAAGCGTCCATAACCGTGTCGCTCATGGTGGCGATTTTTCTGCTTCATTTCCGCAGCATCGTACGCATCATTATTGAAATACCCGTGTCGGTGCTGATCTCCTTCATCCTGATGCGGGTGTTCGATATTACGTCCAATATCATGAGTCTGGGCGGAATCATCCTCGCCATCGGGGTCATCGTCGACGCATCCATCGTGATGGTGGAAAACGCGTACCGTAACATCGCGCACGCATTGAAAGAAAAAGGGCAGTTGACCTCCGATGAGTACAAGGAAATTTCGATCCTTTCGGCCAAACAGGTCGGCCGGGCGATCTTTTTCTCCGAACTCATCATTCTCGTGTCGTTCCTGCCCGTTTTCCTGTTGACCGGTCAGGAAGGAAAACTCTTTCATCCGCTGGCGTTTACGAAAACGTTTGTCATGATCGCCTCGGCGGCCGTCGTGATCACGCTTATTCCGGTACTGATGACGCTCCTGATGCGGGGAAAATTCCGGTCGGAAGATGAAAACGTCGTGACGCGGACGACCAATCGGCTGTACGAACCGATCATCCGCTGGGTGTTGAAGTATCGCAAAACCACGATTGCGATCAACGTGATCGCGCTCGTGATCACGGTACCCATGGTCATCCATACGGGATCGGAATTCATGCCGCCGCTGGATGAAGGCTCGATTCTGTACATGCCGATCACGCTGCCGAACGCATCGATCACGGAAGTCAACCGGATCATGCAAGTGCAGGATCAGGTCATACGGTCCGTCCCGGAAGTCCATCACGTGCTGGGCAAAGCCGGACGTGCGGAAACCGCAACGGACAACGCGCCGATCAGCATGATCGAAACGATCATCATGTTGAAACCGAAGGAGCAATGGCGGCCCGGTGTGACCAAAGCCGACATCATCGGCGAGTTGGACCAGAAACTGCAGATTCCTGGAGTGCGGAACGGATGGACCCAGCCGATCATCAACCGGATCAACATGCTGTCGACCGGTGTGCGAACGGACATCGGGTTCAAAATTTTCGGGGACGATCTCGATACGCTGGAGGCCTACGCGATCAAAGCGGAGCAAATTTTGAAAACCGTCAACGGCGCGGCCGACGTCGTTGCGGAACGCGTGCAGAACGGGCTTTATCTGGATATTCAATTGAAACGCGACATCGGAGCAAGGTACGGCGTCAATATCGGTGACATTCAGGACATCATCGAAACGGCGATCGGCGGACAGAATCTCGGCCTTGTTCTCGAAGGCCGCATGCGCTTTCCCATCCGGATGCGCTATGCGCGTGAAATTCGCGACAATATCGAAGAATTACGCAACCTGATCGTTCCGGTCAATATGGCGACGGCAGGATCGGGCGGCATGACAACCGTACGTACGTCGTTCCGCGGATCCAGGCGGAGCGGCGGCATGGGTGGGGGAATGGACGGCGTGGGTTCCGGGTCCTCCGCGATGGCGACCGGATTCGAATCGCCGCCAAACGGTTTTTCGCTGATGGAATCGTCGCCGAACGTGCGAACGTTTCTGCCTATTTCTTATCTGGCCGACGTCAACGTTCTGACGGGTCCCCCGATGATCAACAGCGAGAACGGCATGCTGCGGTCGATCGTGTTTATGAACACCCGCGGCCGCGATATGGGCAGCGTGATGAAAGACGCAAAAAAAGTCATCGAAGAGAAGCTGAATTTACCCGCGGGATACTCGTACACGTGGAGCGGGCAGTACGAACACAAAATGCGCGCCCAGCAAACGCTTACGATGATCATGCCCATTGTGTTTTTTATCATTTTTTTGCTGCTCTACATGACGCTGCACGACTTCAAAGAAGCCCTTGTCGTCATGTTGTCCGTTCCGTTCGCCCTGATCGGCGGCATGTACATGATCTACATGCTCGGTTATAATTTTTCGGTCGCCGTCTGGGTCGGATTCATCGCGCTGTACGGCATCGCCACCGAAACCGGCGTCGTGATGGTGGTCTACTTGCATGAAGCATTGGACCGGAAGATCCGCGACCATCAAAAGGGCCTGCGCGGGCCGGTTACGATCCGCGACATTTACGATGCGACCATCGAAGGCGCCGTACTTCGACTCCGGCCCAAACTGATGACCGTGAGCGTGGCGATGATCGGACTCATCCCCGTGATGTGGGCAACGGGAACCGGGGCGGATGTGATGAAACCGCTCACCGCGCCCATGATTGGCGGATTGTTCACCTCGGCCGTCCACGTGCTCGTCGTCACGCCGATTCTTTTTGCCATGATGAAAGAGCGGGCGTTGAAAAAAGGTACGCTCGAACTGTCACGAATGGCCGCGTGGATGAGGTAGCCATGAAAACACGAAATTTTACATGGAAAGGTATAGCCATGAAATCATTTATCATATTTCTGAGTCTGATCGTGACCAGCTCTCTATGGATCGCTTCCTGTGGTAAGTCCGGTGACGAACATGCCGACCACGCGATGCAAAAAGAAATGTACACGTGTTCAATGCATCCGGAAGTTGTATCGGACCGTCCCGGGGTCTGTCCCATTTGCCACATGGACCTCGTCAAGAAAACGGCCTCGGCGGAACCGAAAATGCAGGACATGCCGGGCATGATCCGGCTTAGTTCGTTCGAACAAACGCTGGCCAACGTGGCCACCGTTCGGGTGGAAAAAGAACCGTTTGTCCGATCGATCAGCGCATACAGTTACATGGATTATGCCGAACCCAACCGGAAACTCGTGACCGCGAGGTTCAACGGCCGGATCGAAAAACTCCTGGTCGATAAGACGGGAGATGACGTTCGAAAAGGCCAACCGCTCTTCGAAATCTACAGTCCGGACCTGGTCCAAGCCCAGAGCGAGTTTCTGGTCGCGGTGTCGCAGTCGTCGCTTGCGTCCCTGGAAGGCGGCGGAAACACGCTCGTTGCCCCGGCGCGGAAGAAACTCGAATTGATGGGAATTACCGGCGACCAGATCGGCGAACTCGAGAAGACCGGCCAGGTTCAATACACGTTGTTGTATCATTCGCCGATCGGCGGAACGGTCATTGAAAAAAAATTGCAGGAAGGCCAGTACGTCAATGAAGGCGACGTGCTGTTCGAAATCACCGATCTCTCGGTCTTGTGGAATCTTGCCGAGATTTACGATAAAGACCAGTCGATGGTTCGACCCGGCGATCCCGTGACGCTGCGGTTACCGGCCTTTCCCGATCGGGAATTCGAAGGACGGGTCACGTTCGTCTATCCTGTCGTCAATCCTCAGACGCGAACCGTCAAGATTCGTTCGGAGTTTTCAAATTTTCATCAACTGTTGAAACCGCAGATGTACGGCGAGGTGGCGTTCCGGAAATCTCTCGGCGAAGCGCTGACGATTCCTGCGACGGCCGTTCTTTTTACCGGAAAACGTCAGGTTGCATGGGTCAAAACGGCGGAGGGGCAGTTTGAAATGCGAGACATCACACTTGGCGAGAAAAACAACGGCAACTACCGGGTGCTCTCTGGACTGAATGAAGGCGAAGAAGTGGCGTCGAGCGGAGGGTTCCTGATCGATTCGGAAAGTCAGTTGAAAAGCGGTGCACCGTCCGGACACCAGCACGGTGACATGAAAATGGACGCCGGTGAAAACGAATCGGAACATAAACATTAGGAAGGGCATGAACCCATGAAAGCCCGTTAACAATCTTGGAATAACCCATCTTATACAGACCAGATTACGCCCGGTCTTTCAAAACTCGTGCGATCGTGATGATCGTGCTCCAGTTGCGTGTCGTTACCGGAGCGCCGACCCGTTGATCGATCTGGCCAAGATAACGGATCGTTTTCATGTGACGGCGATACTCTCCGAAGACAAAGCGGTTTCCGGATGAGACGAGCCGGATGAACCATTCCCGGGGAATGGAAATGGGAAAGGAAGCCTGTTTGCGGCCGGCTTTCGAGAGGATGCTGACGAATTGAACCGTGCGAGCGCGTGACCGGTTGGCTCCAAACGGGTTCTCTGTCTCGAGGCGAAGAATATCCCGGCCGTTACAAATCGCTATTTCCGTTTCGAACGGCAGCCTCCGGCATAATTCAGCGCGGAACCTGGATAACGATCCGGGCTTTCGCACGACAAACGTGCCGGCGGCCCCGACATTCACAACCTCGAAGGCGCGTAACTTTTTGGCGAAGGCACGGGGACGGAATCTTCTGTGACCGCCGACATTGACGCCACGGAGGAAAACGACGATACTCATACCTCATTCCCCCATAACGTCAGGCGGCTTGTCATAATGATGACTTGTCTTTAGTTCCTGAAAAAATCGATCCAGGCGAAACGGATCGATTCCGGGTTTCCTTCCATCATTTCACCGGGTACGAGGATCTCGATGGCTTCGTTTGTACGTGTGATACGGACGTCTAACGTACCATCCGAAGCGCTCTTTCCCGTCCTCCAGTACGCCGTTTGCTTTGGCCGGTAGAGTGAGGTACCGAAATGGATAAGGCCGTTGTCCATGCCGAGCGATTCCAGTCCGCCGAGTTTCAACCTGATCGTGATACGCGCCGGCCATTCGTTACGCACCCGTATCATTCGGGCTTCTCCGATTCCACTTTTGCTGGTGACGGTCACGAACGTGGTATCGTGAATCGATACGATCTCGATGGAATCTTCGGATTTTTCCAGTTCGATTTTCAGTATCGGTTCCTGCAACGCCGTGAAGGTTGCGGAGAAGAAAAAAACCAGGATGGCCGGAATGGACCTCATTTTTGTTTTCCCGAAACGTCTGACGCATCGACTTTCGGGCTCATAAAACGAGGCCCTGCAGCCATTGCGTGTAGACATGCGCGCGCTGATGGGCGAACGTGTCGAAGACCAGCAATACCGCCGCTTCGACAAGCAAACCCAGACCGACGGCGGCCCATGTACCCGGATGCGGAAGCAGCGTAGCCAACAGGAGTCCGATAAGGATGAACGCGATCTCGACCGCCTTCATGATATTAAAATTTCTGTTGACCGTATTCATGCGCTGGATTTCAACAGGGACCGTCGCTTGCGACGTCTGCAGGCCCTGCTCGAGCGAAGCCACCTGTGCCGGGGTCCGCAGTGCGACCGTGAGGCCTATCACGATCTGGAGGGCGCCGAAAATAACGAGCGGCCAGGCCATCGCTCGAAAAGGGCTGCGTGTGCCCCACAGAAACGCAGCGAATCCGAAGCCCGCCAGGGCCAAACCAACCAGCAGGAAGCCGCCCTGCCTTTCGGCGGCAAAATACTCAGTGAGTTCAGGGTACAGCATTGGGATTACTTACTTTTGCGGAAAAAAATAACTCATGTTTGAAAAGAATTGTCAGCGATTGGCGGAAACGTCCGGTTTTCATGATTCCTCTTTTGGATGCCTAACGCCGCGGACTGGCATTGTCTTGCACTTGAACATCCACTGGGTCGCTGAGTGAGGTGGTTTTAGTCTGCGCTTGATTCAGTCGCAGTGGAAGTAAAAGCGGTGACCATCGACGTCCTCGACAATGAACTGACGCAGTCCCCACGGCTTCTTCTCCAGAGGCTCAACGATCCGCGCACCCAACGAGCGTAGCTCGTTGTACGTGGCGTCGATATCTGCCGCAAAAATCCAGTGAACGACGGCTCAAATGGCTCGTTTCTTCTTCGGAAGAAGATTGTTGTATCACCGCGTGACACGGCGCCAATTTCGTTTCCCGGGTAAAGCCAGCCGATCTTGAAGCCAAGCGCATCCCGATAATGCTGCCGGGCGCGTTCAACGTCAGCGACCGGTAATTCCGGGACCGGTGGACCAAATGTCGTCACTGGTTCGCTTTGGTTCATGACGCCTACTCTTGCGTGTGTTGGGCTGTATAACGATTGTGGCTCGGCGGCGACACCAATATCTAAATTTTCACACATACTTGAACGTCCGCCGAAGCCGCTGAGTTAGGTGGTTTTGATAGAATCACTCTGCGGCGAGTAAGCTTTTGACCGAGATGTCTTCATCGATCTCTTCCCAGTGAATTCCGATGCCACGACCGATCAAACGCCAATCTTGACGCTGTTGGTCGTTCGCATCTCGCAAACGCGGGAACCACTCCAGTGGAGCCGAAACTTCACGGCCATCAGCCAGTATGACTTTGAGTGCGTCCTGGGTAAACGATAAATGCACTATTCGGGGCTCAACTCTTACTTCCAAAGTACTCATTCCATTTCTCCTGAAACAAATTTCTGTTTTCTTCGATTACTCGCCGCAGTTCTGCTATCTCTCCGCTGCGAAACCCATCAGATTGTGCCAACTGGAGCGGTTGAAGCCAGAATTTCGCATAACGCTCAGCCTGGTCAACGTGAATGTGCGGTGGCTCATTGCCTTCCCGGCTAAAGAAGAAAAAGCGATAGCCCTTAACCCGTAATATCGTCGGCACGGCTCAATATAATACTCAGGATCCAATAGAGAAAGCCATATTCAAAACCACAAAACGATTGGCATCACCCTGATGCGCTTACCATTTCCTACTCTCCCAGGGTCACGACTTGACCGACGCGTAGCTCACCCGTCCTGACCACCGTGCCGTATATGCCTGCGTAATTCTCGTTCAACCGAACGACGGTCTTCATCACTTCAGCATCTCGCTCGGCTGTGTCCGGGTCCAGATTGACCATGACACATCGCTCGTCCCTCATCGTGATCTTGACGGCTGCCCCGCTGTGTTCATCACCGAACGTCAACGTCCGGTCCACCCATCGGTCTTCCTCAAACGGCCCAACGCCGTCTGTTTCGAGCACGATGTTGGGTCGAAATCTGCGATGGTCGAGGTCTCGGCCAGATTCACGCGCGATACCATGTACGGTGCCGAGGCTGATTATCGAAATACAAGCTTCGTCGAAAATGCCGTGTTTGAGATTCATCAATTCGACCTCGCTGCCGTACCGGTTCGAAACATCCTTTCGGAGTTCGTCGCTTCGGAGTTCGTACTCTTTCCCGTCCGGCGTACGAACGTGCGTGGGGAGTGACTCGGGAGTGTCGCGGTCGAGCCCGAAAGGTTGATACAGGAGCAACTGCGGCAGTTTGCTCGCGGACAGCCATGGAAATCCGCTTTTTTCGGCGAGTCGTCGAAAAGCCAACCTGCGATCGCCCGCAAGGCCATGCCAACCCAGGCTTGCAACATCCAGTGACTCTCCGGCCATTGATTTGACCGGGTAACGAAAGATGGCACGAATTCGTCCTAGTTCCATGTGACGCTGTCGAAGTTCTATTCGGTTCTATTTTTTTGTGACCATGTAACTGTCTAACAACGCGGTTAAGCGTACGTTATCTGTCCGCCGCA
>CAYZJB010000027.1:0-50097 GCA_964478735.1 uncultured Bacteroidota bacterium | reverse complement strand
TTCCAATCGCGCCGCGTCGAACGCATCGCGGTGTTTTTCAAACCACTCGCGCCGATTGTTTCGCTTCAGTTGCTTTAAAAAATTCAGGACGGTTTTCATACGAAGCCTATTCGAGGTTGAGATACATGAGGTGGTCGATTTCATATTGACTGAGCCGTATGACGTCGCCGACGGTATCCACCGGCGCTTCGCCCGACCAGCCTTCCACGCGAATCGTATAGCGCTCGAGCGGCGCCACGTCCGGTATCGGAAACGTGATCAGCGCCCGATTGGCGGCGGCGATCGTGGCGGTTTTTTGCTCGGAAAGTTTTTCCGAGGTCAACCCAACGCGCGATTCCAACGGCTGCTCGGCGAGATTGAATACGTGCACCGCAATCCGCCGCTCGCCGGTCGTCTTGACGTACGGAAAAATGTGGGCCATCAGGCACGGACAGTCAAACTTCGCCGCAACGGCTTCCCCGGTTTTTTCGTTCTTTTTCACGCCGCTTTTCGGTGTCGAGCAGGACAGCACCATCATTCCGAGACCCGCGATAAAAATAAATTTCATCACTATCCTTTCTTCAGGCAATCCCCGATTTTTTCATAACGAAGAACCGATGCGCCCGCGGCATCCCCATAAATCATTTTGCCATCGTCGTGATCGTGAGACGGCGTTCGGTCTGCTGTACGTCACCGGTCACTTCTTTTTTCTTGAAGCCTCGCACCGCGAAACCAGCTTTCCCCGGGTCTTTCTCCTCGAGAAATAGGATGCCGTCCCGTTCCACGGTTGGCAGTTTCGGAAAGGGTTCCGTCCGGGCGACGACGATCATGGTCTCTCCACCGAACGGCGCCACGCACTCGAATTCACCCGGTATCTCGACGACGTGATTCGCTTTCGATTCGTCGATGTAATGGTCGTTGAACAGCAGCGTGCGCGATCCGTCGGCGAAATTGTACAGAAGCCGGACATGGCTCGCGCGATTGACGCGGACGTAGACTTTCATGATCTCGCCTTCGGTATAAAACAGCGGATCCGTTCCCTTGTCGGTCCAGACGTCGAGCTGGATGTCGCTGCTGACGATTTCGTCTTTTCGAAACGCTTTTTGTTCGGTCAATACGGTCAGATAATTCTCGGGTTTGATCGAAAGACCGGCGTCGCCGACGAGTTTTGAATCGAACGACACTTCCGCGCTCGCCGCAATCCGGCCCGTGGCCACCTCCCGCATCCGTCCGATGATTTTGATCCGCGGTCCCTGTTCCCAGTAATTGCCCTCGAACAAAAAACCGGCCCCCGATGCCGCAACAAGATCTCGTGTCACATCCGACGATTTCGGAACGAAGCCGCGGGCCTGTTGTACGATGTCCCAGACAGAAAATTTCTGGAGCTGCGTTTCCAGAATCTGTTGAAAATAACGTGAAAACGGGCTTGTGAGCCGCGAATCCTGGTAGGTGAGGGGCGAGACGAGGGTCTTGCCCTGTTCGTTCATCTGTTTCGACAACTGGTACGCGATGGCCCGCGCGGCATCGTCGATGGATGTGATGCTCTGGGCGAGCAGTTGGTCGATTTTCGCGGCAATCTCGGTCTTACCCGTCGGCGATTCCGTCACGATTTCGGCGGCCGAACCGCCGCCCGCCACGAGAAGGATACATTCCGTCTCCTTCCATTCGTCGATCAGCGGAAACAGCGAAAGATACAGGGCCGCGGCCGCGTCGATTTTTTTATCGGCTTCGTGGCGTGTCGCTTCGCCGAGAATCGATCGGATCCGCTGCGTCAGGTCGGTTTTTTTCTTTTCGTAGATGCGTTTGAGCTCGGTCCGGCTGACGTACGCCAGCGCGTACACGGTTTTGTCTTTTTTGTAAATTTCGGTTTTGACGCCGGAAATGTTCAAGGAGGTCGAACTCTGCGTGACGGCGCTGAAATACTGGGAAGCTTTTTTGCCCTGCTCTTCGAGCTTATCGACGATGTCGCTCTGTATCGTCACGCTGATCGTCCGGGCGAGATTGGCCCGCGCGTTGTCTTCGGCGATTTGCAGAGCGTCTTTTTCTTTTGCCGGTGCGGTACCGAAGCCGGTCAGGTAGACGGCCGGCGGATACATCGACGATTTGCCGAATTGCGTGACCCAGTCGGGATCGCCGGCCTGAACCCGTGCACTGACGATGAAGACCAACAAAAGCGCGGTACGCATAAACACCTCCCGTTGCAATTCCACCCTTACATCGTCCCCTTCAAGCGAAGGGACGGGGTGGGTCGTACAATGGCCGCAGCCGTCATCATAAATAATGACGGGACAATTGTTTTTTCAGATAGTCAAAAGCCGTTTCCGGCGTATCGGCGAATTGGAACAACTTCAGGTCTTCAGGACTGATCATACGATGCCGTAGCATCGTGTCGAAGTCGATCAACTCGTTCCAGTACTCGCGTCCGTATATGACGATGGCCAGGGGCTTCATGATTTTTTTAGTCTGGACGAGCGTGAGCAGTTCGAACAACTCGTCGAGCGTCCCGAATCCGCCGGGAAACACAATCAGGGCCTTGGCGAGATAGGCAAACCAAAATTTCCTCATGAAGAAATAATGAAACTCGAAGTTCAATTCCGGCGAGATGTAGGGATTGGGGACCTGTTCAAACGGCAGGGAAATGTTCAATCCGATCGCCGCCCCTTTGGCCCGTCGGGCACCGCGGTTGGCCGCCTCCATGATTCCCGGCCCTCCGCCGGAGCAGACGATGAATCGATGTCCGTCTTTGAGGGAATTGGACCATCGGGTAAGGAGGTACGCCAGTTCGTCCGCATCCGCGTAGTACTTTGCCATTTCATTTTCGATGTGTGCGTCGTCGAGCGCGTCCAATAATTTTTTGGATGGGCGCGCGGTTCGAGTCGCTTTCTTTTTCAGTTCGGCCAGCCGTTTCCGAGTTTGTTCCGGCGGCAGGACACGGGCGGAACCGTAGAAGACGACGGTGTCGCGAATACCGAATTTCCGAAACCGGGAAAGCGGTTCGTGGAACTCGCTCATCAACCGGATCGTGCGCGCGTCCGGTCCTTTGAGGAACGCCTCGTTTTCGTACGCTTTTTTCGGCCGTCCGTTTGCGTCGAGATGGCTGAGCGGACTCCGCCGCCGGGATCGCTTCAAGAAATTCTCCTTAACGTTGAATGACGATGGTGAAGCAATGTAAAAAAAGTTGTACGCGTTTGTCCAGTGCTTTTGCTGCACCGGGTCCGATCTCATGCTTATCTGACGCTACTGACTTTCAACTTGACAATATTAGGAATCCTAATTATATTCAATCGTCCTTTTAACTTAAAACCCGAAAGGTTAAACGTATGACATCCTCAAAGATACCCGGTTACCTGTACGGATCGGAGGGAGTAGCGCCGTCTCCGGTCACGTTAGCCGATCTGGCGTTATTAAAAAAGACCTTGCTTTGGACCGACGACGACGATCGATACCTGCGGATGGCAGGTGACGTACTTAAGGATCAGGTTGATTCCATACTTGATCTTTGGTATGGTTATGTCGGTGGTAACGAACACCTCATCGCTTACTTTGGTAAGAACGGGCAGCCGAATTCCGACTACCTGTCGGCCGTACGGGCTCGATTCGGGCAGTGGATCATGGACTTGTGCCAGCGCCCGTATGATCAAAAGTGGTTAGATTACCAGCACGAAATCGCGAAGCGGCACCACCGGACGAAGAAAAATAAGACGGACCGCGTCGACGCGGAGCCGATGATTCCTTTTCGCTATATGGTTGCATTCATCTACCCGATCACAGCAACGATGAAGCCTTTCTTGGCAAAACATGGCCATGGAACAGCTGACGTTGAAGCCATGCACAACGCCTGGTTTAAAGCTGTGACTTTATCCGTTTTGCTCTGGTGTCATCCGTATGTGACGGCCGGAGAATTTTAGCAAACTGAAGAAGCCGGTTGTCACAACGGCCGGCTTCCATAAAAGCATGAAATCACCATTTCACCTTGACCAACAAAATGCCGACATCGACAGCCGGATCCTGGTGGCATTGGAAAGACTGTCCGAGGTCTTTCGCATCCTGTTATGGCGGGAAACACGAGACCGGGCGCTGTCGCCGATTCAGATTCAATTTTTGATTTTTCTGCTGACCCATAAGGCATCATTGCGGAAGGTTAGCGTGCTTGCTCGGGAATTTAATCTGACTCAGGCGACCGTTAGCGATGCCGTCCGTGTACTGGAAGAAAAGGAACTCATTCGACGCCTCAATGATCCAACGGACTTGCGCAGTCATTTGATCGAATTAACCAAAAAAGGCAAGACTCTCGCGGCGCAAATGTCGTCCTTTGCGAACGAACTCCTCGTTCCGATACGCGACCTTCATCGCGATGATAAGGAAGCCCTGCTGCTGAGTCTTCTCAAAATCATTCGTCACTTGACGGATGCCGGCGTGATTCATCCAAATCGAATATGCCTGACGTGTGCGCATTTCCGAAAGGCTGCTTCGGGCGAGAAGCATTTCTGTACCCTGCTCAATGCTCGGATCGGACCGGGTAATCTTCGCGTAGATTGCCCCGATCATACTCCGGCAATCTCGTAATTTGGGACGTACCGGGCTTCCAACCCGCCGTACAGATTTGATGAATAAAGCGTTGGTGCCATTCACAGACCGTGCTGCGTGGTGGATGAATCGTCATTTCAAGCACCTCCCCGAAGGCCAGCCCTTGCCTGGTTCCATAAGGTCTGGTGTAGGGTGCCGGCAACCGCAGCGCAGTCTAATGCAGTCTAAACCTTGACTGGCTGGACATTCCATCGTATTTTTTTGCCACCATTCCCGCCGCACAAGGAGGACATGTGAAGCATAAAATCAAGTACCTGGACGGCCGGCGCCTCAAACGGTCCGTCATCGCCGGCTGCAATCACGTCATCAATCGAAAAGACCACCTCAACACGATCAACGTATTTCCCGTACCGGACGGAGACACGGGAACCAACATGGCCTCGACGCTGAAAAACATCGCCGAGACCGTCGAGACGACCGACGAACGCTCGATCGAGTCGATGGCCGTCGTGCTTGCCGACTCCGCGCTGATGGGCGCCCGCGGCAACAGCGGCGTCATCATGGCCCAGTTTTTCCAGGGGATGAACGAAGGCCTGCGCGGCCTACATCGCGCGACCACGCAGAATTTTTCCGATGCCGTCCAGATGGCCATGAAAGGCGCATGGAGCGCCATGTCGAAACCCGTCGAAGGAACGATCCTCTCCGTCATCCGCGACTGGTCGCGTTCGGTGGAGATGAACGCCGCACGCACCGAGGATTTTTCCGAACTCTTCCGGAATTCACTGACCGATGCCAAAGAGTCGCTCGCCAATACGCCGAAACAAATGGAGATACTCGCCCGGGCCGGCGTCGTCGACGCGGGAGCGGAAGGGTTCGTGGCGCTGCTCGAAGGCGTGTCGGACTATATTGAATACGGACGAATTACCGATATCAAACGTACGGGCCTGTCGGAGGAGGACAATGGCGCGCTGCCGACGCTCGACGAGCACGCCGAAGACGACATCACGTTCCAGTTTTGTACCGAATGTCTCCTAACCGGCGACCACCTCGACCGCGAAGCGATCCGGTCGACCCTGACGAATATGGGGGACTCACTCATCGTGGCCGGATCCAATAAAAAAGTCAAAATCCACATTCATTCCGATACGCCCGAGGACGTCTTCGAAGCGCTTGCCGATTATGGCAAGGTCGTTTCAACCAAGATCGACGACATGCGCCAGCAGTTCCTCAACGCGCATTCCGACCGGAAACAGGAAATCGCGATTGCCGTCGATTCGTGCTGCGACCTCCCGCTCGAGTACATCCGCCGCCACCACATTCACGTCATTCCGCTCAACGTCCACTTCGGCGACGACGTGTACATCGACCGGCTCACGCTGACGCCGAGAAAATTCTACGATAAACTGCAATCGTCGAAAGACCATCCGAAATCCTCTCAGCCGACGCCGCAGAAATTCAAGGAATCGTATGAACGCCTGCTGTCGATTTATCCCAAGGTCGTTTCGCTCCATCTCTCGTCCAAACTGAGCGGTACGCACCAGGGCGCGGCGGCCATCGCACGCATGGTGGCGCCCGACAAGATCGCGACGTTCGATTCGCTGACGGTCTCGGTTGGGATCGGTCTCATGGTCCGCGAAATTCAGCCGATGATCGAAGCCAACCGGAGCATGGAGGACATCCTGGCGCACCTCGACTATTGCCGCAGGACGATGAAGGTGTTCATCAGCGTGCAGACGATGGACTATCTCATCAAAGGCGGCCGCGTCAGCAAAGCGCGGGGATGGCTGGCCAAGGCGCTGAACATCCGTCCCGTGCTGGCGATCGAAGACGGCGCCGTCGTTCCGATCGACAAAGTGTTCGGCCATTCGAACGCGCTTCGGCGCGTGGTCGAGCTCGTACGGCAAACGGCGTCGGGAAAACCGAAACCGCGGTTCGGCATCGCCCACGCCAATGCGATCGGCATCGCCGAGTGGTACGCGAATGCATTGTCCAAATATTTCGAAGTCGACCGTGGCGACATGTTGATCACCGACGTCTCAACGGTGATCGCTACGCACGCCGGACCCGGTACCGCGGCAGTGGCCGTTCTAACGGATCCGCCCCCCGGCGCATGAAGGTCCTGGTGACAACGTTTCTGACCTTCGCTGCGTTCCCGACGGAGGATGCTTATGCAACATGGGTGGTCGCTGAGCATGGTCGAAGCGACCGGGGCGTTCAGAAATACAATCCGCAAACCATCGTCTCGTTCCCTACGACATCTCTCAGGGAGCGGTTGGGCACCGACGTGCAACCGTCTCCAGCGCCCGAAGGACTCCCGGAAAAGTGCCTTCGCCACTGGCAGAAAGGCGAACTCGATTCCGTGCGCGTTTATCTGCCGTCGTTGTACAAACAATACAAATCGTCCGCGGCGGCGAAATTTTTTCAAGCCGTGTTCGACGACCAGGGCGATTCGGCGGTGAAGACGTTCGAGACCCTTGCCGCATCCGACGATCCGTACGCGGAGGAAAGTTTGATCCGTCTGGTCCAGTATCAATTTGCCCGGGGCCTTTACATCGGCGCGCGGGTCTGGTTTGACGAACTCGTCCGGCGTTACCCGCGTTCGCGATGGATAACCGTCGGAGAATCGCTGCTCGGTCCGGCGGATTCGTCGCGCGTCACGGTTTCGGTGGAAGCTAAGTTTGCCATTCAGGCGGGCGCGTTCGGCGTCCGTACCAATGCAGTCGAGTTTCAAAAAAAATTGACGGATCTCGGATACGTCCCGGTATCGATCCGTGAAAAGATCGTGAACGGTAAAACCCTGTATGCCGTACGAGTGGGCGCGTACGCGACGCGCACGGACGCGGAAACGGCCGGCCGTACCATGCGCTCGGCCCACGGCATCGACAATACGATCGTCGACTATTGATGCCGGTACGCGCCTTCATCGCCATCGAACTGCCCGCCCGTATTCGGCAGCGTCTCGACGACATCCAGCGCCAGATCCGTTCGGTAATGGGGTTTAAGGCGATATGGGTCAAACCCGATGCGATGCACGTGACGATCAAGTTTTTGGGCAGCGTTGAAGAAGAACGCCTCGAATCGCTCGTCGGGCAATTATCGAACATCTCATTCGAGCCGTTTTCCGTCAACGTCGGTCATCTCGGCGGATTTCCGAGCCTGCAGCGCCCGCGCGTTCTCTGGGCGGGAACTGGCGTTTCGCCGCCGCTGACCGCACTGCACGCACGGATCGAAGAGACGGCCGAGGACCAGGGTTTTCTTCCCGACGATCGCGACTTTGCCGGGCATATTACACTGGCCCGTTTCAAAGAAACGCCGCGTTTGTCCGAGCCGACCCGGCGACTCATATCCGACATTCGCGTCAGCGAGCGCGTAGAGGTCGGCGCGTTTACGCTGTTCCGCAGTACGCTGACGTCCAGAGGTCCGATCTATACGGCGTTGCGCCGATTTCCGGCACGACCGGCCGGCGTGTTGAATTAGAAGCAGCTTTGATCTGCGCATGCGACAAAGAATGATTGTCAACGACAGGAAGAAAACGCGTTTGCCGTTTCCCGAAGTATCAAAACCATGTCTTGGCTCGGCCTGCGAGTGCTTTTCTTTGACCCTTTGTTTTGCCGCGCTGGCAAAGAAAGGGCGAACAAAATAGTTTTCGATTCGTGTGACCAAACGACCCACCTTAGCGAGGTAGTATGAAGCAGTTTCTGATCTTATCACTGATGACGGTTGCCGTTCACGCCCAGCAGCGGTACGACGGCAGAATACTGGAACACGGAATGAAAGGCCGTCACGTCAAAAAACTTCAATACGATCTGTATTTCCTCGGCTACGCGGTTTATCTCGTGGAGTACGGCGGCGCGACGGGAGAGTTCAATCACGCGACGACGAATGCGGTGGTGGCGCTGCAGCGAGACCGCGGGCTGGTCCAGCACGGCGTCGTGGATTCCAAAACGGCCGCGGCCATCGATCAGATGTTGATGTTGACCGAACTGGGGTCGAACCATTCCTGCTTCGATCCGATGCGCTACGAGGGACGCAAGATGGGGTTTGGCGATGAGGACGGAGCGAAGAAAAACGTTTCCCGTTTACAGGACGACCTGAGAAAACTGGGGTACGACGTTTCCGATCCGCGCGGTGTCTTTTCGACGCAAACGCAGATCGCGCTGCGCGCCTTCCAGGAAGACGCGCTCATTCCGCAAACCGGCCTGACGGACGAACACACCACCGTTCAGCTCGCCTACCGGCTGTGCGTTCCGACATTAAAATAACCGTATGCGCGTCCTGTCCATTCAGACCGAACGCGTCAAGCGGCAGTGGCGCGTGCGCGTGACGCTCGACGACGGGACGGAAACGCTGCTTTGGACGGAAACCCAGCTCCGCTTCGGTATCTCCAGCGGAGCGGTGGTCTCTCTCGATAAATGGAATGAGCTGGTTTTATTTGACGAACAACTCGGTTGCCGCGTCAAATCGCTGCGTTTGCTTGCCGTCCGGCCTCGCAGTGCGGATGAGCTCAGGCAAAAATTGAGACATGAAAAATTTTCCGATACGGCGATCGAGTCGTGCCTGAGCGAACTTGCGGAAGAGGGCCTGCTGGACGACGCCGATTTCGCCAGACGGTTTGCCCGGTCACGTCTAGCCCGTAAACCGATGGGCCGGCGCGCGCTGGAGTTTGAATTACGAAAAAAAGGCGTCGAGGAAAAGCTTCGACAGCAGGTGGCCGCGGAATTGATTCCGGACTCGGTTGAAATCGAGATGGCTGAAAAAGCGGCGAAACAAAAGCTCAGGACGTACCGCGAAAAGGATAACAGCGTCGTCCGGCGAAAGCTGTCGGCGTATTTGAATCAGCGGGGTTTTTCCGGAGAGACGATTGCGGTGGTCGTTCGGCGTTTGATCGACGAACGATAATAAAAACCGGGACCGTCCGAGCGGGATAACGGACGGTCCCGCAGGGTTATTTTACTGTTTACGCGTGTCTTTGAGTGTTTTCCAATTGGTTTCGGCTAATTGGGTAAGGCGTTTTTCTTCTTTGTTCCACGGTTCCAGAGCGTTGAATTTTCCATCGCCGAATGGGCCGTTGTAAAAAAGATACAACTTACCGTCCGAAATTTTGAATGTCTTCGGATCGACGGGAAATGTTGCATTCTTTTCGGCCACGGCCCAGGCACACCATCCGTTGTACTGAGGACGATATTTCGACGGAGATTTGACAAAAAGCGTTTTATGATCGGCTGAGGTAAAGTGCCAGATGGCGGCCAGTGTTTTTGAAAATGTCTTGAGCCTGTAAGGAAACAGCGATTCCGAGAAGCAACAGAATCCTCACCATGTGAATTCTCCAATTACATGTTTTAAAACTCGTTTGATTTAGATCAATTGCAATTGATAACCTGTATAACTAATTTTTATAGGTTAAATTACATGTTTACGATATTTTTTTTCAAGATTTTGTTTTAATGAGACTTACTTTGAATAACTGATTAACTTGTAAAAATAATTTTTAATAGTTATTTATCGCTTAATGAATGCTCAATCCAAGTTTTTGTTCCTTGGTAACCATCCGCTGCTGGATTTTGTCAACACTCGGATCTCGGTGAAGGACGAACCGGTCGATCTTTTGTCGTCATTTGAAGATTACATCGACTGGCTGGTCGAGGCATCGTTGATCCCGGTGTCCAAACACAATGAAATCGGGCTCCACTGGCGGGATGAAGTCGAAAAAAATCAGGTTCTGGAAAAGGTCCGCACTTTTCGGTCGAATCTGCACCGACTGGTCACGGACCTGACCGAAGAAAAAAATCCGTCGACGGCCATTCTGGAAGAGATCAATTATTTCCTGGCTTTCAACAGCGGGGGGTACCAGCTGACTCAACGGCAAGGCAGGATCGAAAAACTGTTCGCATACGGGTTCAAAGCGCCGGTCCATTTCCTTGTGCCCGTTGCCGTGACGGCCATGCAATTGCTGACCGAGACGGAATATTCGAGAATCCGCAAGTGCGAATCTCCGGCCTGTGTTCTTGTATTTTACGACACCAGCAAAAGCCGCCGGCGACGCTGGTGCAGCATGAAAACGTGCGGGAACCTGATGAAGGTGCGGGAATATTACAAAAGAAAAAAAGTGTAGCGGCGTTGCACCCCGATCGCCGGTGCATTCGATCGTCACAAAAACAAGACCGCCCCGTACAACCAGTCCGAGGCGGTCTCTTCATTTCTCCCGGTGGAGGAGTTTACGATTTATCGTGCCCCCAGCTCTTTGGATTTTTGCAGCCGTACGGTCATCCGGACCATGTCGTAAAAATCTTCGTACTGTTCATAACCCTTGCGAAACGCAGACGGCAACTCCTCCAGCATGTCCTTGACTTCCGCCACCTCGCGATACTTGGCCCAGTAACTCTCGCGCATGATCTCGGAATACAGCGTCACGGCGGATAGGAAAGTCAATCCGGCTTTGTGCATGTCATCGGCGGGCGACCGCAGGGCCATGGTTTCGGAAATCTCGTCGACACGCGATCCGTCGGGCGATTTGTAACGGATGGAAATTTTTCCAATCGAGCGCGCATCGGCGTTTTTCAGCTTGATTTCGTACAACGCCGTGACGCTGTGGCCGGAACCGATTTCTCCGCCATCGATCGTGTCGTTGCGGAAGTCTTCGTCACGGACGTCGCGTTTTTCGTACCCGATCAGGCGGTAGCGGCTGACCACGTTGGGATCGAAGTTGACCTGGATTTTGGTGTCCTTTGCAATCACCTGGAGCGTCCCGGTCAGTTGCTCTACGAACACGCGTTTCGCTTCTTTCAGATCGTCGATATAGTAATACGTCCCGTCGCCCTTTGTTGCGAGTCGTTCGATCAGGACGTCGTTGTAATTTCCCATGCCGAATCCGCATGCGGTCAGCGTGATGCCCTGCTTTCGATAATGGTCGATGTTTTTCAAAAGACCCTCTGACGATGTCTCGCCGTTGTTGGCCACGCCGTCGGTGCAGAGGATGACGCGGTTGATTGCTTCGGAGTTGAAGTGGGTGGACGCCAGTTTGTATCCCTGCCACAGTCCGGCCTCGGCGTTGGTCGAACCTTCGCTGTATAGGCCTTCGATCGCCTGGCGGATCGCCTTTTTGTCGGACGTGGGATTCAATACGGTTTGTGCATGACTGCCGTACGTGACGATACCGACGCGATCGTTCGGCTTCATCTGATCGACCAGCAGAAACAGGGTGTGCTTGACCAGACCCAGTCGATTCTCAATGTTCATCGATCCGCTCACGTCGATGACGAATGTTAAATTGGCCGGCTTTCGGTTTTCGGCGGCCACCTCGCGCCCTTTGAGCCCGATCTTGAGCAGCGCGGCATTTTTGGTGATGACGGACGGCGCCGACTCAAAATAAAAAGCGAACGTTTTGTTTTTGGGAGCGGGGTAATCGGTTTTGAAATAATTGACGAACTCTTCCACACGGAAAGCTTCTTTGGGTGGAATGGCGCCGTTGGTCAGATAGTTCCGTACGAGTGAGTACGATCCCGTACTGACGTCCGCACCGAAGGTCGACAGATGATCGTCCTCGGTATCGATGAATGGATTGGTTCCGTATCCGCTATGGTACATGTCCCAGTATTTCTGGCCGTTGGGCGGGTTGAGAGGAGTAAAGCCGCCGCCGTTCATATAGAGCGCCCCACCAGCCGCACCCATACCGGAATAGGCTTTGGCCGCTTGTTTGGTTGAGGCTCTCCGTTCCGTTTCTTGTTGGGCAATGTCTTTGCCCTGAAGCGATATGACGGATCCCTGGGACATTCGAATCGTCAGATTGACCGTTCCGCCGTCTTTGACGTGCACGTTTTTAACGACTTCTTTCTGATAGCCGGCGAACGTGACGACGATTTCGAACGTGCCGGCTGCCACGGACGTGAACGTAAAAGACCCGGTCGAGTCCGTCTTTGTTTTTTCGACTCCGGCGAGTTCGATCCAGGCCCCGACAATCGGTTTTCCCGTGTTGTCGTCCAGTACAGTGCCTTTGATGGTCGCCGATCCCGATGTACCGACATGCGCCATCGATCCGAGGGCGGCGGCCAGTAAAATGACGAACGCGATCATGGCCGTTTTGGTGTTCATGGCAATCTCCATGGTTTTAGATGATGAATGCCGGAGGTCAAGTCGTTTATATGAACACGCGTCACTGTGGGCAATAGTCGCCCGGTCGGAGGGATTTCGGGTAAAGCAAGCCGATTGTCGCTCGAGAACATGACTATCCATGGTAGGGGTAGAAACAAGAACCAACCGCCACGTTGGGACGGACTGCTTGTCGGTTGAGTAAAAAAAATACGAAAGCCCGTCTGGTCCAATTATGGTACCCACTAAGAAATCGCATGCATCCTGCTGTGAAAAAGGACGACACACAATACGAGGGATCGAAAACAAGTTACAGGAAATTTCGGTAGTTTTTACGATCCGAAGGGAAATGCTTGAGACCCAAATCGGGAATGTCTATATTAACGGCAATTCAAAATCCCGCCTATTTCAATTAACAGGAGTTTGCGTTATGCTGATGCAAGGAAAACAAGGACTCATTTGCGGTGTGGCTAATAAACGCAGCATCGCGCACGCGATCGCGAAAAGCCTTCACCGCGAGGGTGCCAAACTTGCCTTTACCTATCAGGGCGAGCGCCTGAAGAAAAACGTCGAAGAAATTGCCGGCGAATTGGGCAGCAAACTTCTGTACGATTGCGACGTGACGAAGGACGACGACATCAAGCGATTGTTCGAACAGGTCCGACAAGACATGCCGCAACTGGATTTTTTAGTTCACTCCATCGCGTTTGCCAACAAAGAAGACCTCGAAAAAGGTTTTTACACGACGTCCCGCGAAGGGTTCCGCCTCGCTCACGACATCAGTGCGTATTCGCTCATCGGTCTCGCCAGGGAAGCGCACCCGTTGATGAAAGAAAAAGGCGGGGCGATCGTCGCGCTGACGTACTACGGCGCCGAAAAAGTCATTCCGGGATACAACGTGATGGGAGTGGCCAAAGCCTCGCTGGAAGCGTCCATCCGGTACTTGGCGGCGGACATCGGCCAAAACAATATACGGGTCAATGCCGTCTCGGCCGGTCCGATCAATACCCTTGCCGCCCGAGGCATTTCCGGTTTCACCAAGATACTCGAAATCACGCCGCAGAAAGCTCCGCTTCGCCGCAATGTCGACGTCGAAGAAGTCGGCGATGCCGCGATGTTTTTGTGCAGTCCACTCTCGCGCGGGATTACAGGTGAAGTGTTGTACGTCGATTGCGGATATCACATTACGGGTATGTAGCGCGATTGACTTTTCATGTTTTTTTGAACAAGTTTTTTGCGCGTTTTTTTCCGTCTCCATTCATATGAGGTTCTCTTTGGAGTACGTCCCGGGTACTTTTCGTTTTGAGCCGACACGGCGCGCCATCGATCCGACCGTGTTCATTGCCCGCACGGCTACATTGACCGGTGACATTACGATCGGAGCGCACGCGAGCGTCTGGTTCGGAGCCGTGCTGCGCGGCGACATGGGAACGATCACGATCGGCGAAAACAGCAATATCCAGGACAACGCCGTCATTCACGTTGATTTCGGTTTCGATACCGTCATCGGCCGCAACGTGTCGGTCGGCCATTCGGCCATCGTGCACGGGGCAACGATCGCCGACAACTGTATCATCGGCATGCATTCCACGATCCTCAACGGGGCGACGATCGGCGAAAATTGTATCATCGCCGCCGGGGCCTTGATTCTCGAAGGGCAGCACGTGCCGGCGAACTCGGTCGTGATGGGCATGCCGGGCAAGGTTAAAAAATCGGCGGACGAAAAAACGATCGAACACATACGAAAAAACTGGGAAATATACCGCGACTACGCCCGGGCGTATCGGCATTCGATTTATCATCAGGACGTTCCATAAACCAATCGGGAGATTTCCATGACTCGCGTGATCTTGTTCACCGGACTCGTCGTGCTTTTGCTCTGCGCTGGAACGGGGGAATCGGCCGCTCAACCAACGGACACGACCCATGTTGCCGCGGTTACCGCGGAGACGCATCTGCCGCCGGGTTATATCGTGCTGCCTTTTGTGGTATTGCTGTTGATGATCGCGACGGGTCCGCTGTTCTACAAACATTTTTGGGAACACCATTATCACCACGTCTCAATCGTGCTGGGAACGATCACGGCCGTTTTTTATCTCGTCGTTTTACAGGACGGTCACAGTTTATTTCACACGCTCGCGGAGTACATCAGTTTCATCTCCCTTCTGACGGCGCTGTTTGTCGCCTCCGGTGGTATTCTCATCACGCTCGACCGCAAGGCGACGCCGCTGTTGAACAGCGCGATCTTGTTCGTCGGATGCGTGATCGCCAACCTGATCGGCACGACCGGCGCGTCCATGCTCCTGATCCGCCCTTTCATGCGGATCAATCAGGGCCGGTTGAAACCGTACCACGTGATCTTTTTCATCTTTACGGTCAGTAACGTCGGCGGTGCGCTGACCCCGATCGGCGATCCGCCGTTGTTTTTGGGTTTTTTGAAAGGCGTCCCGTTTTTCTGGGTGATCGAGCACGTGGCCCATATCTGGTTGCTGGCGCTCGTTCTCATCATCGGGATATTCTACGTCATCGACAGCCGGAATACAGAACAGGGCTCCGCGGCCGTTCACACCGGTAAATTTTCAATTCGCGGGCAGAAAAATTTCCTTTATCTCCTGCTTGTCATCGCTGCCGTTTTTATGGATCCCAACGTCATTCCCGGCTTCCCGAACCTCGCGGAAATGCTCCACGTGCCGTTCGGCGTCCGCGAGATCGTGATGTTTGCGATTGCGTTCGTTGCGTATCGGACGGCCGACAAGGAAGCCTTGCGCGGCAACGAGTTCAATTTCGCGCCCATCAAAGAAGTCGCATGGCTGTTCATTGGAATTTTTGCCACGATGATCCCGGCGCTGCAACTGGTACAGGCATTTGCCAGCCGTCCCGACGTCGCATCGACGTTGACGCCCGGTCTGTTTTACTGGTCGACGGGTACCCTGTCGTCCTTCCTGGACAATGCGCCGACATATTTGAGTTTCCTGAGCGCCGCCGTCGGTAAATTTCACGTCCCGGGCGGGATGGAGGCCTTGAAAGATTTTTATTCTCTTGAAACGACGCTCGGCCCTCCGTCGATTTCGTGGATGATGGGAGCGTTTCATGTCACCGAATTCGAAGAATATCTGCTGGCGATTTCGATCGGCGCCGTTTTCTTCGGCGCGAACACGTACATCGGCAACGGGCCGAATTTCATGGTCAAGTCCATTGCGGAACAGCAAGGAGTTCAATGTCCGAGCTTTTTCGGTTATATCGTCAAATACTCCGTTCCGATCCTGATTCCCGTCTTCACGATCGTCTGGTTGCTTTTCTTCAAGGCGTAATCGAATGCGTGTGAATTTAGGAGCCTGGATCGGTCAGGGGTGGAATTTACTCACCGCCCGTTGGACCACGTGGTGCGGTATGATCTTCATCCTCAGTTTGCCGGTGGCCGTGGTGTACGGAGTATCGGAAGTGATCAGTTTTCGCCTGCAGCCGCGCAATGTGCAGTCGTTGAGGGAAGTTCTGACGCACGTGATGGGCCAGTCGTTTGGAATCAGTCTCCTGACCGCGTTGATCGTGACGGCGATCAGCGCGTTGTTTTACGGAGGACTGTACCGTGCGGCGTTTAAGCAGATTCAAAATGAAGCGATATCGGTCGGCGACGTTTTTTCCGGCGTCGACCTGTACGTTCGCGTTCTGGTGACGATGTTGATCATCGGTGCGTTGGAATTTGTCGGAACCTTGTTGTGCTTTTTTCCGGCGTTCATCGTACGGGGCATGCTCTTCATGGCGCTGCCACTCGTCGTCGACCGGGGAATGGAACCTCTGGACGCCATCAGGTTGAGTTTTGAGACGGCCAAACCGGACTGGTTGATGTGGACCCTGGTCGGTTTTGTCGTGCCGATCCTGTCCGCGCTGGGTATCGTGGCTTGCCTGATCGGTTTTTTGTTTTCCTTCGGACTCTATTTCACGATATCCGTTTCGGCCTATCGCGACGTATTCGAAACGGCCCCGGCCGTTTCCAGACTCGATGCATTGTATTCCAAGGAATGCCGTCAGTGTAAGGCGATGATTCCGTTGAAGGCCAATTTCTGCGAACACTGCGGCGCGGGACAAGTTTGACAACCGTTTGAGGAGGGGTTGAATGGCAAAGAAAAACATCGTTCGATTTGGCGACTGGATTTCCGGCGGATGGAACCTTTTCACCGCTCGGTGGCAGGTGTGGTCGCTGATGGGTCTGGTCTTTTTCCTTCCGCTTATGATCGTCATCGGCGGCGGCTACGCCGTATTCGTCTGGCAAATGATCTCCGCCGGGAAACGCGGCGGTGATCCGACGCATTTTTTTGTCACGTTCGGTGCCGGACTGGCGTTGCTTCTATTTATAATTCTGTTCTGGATCGCTTTTGTCAGCGTCGGCATGTTTCGTGCGGCGTTCAAGCAGCTCGACGGCCAGAAGATCGAGTTGTCCGACGTATGGTCGGGAGGCGATCTCGTCGGGCGAATGACGTTGACGATCGTACTCGTCGGACTTCTGACGGTGATCGGCGCGTTGCTGTGTTATCTGCCGGCGTTCATCGTGGGCGGCGTGTTGTATTTTGCCCAGCCTCTCGTTGTTCGGAAAGGATTGTCCGCAACCGAAGCGCTGAGTGCAAGCTATGAACTGGCCAAGCAGGACTGGCTGATGTTTACGCTCTTTGCATTCGTCGTGAGTCTGATCGCGCAGATCGGGATGTACGCCTGTTACATCGGCATTATTTTTTCGCTGCCGCTGACGTATACGATCGGAGCCTTTGCGTATCGTGATTGTTTTGAGCCCGGCACGGCGCCGGATGCCGGCGGAGCGGCCCCGACGGCAAAGCTCTGTACGTCGTGCGGAAAACCGTTACCGGTGCAGGCCAATTTCTGCGAACACTGCGGCGCGGGACAGGTGTAGGAAATGTTATGAGGGGCGATTCCAAACACGCGACCATCAAGGAGTGGGCGGACGACGACCGTCCGCGGGAAAAACTTCAAAAACACGGCGCCGCCGTTTTGAGCGATGCGGAATTGCTCGCGATCCTGATCAATACGGGTACGCCGCGGGCGACGGCGGTCGATCTCGCCAAAGGACTGCTGCGGGAGTTCGGCACGCTGCCCGATCTGGCTTCGCTGAACTATGCGGAATTGAGCCGTGTCAAAGGGATCGGCCGGGTCAAAGCAATCAAGCTGATGGCCGCATTTGAGATCGCCCGCCGCATCGAATCGCTTCCGCATCGTCAAAAACAAAAGATCACGTCTCCCGACGATATCGCCGCTGTTTACATGCCGCTTTTGCGCGATTTGAAAAAAGAAATTTTTAAGGTCGTCCTGCTCGACGGCGCCAACCAGATCAAAAGCGATCGGACGATTTCCGAGGGCATCTTAAATGCCAGCCTCGTACATCCGCGTGAAGTATTCAAATACGCTATCGATGACGGCGCCGCCAGTATTATCCTGATCCACAATCACCCGAGCGGAAATTGCGACCCGAGTGCGGAAGATATTTCCATCACGAGGCAACTCAAAGACTGCGGGCAGCTCATGGGTATTCCGGTGCGCGATCACCTGATCATCGGACGGAATTCGTTCGTGAGTCTGCGGGCGCTGGGCCATTTGTAGTTACGGAGGTTACTTGTATCTGCGAAGGGTGGCGACTGGTGCGAAAAGGCCGGCGTTACGGTGCGACAACCGGAATGGAGAGATCGTCATTCCGCTGAATAGGTCGAAGTCATAGATCAATACATCGTCAACGTTTTGAGTCGGAAAATGGTTGGGGTTACTACGAATCGGGACGGACACGTCATCTGGAAAGACGGAGAATTATGATTGCTTATCTGCAGGGAACTCTCGCTGAAAAATCCCCCACGCGCATACTTATCGACGTTCACGGTGTGGGCTACGGCGTGTTGATCCCCGTTAGCAGTTATGATCGGCTGCCGAAAGTCGGTGAGGAGGCGAAGGTATACACGCATCTTCATGTCCGTGAAGATGCGCATTTGTTATTTGGATTTGCAACTCTGGAGGAAAAAGAATTGTTTCTGTTACTCATTTCCGTCAGCGGTATCGGACCCAAGTCGGCGATCGGGATTATTTCAAGTGTACAGCCGAAGGACTTCCGTCACGCCATTCTCACGGAAAATCTCGCCATGATCACTTCGCTTCCGGGCGTGGGTAAAAAAACGGCTCAGCGGCTGGTGATCGAACTCAAGGAAAAAATCGCTCGTCAATTCACAGCGGAAACCGTTTCGGCCACGACCGTCGCACCGGACCTGACGGAAGAGGCCGTGATGGCGCTTGTGTCACTCGGGTATGGAAAGACCGTTGCCGAAAAAGCGGTCGCCCGTGCGCTGCGTGAACCTTCCGAACGGACGCTCTCGCTGCAAGAGTTGATCAAACTTGCCCTTCGTTTTGCGACGGCGGCCTGATTTTGTACTCGCGCTGATGTTCCTGACCGCTTCCGGTGCAGTGGGTCAGGAATTTGTTCGCGACGCTTTCCGGTCGATTTCCGGGGTCGAATCCATCGAAACCGAAATTATCAAACGGGTCAACGTCGAACGACGTCAGCGCAAACTGAACGAACTCCTGCCGGACGCGGCATTGCGCTCCGCCGCACGCCAGCACAGTCTGGAGATGCTGGATTCCGGATATTTTGCGCATGAGTCTCCCGTTGCGTCATGGCGGCAGCCCGGCGATCGCGTGTACTACGCCGGACTGACCGATTTTGTCGTTGGGGAAAATATTGCCGTCAACAGCGTACGCGGAAATGCCCGGACCGTCGCCGAGGCATTCGTCGAGCAGTGGATGAACAGCCCCGGACATCGCGAAAATATTTTGAGGCCGAATTTTACCCATCTCGGCGTCGGCGTCGTCGTTCGGGTGGACAGCAGCGTCGTCGACACGATCATCGCAGGCCGGCCGACGCGCCTGACGATCGGGTCTTTGCGCAACATGGGTACGCAGGTTTTTTCCGATCGAGACGTCGAGTTCACGTCATTGTACATTACAACGGAGGCGACGCCGAGGGTCCATGTGATGGCACAATTTCAGTCGGAGCGCTCGCTGCTCGTGACGTACGGAGAATTTTCCAGGATTTTTCCGTCGGAAGACGGTCGGACGACATTGCGTTTGTCCCTTCCGGTCGTGGACGGCGGTGAATTGCAGATTGCGTACGCGGAAAACGAACATACACAGGACTACGTGATCATGACGCGGCTGCCGTTAGACGAAAAAAGCCGGATCCCGGCGATCTACGATCGCTTGCAGGGTCTGACATTTCCACTGCTGGACCGGGAGATTAGATTTTCACGCGATTCGGTGCGCTGGCTGAATGGAGATTTTCGCTGGGTTCATAGAGGCGAACCCGGGGCATGTTCGGTTTATATCGGGACAGAGGCATACCGCATTTACGGATTCCGTATTCGGGCGCCTTTATTGGAAGAACATGGCGAGATGACACTGGGTTGCGGACCGGGAAGGGAAAAAACCGTCAAACACCGGGTACGTTACGATCCGGCCAGTTCCGATGGCTTCGGGCGGGAATCATCCCGGACGTCTCGATAGCCTTTGGTAAATGGACGATGAAAGACGATGTCCCAGAAAAAATTGAAAATGTATCGCAGAAGTACACGAAACAGTCCTTCCGCATAATACCGGCGAGCGGAAGTGAAAACGTACGCCCGATGATAAAAACGAACCTGTCCCTGCGTTCCCATTCGGCGGCCGATCTGCGTATCTTCGCTCCAAAACTCCAGCGCCGTGTCGAATCCGCCGATTTTTTCCAGCGCCGTCCGGCGAAGGGCAAAATTGCCGCCGTAAAATATCGAGCCTTTGTTAAGCAACCGGTTGATCACCAGTTGGGTGAGCGGTACGGCTGTCCAGTGGTACGTCCACAGGATCAGACGCCCGAAGGCATGCCAGTCGTGATATTTGTACGGACCGGAAACGGCCGCCAGTCGAGGGTTTTGCTCGAATTGCGATACCACGTACGTCAGCAAATGCCTGGGAATCAACGTATCGGCATCGATAAAGTGCAGGACCTCGCCGGAAGAAGAAAGGAAACCGCGCTGACGGGCTTTCGTCAGACCCTTTTGCGGTTCGTCCACCAGCCGCACGGACGGATATTGCCGGACAACGTCCGCCGTCTTGTCCTGCGATGCATTGTTGACGACGATGATTTCCGTGCCTTCCGGCCGTTCAGCGGCCAGAACCGCATCCAGGCAACGACCGATATAGTTTTCTTCATTGTAAGCCGGGATAATGACGGACAACCGCATGTCGTGATATTAATAGATGGGCGATTTAAACGCAATTCCGGCCCTACGATACGATACGATAAGTGGAGATTGTCACAAGCATGTTATCTTATAGTTACTTTTTAACAATCGTGGGAAGCATATGAAAATTCGTCAGGCTTTATCCGACGATGTCGACGTGATCGTCGCATTCAATGCGGCCATGGCGGAGGAAACCGAATCGCGCACGCTGGACATGGATGTATTGCGCCGCGGTGTGGCGGCGATTCTGAACGATCCATCCAAAGGGCGATACTTTGTAGCGGATCAGGGATCGAAAATCATCGGACAACTCATGATTACGTACGAGTGGAGTGATTGGAGAAACGGAACATTCTGGTGGATCCAGAGCGTTTATGTAATGCCCGAGTACCGGCGCCGGGGAATTTACCGCGCATTGCATGAATATATCATGCAACTTGCCCGGCAGGAATCCGATGTTTGCGGTATACGGCTGTACGTGGACCGTCATAATGTCACGGCTCGTAAAACGTATGAAAGCCTCGGGATGCGCTACTCTCACTACGATCTTTTCGAGATCGATTTTTCGTCCGGTTCATGAACCTCTCAAAAAACATCGGTGCTTTCCAGCAAACATGAAGAATGGCGCATGTGATTCTAAATTGACACCATGCGTCAGTTGTATTGACAATCAGTGGTAATTCTATTATATTCTGGTGCTTAGCGATACCACACCATTTCTTTTTTCAGGTCTTTCCTCCAGTTTTGAGGCTGTTATGTCCGATACACCGAAGCGCATTCTGATCGTCGACGACGAAGAGACCCTCACATTTAGCCTCTATCAAAGTTTCATCATCTCAAAGGAAAACTACGAAGTGGTCACGGCTTCGTCTGGAAATGAAGCGTGGGAAAAATTTGCAGAACACCCCTATGATGTTGTTATTACGGATATTACGATGCCGGGGATCAGTGGGATCGAACTCCTCAAACGAATCAAGCAAAATCGTCCGCAGACGCACGTGATTATCATGACGGCCTACGGTTCGGACGAAAAGAAAGAAGAAGCGATCACGTCGGGCGCATACCGATATGTCGAGAAACCGTTTGAAATCAAAATGATGAAGGAACTCATCGCGTCCGTTCTCAAATAAGTTCAGGTTGTTTATGGCACTCGTCGGAAATTTGAAAGATTTGAAACTGGCCAATATCGTCCAGCTCAATTGCATGGAAAAGAATGAGGCGCTCTTTACCGTCGAGCATTTCAACACGGTTGGGAAAATTTATTTTGCCGAAGGCAACATCGTTCACGCCTTGTACGGTCAGATCGAAGGCGAAGAGGCCGTTTATAAAATTCTGCAGATCAAAGAAGGCGCCTTCAAAGTTGAAAGCGGCGTGCCGCCTCCCAAACGCACGATCAACAACTCGTGGAGCAATGTCCTTCTCGAAGGCATGCGCCTGATCGACGAGGCCACGGAAGCCAAAAGCGACGCCGTCGGCAAACTGGCGAAGGAAATGAAAAATATCAACGGAGTCAACGGAGTGCTTGTGGCCAATCTGTTCGGCGAAATCCTGATGGAAGAGGGAATCGCCAACGGCAAACGCGCGTCGGCGGCCATGGCGTTTGCCATGCGGAAAATCGAGAAACTGGGACGGGCCTCTAAAATGGGTACGCTCAAAGTCGCGTTGACGTCGGGAAAAAGCGATAAGAAACTGCTCAGCAAGTATCACGACGACGTCGTCGACGTCAACGTCGATCTCAAAGCTTCCACGGATGTGATCGAACAGACGCTGGAAAAAATGAAGAGTGGTTCATGAAAGAAAAGCTGGAAGAGATCAATTCGATCGCGGGCGTACGGGCGTCGTTCATCTATTTCAACGACGGCGAAGTCCAGCATGCCAAGCTTCCTCCGGGACTGGACGCCGATGCCCTGCAGGAAATCGGCAAGGACGTCGTCCAACTGTCCGCCATATTCGAACGCCTGACCACCCCGATGCAGGAATTTGACTTCAAATTTGATAACGGACGCATGATGGCGTTCGCGCATCATAACTATAACCTGATCGTTTTATGCGATCCCGGCGTGAGCCTGGCCATGCTGCGTCTGACGGTCAACGTGGCCATGGCGGACATGGAAGCCGATAAAAAATTCCAGAAACGTATTCAAAAAATCGAAAGCACGCGCCGCAGTTTCCTGATCCGCAGCAACATGGATACGGAATGTTGGAAACTGGTTGAAGTGGTGAACTAACGAGGCAGACATGGCAAACGTCTTATCCGGGCATCTGGCGTATGTGGACATCATCGATGTGATGAAACTCTTGTCGGGCAGTCAGCAGTCCGGCCGCCTGCTTTTGCAGAAAGAAGACAGCCGCGAGACCGCAGAAGTTTACCTGACAAAAGGAAAAATCACGCATGCGATTTGCGGTAATTTTCTGGGCGAACCCGCGTTCCGTGAGCTCACGCTGTGGCGGACGGGAAAGTTTGCCTTCGAACCAGAGGCCACCTCGGCCCAGATCACGATCGACAAAGACACGGGCCAGTTGTTGAACGAAACCGGTCAGTATGTCGAGGCGTGGAAGCGCGTGAGTGGCGTCATTCCGTCCTTTTCCGTCAAAGTGCGTATGACGGGAAGGGAGCCGGCCGCGCATGTCAAATTGAAGGGACCGGACTGGGAGGTCTTGAATTACCTCGAGAGCGGGGAGCATTCCATCTCGGATATCGCCGCGCTTCTTAAGATCAAAGACATTGATGCCGCGACCCTTGTTTTTGCGCTCATTCAGGCCGGTGTCGTTGAGCCGGGTGAGGCCGCGAAACCCGTCGTCAAAGAATCGGTCGCGTCGGATTTTTTTGAAAATCTCGAGAACGAATTGGTTCAGTTGATCGGACCGGTGGCATCCATAATCATCGACGACGTGGTCGAAGCGTTCGGCGAGTCGCGCAAAACCTTCCCCAAAGACAAGGTTCCCGGTCTGGTCGAATCGATCAGTAACGAAATTTACGATCCGCAGAAACAGGTCGCATTTCAACAGTTGATGTTGCGCCAGATCCGGTCGATGTCATAGGAGTTACCCGAATGGCCAAAGGTCTGAGTCTTAAATGGAAAGTTCCGCTGGTGATCGTGACCGGCGCCGTGGCGATCGGCGTGGGCATTACCATGCTGGTGATCAACCTGGTGTCGGACTCGCTGCAAACCGAGTTGACGGAAAGAGGAAAGGCGATCGCGACGACGCTGGCCGAGCAGGTCGAACGTCCGCTGGTCGGCGATGATGAAGTCGATATTCAAAATCTCGTGGACATTGCGTCACGATTCACCGCCGTGTCGTACGTGTACATTTCCGACAAGGAAAAACGGATCGCGGCCCAGCGGTTCAAAATAGGTTCGTACAATCAACGCCAGATTGTCCAGGAAAACATCATTCTCTCGCCGAACAACGATTACAAGATCGATCTGACCCGGGTGCAAAATACGGCGGAGGGCGGAGAAGTGACGGAGATTGAAAACTACGAAATTTCGACCGCCATCGGTGAAGGCGTCCTGGGAACGGCGCATGTCGGCATGTCTCGGCGTTACATGGATGAGATCATCCGAAGCACCGCGCTTCTGGTCGGCGGCGTACTTGCCGTTGCCGTTTTTTTGGGCATGATCGTGGCCTTGATCCTGTCCAACCGCATCACGAAACAGATGATCTATCTGACGGATGCGGCGGAAAAAATCAGTATGGGCGATCTGGAAAGTATCGTGCGTCTCGACGCCAAGGATGAGATCGGCGATCTGGCGAACGCCATCGAGCGTTTGCGGGAAAGCCTCAAGGCCGCCATCGAAAGGCTCCGGCGGAAGAAAATCGCGTGATGACGGGCCTTACAGGGGCAAAAAAATTATTGACTGTGTATGCAAAATATCATAGACTACCCAAAGAGTACGCGAAATTTCACCACTCTCAAAGTCTTTCAACGTTGAAAGTATCTTTCATAAGAGCATAAAGGGTGACCGTTATGTTGCAAACCAAAAAACTCAAAGACGGCAGCAAGCAGATTATTCTGAACGGGAAGCAGTTTGAAGGCGTCACGAAGGTGTTGTCGGAGTTGGCGGCCAAGACCAAAGCTTCGGCCATCCTGTTTGCCGATATGAGCGGTCAACTGATCAGCCAGCGGGGAAATACGGACAAAATGAATACGACGGTTCTCTCCGCGCTGGCGGCCAGCGATTTTGCCGCTACCGCCGAAATGGCCAAGCTGGTCGGCGAAGACGCCAAGTTCAAACTTCTTTTTCATGAGGGAGAAAAGCGAAACGTCTATCTGTCCAATGTCGGCGACAACTTCTTTCTCGTCGTTGTATTCGATACCAGCGTCACACTGGGTTTGATCCGGATTTACACGAAAAAGGCCATTCAAAATCTGCTCGAAATATTCGAAGATCAGTCCAATGCCACGGACGACAGCGCCAAAGACCTGATCGATTCCGAGTTCGGATCGTTGCTCGGTGACGCCTTGGACGAGTCCTTCAAATAGCCGCAGATTTTGAGCATATCATCTGTATAACGAGTGAGGATTTGAATGTTTATCAATTGGGCGCTGCAGGAAATTAACCTCAAAATTGTGTACTACGGCCCCGGAATGAGCGGCAAGACGACCAATCTGGAGTATATCCATTCCAAGATGGATCCGTCGCTGGCTGGAGAACTGGTTTCGCTGAAAACCAAAGAGGACCGGACGATCTTTTTCGATTTCCTGCAGTTGGAAGTCGGCCGTATCAAAGGCAAAAAGCCGAAATTCAATCTTTATACCGTTCCAGGACAGGTGTATTACGCATCGAGCCGTAAGGTCATTCTCAACGGCGTCGACGGCATCGTTTTCGTCGCCGATTCTCAAAAACACCGCATGGACGGTAATATTGAGACGCTGCTCGATTTGGAGAACAATCTCCGCGAAGACGGGCATAGCCTTGACACCTTCCCTTGGGTCATCCAGTACAACAAGCGTGACCTTCCGGACGTGGAGACCGTCGAAAACCTGCAGAAGCGCCTCAACTATTTCAACGTCCAGCATTTCGAGGCCGTTGGAATTAAAGGCGTCGGCGTATTCGATACGCTGAAGGCGATCATCAACAAGGTCGTGTCGAACGTTCAAAAACAACTCTAACAAATCGGAATCCGATTCTAAAAAGCCTCGCTTTCAGCGGGGCTTTTTTATGTACGTCCGCGGAGGAAAGAATTGAATTGGTTTGAAGCGGTCATCATCGGTGCGGTACAGGGACTGACGGAGTTCATCCCGATCAGCAGTACGGCCCACGTCCGTATCGTGCCGGCCTTGTTCGGTTGGAAAGATCCCGGTGCTGCGGTAACGGCAGTCACCCAATTGGGCACGCTGGCGGCGGTGCTCATTTATTTTCGGGCGGAGTTTGTTCATCTCTCCCGGGCGGCCGTCGTTTCATTGTTCTCGTACGGGCGTCGCAGCGAGTGGGATGAACGGACCCGGGTCGACGTACGTATGGCATGGTTCATTGCCATCGGAACGATTCCGATCGGCATCTGCGGGATTCTGCTTAAAGACATGATCGAAACCGAGTTCCGCAGTCTGACGATCATAGCAGGCAGCATGATCGGGCTTGCCGTGCTTCTGGCCGTGGCGGAATGGACCTCGATTCGACGCCGCACGATGAACGAGATGGGGTTCCTCGACACGCAGGCGGTCGGGTGGGCCCAGGCGCTGGCCCTCATCCCGGGCGTATCCCGCTCAGGCGTCACGATTACGGCGGGGCTCTTCATCGGATTGAAACGGGAAGTGGCGGCAAGGTTTTCATTCCTACTGAGCATACCCGCAGTACTGGCGAGCGGCCTTTTTGAACTCAAAGACTTGCTCGAAAAAGGTCTCGGTGGAGAGGGTTTGGGTAACCTTATTCTTGCCACAGTCGTAGCCGCAATCGTCGGATACGCTTCCATTGCATTTTTGATCAAGTGGCTGCAAACTCGTTCAACACTTATATTTATCCTGTACCGAATTGCGCTTGGAATACTTATTTTTTATATGGTGCATAAAGGTATCATTGTCTGATGGTTTTAGGTGAAGAAATAACGGTTTCGACATCCGGATTTTCAGATATCCGCGATATTACGCCCCAGGTTGTCGGAATCGTCAAACGTTCGGGGATTTCAGACGGCCTGGTCCATATTTTTGTAATCGGTTCGACCGCTTCGGTATCGACGATAGAATTTGAACCGGCTCTTGTACAGGACATGAAGGACCAGTTGGAAAAATTCGTTTCCCAATCCATACCGACCCGTCATGGTCATACATGGGGCGATGACAACGGGTTCAGTCACATTCGGGCGACGTTTATGGGACCGGGACTCACGGTGCCGCTCAACAAAGGCCGTCTCGTTCTGGGGACATGGCAACAGATCGTCGTCATCGATCATGACAACCGTCCTCGCGACCGTCGTATTTTCGTCCAGGTCTTGGGCGAATAGGCGACGTCATCTTTCCGCTACTGCTCATAAAAAACATCTCCGCAAGACCGAATTCGTGAGCATCATCATTTCCTTGTCACGGGTTGTTACTTTCTTTAAAGAGTAATAATTTTCTTCAGCCACGTTGTCGGAAACGTGGAGGGCGGGCGAAAGGGTCGCTTAACGTGAAAACGTTCTGTGCCGCCACAAGTCTTGTTTATCAAAGTCCACATCCGTGGACTTTTTGTGTTTTTGACGAAAAGGAGGCACGATGAGGCGTCCGCATAATCATCGTAAACCCCGCCGTCCCACGCGCGGAGAATTGACACTCAAAGGTCCCGCCCGGCACCTGCCGGCCTTTTTGACGCCACCCGTGTCAGCGGAAATTCCCGGCGCTCGAGGTCTGCGGGTTTTTCAGAAATCCGAAATGCATTCACAGTATGCAAAACAAGGAGAAACGACGATGGAACGAAATACTCTGACCGTAACGGACGATCGGACCGGAAAGCACTTTGAAATTCCGATCGAAAATGGCGCGATCGATGCGATGGCCTTTCGCGCCATGAAAGTGAAGGACGACGATTTCGGCCTGATGGTGTACGATGCGTCTTACAAAAACACGGCGTCGTGCAAAAGCAAGATCACGTTTATCGACGGGGATAAAGGGATTCTGCAATATCGCGGTTATCCGATCGAACAACTGGCCGAAAAGTGCACGTACCCGGAAGTGGCGTACTTGCTGATTCACGGGGAACTTCCGACACGGGAGCAGATGGAGAAGTGGGTGCACGAAATTACCCATCATACCTTCGTCCACGAGAACATCAAAAAATTCATCGACGGCTTTCATTACGACGCGCATCCAATGGGAATGTTGATCAGCACGGTCGCCGCGCTGTCGACGTTTTACCGTGACGCCAAACATATCGAAGATCCAGCGTCCCGGATGTTACAGACCACACGGCTGATCGGTAAAATGCCGACCCTGGCCGCTTTCGCCTATCGCCACAGCCTGGGAATGCCGTATGTATATCCGGACAACGATCTCAGCTATTCCGGTAATTTCCTAAACATGCTTTTCAAGATGACGGAATTGAAGTATCAACCCAATCCCATTCTGGAAAAGGCTATCGACGTTTTGTTTGTCCTGCACGCGGACCACGAGCAAAACTGCAGTTCGACCACGATGCGTACGGTCGGAAGCGCGCATTCGGATCCCTATAGCGCAACCGCGGCGGCGGCGGCGGCATTGTACGGACCTTTACACGGCGGCGCCAATGAACAGGTCCTGCGTATGCTGGCGGAGATCGGCTCCAAAGACAACATCCCCGCGTACATCAAGCGCGTCAAAAACGGCGAATTGCTGTTGATGGGCTTCGGCCACCGGGTGTACAAGAACTACGATCCGCGGGCCAAGATCATCAAACAGATTGCCGAGCAGGTGTTCTCGGTGACCGGAAAAAACCCGATGCTGGATATCGCGCTCGAACTGGAACGGATTGCACTTGAGGATGATTATTTCGTGAAGCGAAAGTTGTATCCCAACGTGGACTTCTACTCCGGAATCATCTATCAGGCGATGAAATTTCCGGTGGACATGTTCCCGGTTCTTTTTGCCATTCCGCGTACGTCGGGATGGCTCGCCCAGTGGTTGGAGTTGCTCTCGGACAGCGAGCAAAAAATCGCGCGCCCGCGACAACTTTATCTTGGAAAAGAAAAACGGGATTTTATTCCGTTCTCCGACCGGCGTTGAGGCGTGTTACGGCCGGCGCGGAAGGACGGCCGTCAGCCTGAACCGGCCGGGAGTGAAGTATTTGCGAGCCGCGTCGGCAATGTCATCGGACGTCAAGTCATCGAGCTGCCGACGATAGCGGTTTACGTGTGAAAAATCAGCCATTGCATCGTACTGGGCAAAGGCAACGGAACGGGCGAGTGATCTTTCCATCTCGAGTTCGAAAACCGTTTTGAGTTGGTAACGGGCCCGTTCGATTTCATGGTCGAGCGGAACCGCCCGGGTGAGGCTGTCGAGGAGTGCCGGTACGGCAGCTTTAACTCGATCGACATGATGTGAATTCACGCCGGCATAAATGAATATCACACTCGCATCTGCCCGTTTATTCACGTCCACGTGAACTTCATTGGCCCAGTTCGTTTGGGTCCGCAGCTGATCGTGGAGTCGGCTGTTCTCGCCTTCCGCGAGAATATAGGTCAGCACGTCGACGGCGGCCATCGATTCATCCGATACGGCCGGTCCGATCGCGCTCCACATCACGACCGCCTGTCGAACGTCCGCAACGGTGAAACTGTCCTGTTTCGATTCGTTCATCGTCATCGTTGGCCGATCCGGAGCGACCGCCGGGCCGGAAGGTTCGATAAAAATATTTTTTATCCATTCGACCGCTTTCTCACGCCGGACATTACCCGTGACTACGACGGACATGTTGTTCGGAACATAATTCCGCCGATAAAAAGACAGGATCCTGTCGACATGCAGGGTACGCAATGCTTCCCGGGTTCCGATGACGGGTTGCCGGTACGGGTGGTCACCGAACAACAACGGCTGCGCCATGGCATACGCTTTGTTGACGGGATGGTCTTCGTAGCGCTGCAATTCTTCGAGGATGGCATGTCGTTCAACGTCGACGCCGGCACCATCGATTCGCGGATAAAACAACATCTCATGCAACAGGGTCAATGCGCGGGTAAAGGTCACCGGTGGTGTGCTGATTTCGAACGTCGTCCAGTCATGCGCGGTGTGCCCGTTGAAATACGCGCCGTAGTGCCGCATGCTGTCCAGTACTGCTTCTCCCGTTCGATGCTCGGTGCCGCGAAAGAGAATGACGTGCTCGAGAAAATGTGCGGCCCCGCTTTCGGAACTGTCCTCGTCGACAGATCCGCTGTGGATGGAAACAACGGCGCTGACAACCGTCGACGCCGGATCGTCCACGACGATGACGCGAAGTCCGTTGTCGAGCACGCGCATAGCCGGTGAACGGTCCGACGATTCATGACGGCAGGCCGTGAGGATCAGAAGTAGGGTGAGAAATTTAGAACTGGAAATTAATTCCGACATCGTGCGACCCGGTTTCCATTCCCTCGCGGGAATCGTGGATGAACGCATAATCGACCTGAAGGCGGTAATCGTGGATTTTGAATGGAAAGGAAAAACCGGCGGTAAAATCGCGATCGTCGAGGCCCAGCCGGATCGAAAAAACGTCGAGAAAATTCGACTCGACTCCAAAATGGAATCGGCCGGACGGCCCCGCAACGGATTCGAAGTCGACGCCAAGCAGAAGAGATTTGACGGTTGCGGCGTTCCATTCATGGCGATAGGCGATGCCGGTTCTCGTCGTGAACGGCAAACGGTCCGTTGTGGTTTCGTCGCCTTCTCCACGCGGATCGCGCGTATATTTGAATTTTTGCCCGATCTCTTTCAAAGCGAGTCCGACCGTCAGGTTATCGCGCAGTTTCACCATCGCACCGACGTCGAGCCCGACCGAACTGGCAGAGACGTCGAACACCTTACTGTGCAGCCATTTCGGTGTAATCCCGATTGCCACGCGTTCGGATACGCGAAGCGCAAATCCCATCATCACGGCGATTTTCGTGTCTTCGATTTTGTCGAAGGCGTCGCCGCTCGACGTGCGGGCATCGGACTCCGAAAAACCGCCGTGCAAAATACCGATGGAGAAACCCGCGGATGGCGGCAGCGGGCGGGAAAATCCGGCGGAATGGAATAAACGGTCGAATGACATCAGCGAATACGCGAGATTGACTTCACGCGTTTGCAGAAACGCGAGGCCCGCCGGGTTGTAATACGCTGCCGTCGAATTATCCGCAATGCCCGTATACGTTCCGCCCATGCCGCGTGAGCGGGCGCCCAGTCCTAACCGGAGAAACGCGCCGGTGCGGCCCGTGTTGTCACCGGCAAACACATCGGCGAGGAGCAGTACGATACAAACGATCACACGTGTCGTCAATTTCGCACCGTCACTTTCCCCCAGAATTTTTTCTTCCCGGCTTCAATGACGTATACATAGGTTCCATTGGCCACGCGTTTGCCTTTTTTATTTCGACCGGTCCAGTACAACGTTTGCGTCAGCGGTACGTCTTCAACGGCGGTCACAACGTGATCAAGCGCAAAATCGTAAATCTTCAGCGTCACTCGATCACCGGCGTCGAGCCCGGTCTGGTCAAATTGGAACCGTACCACCGCCGGGTCAATCGTCGGTGAGAACGGGTTCGGATAGGCGTAGCTTTTGGGTGTACCGTCGATGCCGGGGTCACGGAACGCTCGCCGGATCGTCCAGGAATTACCAAGGTCGGTCGATATGGCCAGCCCGTCGACACTCCCGAAATAAAGGATCCGATTGGAGCCATCCTGCTGAATGCCGACCGATGCGAATTCCGGATGAAACGTCCGGTCCCCCGTCTGCGCGTCGACAATGACGAAAAACTTTTCCCACGTCACGCCACGATCAGATGAGCGGTACATGCCTTCATCGGTCGCGGCATACACAATTTTACCGTCGAAGGCAATATTATTGACGAACGGACCGCGCAGGGCAACTTTCCATGTCCGTCCGCTGTCGGCGGTGTAACTGAGACCGTCGTCTTCGGTCGCTCCGAGTGCACGATTGGTTGCGGCCCAGATCAGGCGGGTCGCCGTTGAATTTTCAACGTACGTCTGTTCCCCGAGTGCGACAACGAAATTTCCGCTGATGCCGCTGTTCGCATGCGTATAACGCGTCCAGGAAAGGCCGCCGTCGGTCGAATGATTGATCCCGCCCGCCGTACCGGCCCAGATGCCGTCGGACGCAGCCAGGACGGAAAATGCACGATGATTGAGGTGCTCGATCGGATCAATCGTAAAATCGTAATCGCGGTCGAGGCGGATACTGTTCAGCGAATCGGGCGGCAACGGTGCAGGTGTAAAATATCCGATCATACCGCCGGGCAAGATCCGGGCGACACGTAATCCGCCGCCGAAACACGGCAGCCAGATCGAACTGTCCGTCACGGCAATGTCGAAGGATACGTTGTCGATATTCGTCTTGACCGCGACGGTATAAATCGAATCCGTAAGGATCCCGGTCTGTCGTACGATCACGTCGCGTACGAGCTGAACCGTACCGGAATTACCGTCGGGCATCGTCCGAATGACCGGGCCGCGAAGCGTCGCGGTGTCCTGGGGCTGCACGATCCGAAGCCACGTCGCGCCGGCGTCGGTCGAGTAACTGATGCCTCCACCCGCGCCGGACGTGGGCCGGGGAGTCACGGAGGTATCGAAGATCGTCGTCAGAAAAATGGTACTACGAAAAACCGTGGTGGCCGCGACGCCACCTTTGCCGATACCGTCCGAGGAAGTGAAGATGTCCCATGTGTTTCCATGATCGACGGAACGATTGAGCGGCCCTCCGCCGTCGATCAGGGCGGTGTCGTTGTAAATGAAAATAGTCCCGATAAAATTTCCCGACGGCCGGTTGGACACGATCGGGGTGGAATCCAACTGGAATCGTGGACGAAAAACCTGGGCGTTCGCTGCCATCGCCCCGAGCGACATCAGCAAGATCAGGTGCTTCAATTGACAATCACGATCGTTTTTTGAAGGTCGTTGCTCTCAAGGCCGGCGCAATCGCGGGCTTTGAATCGGAAAAGGTAATCGCCTGGGGGAGGCGGTGGCACCACACTCACCGTTTCCGTAAAAATGCCATCGCCCGGGGTCGTATCGCCATTGGTTCCATCATCGCGTAATGGCAAGACCAGACCGCTCGGGGTCGTTCGTGTAACCGATACAATATCGAACAGCCCGTCGGCATCCTGAGCCAGAAGCGAAATGATGAACGTACTGACCTGGCCTGTCCGTACCGTGTCCGGGGAGACCAGATTGGAGATTATCGGCGCAACTCCGGGTGTACAGGATTCGACGTCTACGTCGACCGGTCTGCTTTGTCCGTTACGTGCATCGCGCAGTTGAAATTGAAAATGGAATACGTTCGACGGCAAACCCTGTAAGCCCGGTGAATTCAAATAACCCGTATAAATTCCGTCTCCCGCCAGCGCATCGCCGGAGGCTCCGTCATCCGCGGGGATTTTTAGAAAAGGGTCCGTGACCGTTTGTCCGCTCTGATCGATGGCTGTGTAATTCAGTGATACCGGATCGCCGTCAGCATCGAATACATAGACGTGAACGGTATCCATTCCGACCAGCCGCGAAGGGACATCGATGCGCACGATAACGGGCGGAGTGTTCAGGTTTTCGTCCTCCGGCGGTCCGCAACCGACAAGTAGCACAGATATCAATGGATATGTTATGAATCGATGCAAAACGCTGGCAATGTAGCCAACCGTCCGTCCTTTGTCAATTCACGATATTTGCAACAACTATTTAACTCATTTCTTGTCAACGGATAACGGAGCTTCGTTATGATGGATGGCCATGATCGCTCCGGTACTCGATCCGCTTCACACAGACGACGTTATTTTACAGGCCAGTCTGACAGAGACCGGTATCGTACAAATGTTGCAGCTGATCAAAATGGCCGGACAAAACGGCAAGCTCGTTTTGACCGCCGACCAGAGGCACGCGGAAATTCATATTCGCCGCGGGTTTATTATTCGTGCGTCATCGCCGGAGGAAATCTTGCTCGGCGAATACCTGTCCAACGAAGGTCTGCTCCGCATGGAAGATCTCACGCACGCACTCGAAGTCCAGAAACGAATGGGATTTCCCCTCGGACGCATTCTCCACGAGCTTGGGTTTGTCCCTGACGATTCCGGCCGGTGGAACCGGCTGCTCAATCGTTATCTTCGGGAAGTCGTCTATCGGATTATGAAGTGGACCTCGGGCCAGTCGTTTTTTGTTCGCATGCACGAACGGGATCTCGAGGTACCGGAAGAATCGGCGGTGCAATTGCCGATCGATTTCCTGCTCTTGGAAAACGCACAGCGGGTTGATGAATGGAGGTCGCTGGCGCGCGATATCACGTCGCTCAAGTCTGTGCCCAAGATCAACCGCGCAGCCGTTGTCGGTGTCGACAGCATTACGCTATCACCGGACCAGTACCGCGTTTTATCGTACGTTAACGGCCGCCGTACGATTTTGCGCATTCTGGAAAAAATCGCCCACGACGAGACCTACTATCTTGGCGTGATCAACGACATGATTCGAAACCGGCTGCTGGTTGAAAAGCAGGTCGAAGCCATGAAACTGATCGTTCCAGGACGCGTATCCGTTGACCGGGCCACGCGGGAGCGTCATTTTCCAGCCAAATATTCCGCCAACCTGATTTACAAGGAAGTCAACGGCCGTCATTCCGTGTATTCCATCGCTCAACGTTTAAGTTTTGAACTCGGCGACGTATGGGAAGATATCTGTCTACTCGTCAAAAGCCAGGTCGTCGAAGTGCTTGAGGGACGCCGCGAATTCCATAATTTACTTGAAGAGATGTAGTCAATCTGCTTGATTCCCGCTGCCTGCGGTTTTATATTCGTGCGGCCGCATTCATCCCGCAATTCTTCATTTAACCTGGACCGCTCATGTTGGGCCGTTTTGTCCTCGTTCTCCATACCCATCTTCCTTATGTGCTGCATCATGGCCGCTGGCCGCACGGCATGGAATGGCTCTTTGAGGCAGCCTCCGAAACGTACATTCCGCTGCTCAATGCGTTGAATGAGCTGATCAAAGACGGCTACCGGCCGAAGTTGACGATCAGCATTACTCCCGTTCTGGCCGAACAACTCGCCCATCCCGATTTTGTCGCTGAATTCGAGACGTTCCTGGATGAGGAGATTGAGCGGTGTGAAGAGGACGCCATTTTGTTCAAAAAAAACCGGAAGGAACGCGAGTTGCTCCCTCTGGCGCGATTCTGGAAGTCGTACTACAAGCAGGTCCGATACGATTTTACCAAACGCTACCGCCGGGACCTGATCGGTGCCTTCCGTACTCTGGCGGACAAAGGATGCCTGGATATCATCACATGCGGTGCGACGCACGGTTATTTTCCCCTGTTGGGATATGACGGGAACATATCTGCACAGATTAAAACGGCGATCACCGTTCATCAAAAACATTTTGGCCGGCGGCCGCAGGGTATCTGGCTTCCGGAGTGTGCTTATCGCCCGAGGTACGAATGGAAATCGCCCGTGGCGTCGGCAACGGGTATGGAACCGCTGATGCGCAGGGGCGTTGAAGAAATTCTGGCGGACAACGACTTGAACTATTTCATGGTCGATTCGGCCTTGGTCGAAGGCGGCCGGAGCATCGGTATGTACGTAGGACGATTTGAAACGCTGCGGCATCTCATGACCAGCCTTGAGACCGGGACCATTCCCATCGAGGGTTCGCATTCCGTACATGAAGTCTATCACGTTCGCTCGTCGCGGGAGTCGAATCACGTGCCGGTCGCCATTTTTGCCCGGGACGTTGAAACCTCGATGCAGGTCTGGAGCAGTGAGCAGGGTTATCCGGGCGGAGAATGGTACCTCGATTTTCACAAAAAGCACCATCAGAGCGGACACCGGTACTGGCGAGTGACGAGCGTTCACGCCGATCTGGGTGAAAAAGTCCGTTACGAACCGGACCGGATCGAAGCGGCCCTCGATGCGGATGTCGATCACTTCGTAAAAGCGGTCCATCACGCGCTGCAGAGTTATCGCGATCGAACGGGGCAGACGGGATGTTTGACGGCGCCGTTTGACAGCGAACTTTTCGGGCACTGGTGGTTCGAAGGACCTCGATTCCTGAAGAAATTGCTGATGCGTCTGGAAGACGATAAAGAGATTGAAGTCAATCACTGTGCCGGAGTCCTTGTCGATGGCGTGCCGGATCGACCGATTGCCATCCCGGAAGGATCGTGGGGGGCTGGCGGCAGTCATTACGTCTGGTTGAATCACGACGTCGAGTGGATGTGGAAACGGATTTACAAAAACGAGGCCCGGATGCAGGAAACCGTTCGGCAATACGCGGATTCCGCCGATCCCATGGTGCGGAAACTGCTCCGGCAAATGGCGCGTGAACTCTTCCTGATGGAAGCTTCGGACTGGCCGTTTCTCATCAGTACGAAATCGGCGACCGACTATGCGACAAAGAGGTTTCAGGAACATCATGAACGGTTTGAATGGCTGGTCGATGTCATACAGAGGACAGCGGCGGGTGAAGCCCTCTCGCGGGATGAACAGGAACGGCTCGATCGGATTGCTGCCGAGGACGATATTTTCGACAGCTCCGTCATCGATCCCAGGTGGTTTCTGGACTACACGAGTGACGCCAATCACCCATAAAATCTTTGAAATTCCATACGATTTATCGTACACTCACCCATTCTGATTAACATCAAGGAGCAACCGTATGAAACGCATGTTGTCTTTTTTTGCTGCAAGTTTGATCCTATCCTCGGCGGCTGCCGCTCAGATCCCGGGAATCGACGTCGGATTTGGTGTACGTGCGGGTGCGCGAACATTGAACAAAGGTGAATCCGGCGAACTCCTGCTCGGGGGTCAGGTGCAAGTGGGTATTTCCAAGTTCACGCTGGCGCCGAATTACGAGTACATTTCTGCCAAAACCGACATTGGCACGGTGGAGTATGATGTAACTCTGCATACGATCAATCTCGACGCCCAGTACGAAGTTTACGGTTTGGCTGTTGCAAAAATGTTTGTCGGTGGCGGATACGTCATTCAGCTGTCGCGGCCGGATGGACAAAATGTCGTCGACGAGACCAATAATGGATTTAATCTGCAGATCGGCGGCAAGGCCGGATTGGGACCATTGAACGTATTTGGCCTCGCGAAGGCCAATTTTCTTAAAGTAAAAAGCGTGCTTCCGACTGAAGATTCCAAAAATCGTACGAGCTTCGCTCTCGTCATCGGGGCCAATTTCAATCTTTTGTAACGGAGTGTAAGGAGACTTTTTTCATGGCTTTGAAAACCAAAGCGGTAGACTATTTCGATATCGACTCGCTCCTTTCGGACGAAGAAAAGATGGTTCGCGACACGGTTCGTGAATTTGTCGACGATCGAGTGATCCCGGTCATCGAGCATCACAATCGTAACGGTACGTTTCCGATGGACCTCGTACCACAGATGGCCGAACTCGGCGTGTTTGGCGCCAATTTACCGGAAGAATACGGCTGTGCCAACATGAACAATGTGGCGTATGGCTTGATCATGCAGGAATTGGAGCGCGGCGACAGCGGCGTTCGCAGTTTTGCATCGGTCCAGGGCGCGCTCGTCATGTATCCGATTTTTACGTTCGGGACGGAGGACCATCGAAAATACTGGCTTCCGAAACTGGCCCGGGGTGAAAAAATCGGATGTTTCGGCCTTACCGAGCCGGACCACGGAAGCGATCCGGGCGGCATGAAGACGAAGGCCGTCAAAGACGGTAACCACTATGTACTGAACGGCGCCAAAATGTGGATCACCAACGGCACGATTGCGGACGTTGCCGTGGTCTGGGCGAAATTGGACGGCGTCGTTCGGGGCTTTCTCGTCGAGAAAGGAACGCCCGGTTTTTCCGCGCCTGAAATGAAAGGAAAGTTTTCGCTTCGGGCCTCGGTCACCAGTGAACTCGTGCTTCAGGACGTTCGGATACCGGAAGCGAACTTGCTGCCGAAATCGGACGGGTTGAAGTCTCCGTTAAGTTGTCTTACACAGGCGCGTTATGGCATCGCGTGGGGCGCTCTCGGTGCGGCAATGGCGTGTTACGAGTCGTCCGTCAAATATTCGAAGGAACGCATTCAGTTCGACAAACCCATCGCCAGTTTTCAACTGGTCCAGGAAAAACTGGCCTATATGATCACCGAGATCACGAAGGGTCAGCTGCTGGCGCTCCAACTGGGCCGCTTGAAGGACAAAGGTACGATGAAATTCAATCACGTGTCGATGGCCAAGCGGAATAACGTATATATTGCGTTGGAAATTGCCCGCATGGCGCGGGACCTGCACGGCGCCAACGGCATCATCGATGAGTATCCGATCATCCGTCACATGATGAACCTCGAATCGGTAAAGACCTACGAGGGGACGCATGACATCCATACGCTGATTATCGGAGAAAGCGTGACCGGCATTCCTGCGTATAAATAAGACGGGGCGTCTTCCAGAACATCAAGAGGAGAGGACATGGCCATCTGTAAAAACTGTGGAACACAAAACAATGATAGCGCCTCGTACTGCAGCAATTGTGGTGCCGTCATCCAGGCCGACAAACCGGCTACGACGGGAACCTCTGCTCCGATGACGGCCACACTTCAGATCCCGACCTCGCAAAGCGCGAGCGGACGGGCGATCGCGGCACTGATTCTGGGTATACTTTCGATTGTCAGTTCGTGCGGCCCCGTTACCGGGATTATCGCTATCGTCCTGGCCAATCAAGAACTTCGGGACATTCGAAACGGCATAGCGCCCGAGGCGGGAAAAACGCTGTCGCAGATCGGGTTATGGACGGGCTGGATCGGGACGATCGCATGCGGTCTTTTCTGGCTTGCGTATATCGGCGTAATCATTTTTGCCGTGAGCCTGGGTGGCATTAGATAGCTTTGTAACCTCGAAGGCATCAAAAGGGTCGTTCTGCTTTGAGAATGGCCCTTTTTGATTTTTGCGATTATGAAACTTTGTCCCAACTGTACGACAAATAATCCTGATGACGCGGAAACGTGTTCTCGCTGTCAGTATGTATTTCCGAAACCGAAACGAACCTACGATTATCCGTCCGACCATATCGTCAAACTGGAAGATCACGAACCATCCGCTATGGCCTGGTTTGCTCTGGCCATGGGTGGGGTCGCGGTATTGTCTGTCTTTCTGATACCGGTCTGTTCACCGCTTCCCGGCCTTCTGGCGGTCTGGCTGTCTCAGCGCGAAAACAAACGCCTGAACAAACGCTACTCGGCCAAAGGGGAACGATACGTCAAGATGGCGTTATGGGGCGGATGGGTATCGACGTCGATCGGGATTCTGATGCTTGCGCTGGGAGTGACGGTGTCGGTCTGGTTCGTTCAGTGGTTTCGGGACGTGTTTCGCTACTGAGTCAATATCGCTCAGCCGATTCTATCGTTCCCAAACGTTCAAACCGATCAGTACGATTCTTTATCGGAGGGGAAAGAGCGGTTTTTAACGTCCGTTTTGTACCGGCTGAAGGCGTCGCGCATCGTGTTCGCCAGTTCGGCATACTTTCGGACAAATCGCGGCGAAAATTTTTCGTAAAGTCCGAGCATATCGTGCGTGACGAGGATTTGTCCGTCACACAGGGGCCCGGCGCCGATCCCAATGGTGGGAATCTCCAGCGTCTCGGAAACTTTTTTCGCGAGCGCGGCTGGAATTTTCTCCAGGACAAGAGCAAAAATTCCTGCTTCTTCGAGAGCTGTTGCGTGCGTGAGGATGGTTTCGGCCTCTTTGCGGTTGGTACCGCGAGTACGGTACGTCCCGAATTTGTTGATCGATTGGGGGGTCAACCCGAGATGTCCCATGACCGGGATGCCGACTTCGACCAGACGCCGGATCACGGGTAAAAATTCCGTCCCTCCTTCAAGTTTTACCGCCTCTGCATTGGATTCCTGCATGAACCGGCCTGCATTCCGAAGGGCCTCATCCGTGCTGACCTGATAACTCATGAAAGGCATGTCGGCCACCACCAGTGCGCGTTTCACCGCTTTGGCAACGACCCTGACGTGGTACAGCATTTCTTCCATGCGGATGGGTAACGTCGTATCGTTTCCGGCGAAGACGGTGCTGGCCGAATCGCCGATCAGGATCACGTCGATCTCCGCCTCGTCAAGCAATTGTGCCATGATAAAATCGTACGCCGTCAGGCACGCGATTTTTTCACCGCGCTGTTTCATGAGACGCAATTGTTCCGTCGTGATCTTGCTGGGAGTCGAATGGGTGGACATATCAGGAAGAGATCGAGGACTCGATGATCCCGCCTCCCAGAACTTCATCGTCCCGGTAAAAGACGACGGACTGGCCGGGCGTGACGGCCGGCTGTGGCGTATCGAACCGGAAATGCAGTTCGTCCGGGGTCGGCGAATAGACAACGCCCGGATGGCCGGGATCGTTGTAACGGATTTTGATCGTGACGGGCATTTCCGTGTCGATCGAATCGTGGCGGATCAGGTTGACCTGCCGTGCGACGAGCCCACGGGAAAGTAAGCGGTCCCGGGGACCGACGACGATCACGTTGTCGCGGGCGCGGATTTCGGTAACGTAAACCGGTTCGTTTAATGCCACACCGACCCCGCGTCGCTGGCCGATCGTGTAAAACGCGTATCCGTCGTGCCGGCCTACCGTCTCTCCCTCGGTTGTCACGATCGCGCCGCCACCGAGTTTCGTTGACAGACCGTCGACACGTTCTTTAAGAAAGCGGTTGTAGTCGTTATCCACGATGAAACAGATTTCCTGGCTCTCGGTCTTTTTCGCCGTACGGAGTTTCAGCCGTTCGGCATGGGCGCGCACTTCCGGCTTGGTCATGTGACCGACGGGAAACAGCGTCATCGCAAGAGCGGCCTGTCGAATTCCCCAGAGGGCGTAAGACTGGTCCTTTTGGAGATTCGAACTCTTTCGAAGAGTATATTTTCCGCTGGCCGGATCTTTTTCCACGCGTGCATAATGCCCCGTTGCAACGAAATCGGCTCCCAGATGACGCGCCTTGGCGAGGAAACTGCCCCATTTGATATGCCGGTTGCACATCACGCAAGGATTGGGCGTCCGTCCTTCGAGATATTCATTGACGAAGTTATCGATGACGGCCCGGCCGAATTCGTCGGAAAGATTCCACACGTAGTGGGGTACGCCGATTTGTTCACACACGATGCGGGCATCATGGATCGTGTCGATGGAACAGCAACCGCTTTCGCGATTGACCTCTCCACCGCCGACTTCGGCATAGTCCCATAGCTTCATCGTCACCCCGATGACGTTGTAGCCCTGCTCGTGCAAGAGGGCGGCGGAAACGCTGCTGTCCACGCCGCCGCTCATCGCGACGACAACGCGTCTGGATGGTTTTCGAAATACCGTCATACGCTGCGATTATGGTGAAATAATGGGAAAATGTCAATCACACGAAAATATAAACGCCCGCCGGATAGCGGGCGTTTTTCAGAGCTTTTTCTTCGGATCAGAAATTGACGTGAAAACCGATCTGCAGGTTGTCGAATGTTTTGCGCAGGCCGAGGTGATTGCCGAAGCGAAGGACCTGGTATTTGATATCGAATCCATACGCACTGCGTCCCGGGCGGCCAAAGTCCGCACCGATGCCGCCGATACCGGTCAAAGCGAATTGTGTGTCCTCGTGGTCCGGCTTGAGTTCACTGCGCTTCAGATCGCCGTCGATATACCATCCAAAGACGACGCCGCCGCCAACGGAAATAAACGGGCGAAACGTATTGGTCAGACTTTCGCCGAGAAGGCGCCGTTTGATGTTGAACGTCAGCGGGAGGATCATGATCGATTCGCCGTTGATCGTATTACCAAAAACGTCGACCTGCTCGTCCTTTCCTCGTACCCAGAAAATATCTCCGGCCACGGCAAGGTGGGTAAAGGGTGCCAGCTTGAAATTACGGGCTCCGCCCAAAACAAATCCTTCGGAGGAGATCTGAACGTTGAACGTCCAGTAGTTGGGGATGCGGTCTTCCCCGCTGTCATAATCACGCTGATAGGATTCTTTATCCTGAGCAAATGCCCAGGAACCGAACAGCAGCATGGATAAAACGATCATATTATTCTTCATACCGGGCCTTTCTTATGCCACTTTGATTTTTTTCAGGATCATCACTTCCGTCCCCTTCGGTGTGATGTTGAATGAAACATCATCCATCAGGGATTTCAAAATGAAGATACCGCGACCGCTTTCTTTCATCAGATTCTCCGGCTGCAGCGGGTCGTCCACTCGGGTGGGGTCGAAACCGCCGCCTTCATCCTTAATATACACGCGGATGCTGTCGTTTTCATGATAAAAACTAATAATGACCTTTTTATGGTACTCGTACCGGTTCCCGTGAATGATCGCGTTATTGGACAATTCCGTGATTGCAATGGCCAGATTGTCACGGTCGTCTTCGCTCAGATGATAGACTTCAGCGATCCGTTCGGTCATGGTCTCGATATCAGCCAGCTTTTCCAGGGCCGACGGGATGACCATCTGGTAGTCCGGCTTGCGCGACTGTCCGGCGGGGATATGAATGATGTCGGCAGCGCCTTTGCTATTTGGTTCCATACAACCGGTCTCCAGCGTCTCCCAACCCCGGTAGGATGTATCCGATGTCGTTGAGTTCGCGGTCGATGCTGGCCGTGTAAATCGGGACATCGGGGTGGTCGGCTTCGACCTTTCGAATGCCCTCCGGAGCAGAAACCAGGCACAGATATCGAAGCGCTTTCGGCTTCCGCTGTTTAATCAATGCCAGCGCGGTCGACGAACTCCCGCCGGTCGCCAGCATCGGATCCAGAACGAAACCGAGGCCGTTGGTCAATTCCGTCGGAAACTTCACATAATACTGAACGGGTTCCAGCGTTTTTTCATTCCGGTAGAGGCCGACATGGCCGACACGGGCATTGGGAATCATCGACAGGGCGCCGTCCAACATGCCGAGGCCCGCGCGCAGGATCGGGAGGAGGACGACCTGATCGGCAAGAACGTGGGACCACGTCTTTTCCAGCGGCGTTTCAATCTCGACTTTGACCGTCGGCAGGTCACGCGTGATTTCGTACATCATCAAAGCGGTCGTTTCGCTCAGCAGTGTACGAAACTCATGCGGACGGGTCTGTTTGTCCCGCAGATACGTGAGTTTCTGCCGGATCAGGGGGTGATCGATGACCGTTACCATCTAATCAAGATAATATGAATAATCCTTCTTATTCAACCACGACTGTATGACGGATCGAAGCGCTTCTCCCGTCGAGCGGGAGGCGAATTTATCCGGAAATACCGGGAATCGCGGCTTCAGCAGGCAATGCCGACGCTGCATGGTTCTTTGAATTTCCGCCAGTTTTTCCGGAGGTTGGTTCCATCGGATGCCGTCCTGCCCTTCAAAAATATGTCCGATATCGTCAAGCTGGAGCGACAACGCGTCGAACCACAGGGAAGGCACATGAACGGGCAGGGTTACGTGCACGCCGGGCATGACCTGCCGGGAGTACGCGATCAGCCGTTCGACAGTTTCCATACGGATGTCCTGCGCCGTACCGGCGACGTGTTGGAGAACGACGTTTTGAATATGGCCGTGGCGTCCGTGGATTTCCGCAATAGCATCGAGGGTATCGATGTTGTCGTCGACGTCTTCGCCGGCACCCAGCAAGACGCCCGTCGTGGTCGGCATGTGGAGCAGGCCTGCATCGGAGAGCGCTTCCATTTTTTCGTCGATACTCTTGCCTTTTTGTTGGGTCCGGCAGAAGTCGGAATTAATATTTTCAAGCAGCAAGTAATACGACGGGATGTACGGCGACAGCATCTCGAGTTCCGTCATGGTCAGCGGTCCGACGTCGAGAGTCGGGATCAGTTGATTTTCGAGTACCAGCTGGCAGATGTCGCGGACGTACTGAAAGAACGTCGGGTACCCGCGTTCGATCCACTGGGCTCGAACCCGGTCGAGACGGTCCAGGGACTGTCCCGCGGTCAATAGCACCTCGCACAGGCCCGTGTCGATGGTTTCCCGGATCAGGCTTTCGATCTCATCGAACGTAAGCAGATGCGGATCGTCATGCCGAAAGGTGCAGTAGGCACATTCGGCCGCACAGGAGCGTGTGAGCGGGACCAGAAGCGTGTGGGAGTACGTCAGCGTTTTTTGTGTCATGCCGGAGTGGAGGCGGCAAACTTCAGCGGAAAGACAACGTGAATCGTCGTCCCTTTGCCGGGACCTTTACTTTCCGCCCAGACCCGTCCGTGGTGTTCCTCGATCGTTCCGCGCACGATGGTCAGGCCCAGGCCGCTGCCGCCGCCCATGAATTTGTATTTGCTCGTCCGGTGCTGATCGGCGTCGCCGAGTTGATAGAATTTTTCGAAAATTCGTTCCAGTTCATCCTTCGGAATGCCGATGCCGTCGTCCCTGCATTCCAGATGGAAGTGCCCGTTTTCCACGCGGCCGTTCAGGACGATACGGCGTCCGTCTTCGGAATATTTCATCGCGTTGCTCAGGAGGTTCATGAATACGTGGCTGAACTGAACTTCATCGCCTTCGACGAAACAATCGGGCAGGTTATTGGTCACGGATTGTTTCCGTTCTTTCAAAAACAGCCGGATATCGCCGATCACCTCGTCGGCCAGTGCGCGGATATTGAACGTACCGACGTCGAGCGAGAGACGATGCGAGTCGATCCGGAGAACGGCCAGAATGTCCTCGATGAGATCGATCAGCCGCGTCGTGCCTTTGTACGCGTTTTGAATGATTTCTTTCTGGTCGCCGGTAAAGTCGCCGACGGCGCCGGACGAGAGAAGTTCGAGATTACCGCTGATGATCGACGCCGGTGTTCGCAGCTCATGGCTGGAAATGACCATGAAACGGGTCTTGAGCTGGTCCAGGCGTTTCAATTCGGCGTAACTTTTTTCCAGTTCGGCGTTTTTGATCTTGAGTTCCTCAAGCAATTGAATATTCTGTTTGGCGGTCTGGTAGTGTTCGACCGCCCGTTTGACCGTCATGACAATTTCTTCGCGGCTCCACGGTTTGGTCACGTAGCGATAGACGTGGCCCATGTTGATGGCGTCGACGAGCGCATTGATGTCGGTGTAACCGGTGAGAAGGATACGGATCGTGTGCGGATATCTTTCGCGGGCCTTCTGAAACAGCTCGACCCCGGTCATCTCCGGCATGCGCTGGTCGCTGACGATGACGGCGAACTCGCGCTGTTCAAGTAATTGGAGGGCTTCCATGGCGCTGTTGGCCGTCGTGACCTGGTATTCTCTGCGGAATGTTCGTCGCAGGAGGTCGAGATTGTCGATCTCGTCGTCGACGACGAGAATATCGGGAAGCACGGATATAGAATCGGGGGCGGTCGTTTCAGGTTGCATATCACTCACTCAACAACTCCGATCGTTTAAAACCGAATACGATACGTCAACGTCATGGCGTCGCCTTGGGTTTCAAAGGCGAGTTTCATTTTGTCGTCAAACTGAAAAAGATGGGCGTCGACGTAGGCGTCGACCATACCGAGCAGGTGCGAGATCGCGAAAAACCATCCGAACAGGTTGCGGTCGTTGAGTGCGCCGTCGAGGTCGTTCGTGAGGTTGTCGAAGCGGGAGCGGAGGACGGCTTCTTGTGAGGCGGTCAGGAACGGGCTTTCCTTGAGCTGGCGGTCAATACGCTTTCGCGTGCGTTCAATCCGTTGCACGTTTTTGTCCTTGTGGATGTATAACGCCATCATGCTCACATCGGCCGCGATGAAGATCACGGCTTTTTTGGGCGAATCGTTGTACCACTGCCCCCATCCCGGGATGAGGAAAGAACGCCCAACGGCTCCCCATGGCGATCTGAACAATGTGTCCCCGGCAAAGGCGTGCGATGTTTGCCCGCCGACGCGCAGCGTCGAATCGGACGTTTGCGCACTCATCTCCCGTGCACAAAATATCAACAAAACCAGGGGTAAAATCAATGGACGACTAAGGTGCATCGTCGGCGAGGACCTCAATGTGAGCCCGTACACAGTTCGCCAGCGCTTCGAGATGATAGCCGCCTTCGAGCACGGAGATCAACCCGTATTTGCAATGCGTAGAACTGACCTCAAGGAGCCGGCGCGTCATCTGCGCAAAACCGTCTTCGGTCAGGTTCATTCCGGCCAGAGGGTCGAATGCGTGGGCGTCAAAACCGGCGGACACCATGATCAGATCCGGACCGAAGGACCGCAGGGCGGGTACAAGTTCCCGGTCCCACACATCCAGATAGTCGCCGTCTCCCGCGCCGGCCGGCATTGGAAAATTCAACGTCGTTCCGATCCCTTTTCCAGACCCGCGTTCGCGCGCAGAGCCCGAACCCGGATACAGCGGATATTGATGGAGGCTGATGTAGACCACGGAGTCGTCTTCGTAAAAAATCTGCTGCGTTCCGTTGCCGTGGTGAACGTCCCAGTCGACGATGGCGATTTTTTGGATACCGTGACGGACCTGTGCGTATCGCGCGCCGATGGCGACGTTATTGAACAGACAAAATCCCATGGCGCGGTCCGATTCGGCATGGTGCCCCGGAGGACGAACGGCACAAAACGCGTGCCTCACACGCCGGGCGACGACTTCATCGACGGCCTGCAGGACACTGCCTGCCGCCCGTAAGGCGGCTTCATACGACTGCGCATTCGTGTACGTGTCGGCGTCAAGTTGGGTCACATCACGGCGGGCGGTATCGTGGATCCGGTCGACATGGCTTTGCGTGTGGCAACGCAAAAGGTCGTCGATGCCGGCCTGCCGCAGAGGGAGTGGTGTCATCCGGTCGGTGAGCCCGGACTGCTGAAGTTCACGGGTGATGGCCGTAAGCCGTTCAGGACATTCCGGATGAGGAAAACGGGATTGATGGGTCAGGAATGCGGGATCATACGCGAAGCCGACGGGCATCGGGATTGCGGCTATTCGCCATCGTGGAAACTCTTCACCGCTCCGTCGATGTTCTCATACGATTTGAAAATCTTCAACAGTTGCGTGATCATGAGAAGACTCTCGACCTTGTCGGCGACGGACGACAGCCGGAGATCGCCGCCGGCATTTTTCATCGTGGTCAAACCGGACATGAGGGCGCCGAGACCCGAACTGTTCATCCATTTGACGTTTCCAAGGTCCAGGACGACCCGCTTGACACCGACCTGTGCCAGTTCCCGGATCCGGTCGTGAACGGCGGTGGTTTCGCTGCCGCCCATCAGTTTACCTTTCAGATGCAGAACGTAGACATCGCCATGGACTTCTTCTTTAAAACTCATAATCCCTTCTCCACATTGAGGATAAATACGTTGATAATGTGCACATTCAGTCGATGTCACGCAACAGCTTTTTCGCCGGTGACCGAGCTCGTTTGTTTCAAATGAGTTTTGACGAACAGCAGCACGGCGATCACCGTCAGCAGGAGGCCGATCAGGAAAACGTACCAGATCAACCCGTCGCCCCGGTCGATAACGCTGGCCGCCGTCATTTCGAAGCGGTCATGGTGAAGCAGTTGTTCGACGTCGTATTTCCAGACCGTCGTATCGCCCCGGATTTCGCCCGAACTGCTCTCGGTCACGCGTGCGGGAAAGATCGCATAAAACGAATATTCAAGATCGGCCAGCATCACCTTGGCCGTGGCCAGGTCGTCTTTGAGGTCGCTTTCGGCAATGTCCTGCCGGATGAATTCCGTTGAAAACTTGTCTTCGAAAAAGAGGCGGTCGCCGTCCACCCGAAGCTGGGCGCGAGCGAAACCGTCGTTCAGCACATCCTGGGCCGGCGGCTTGACGCGCTCAGCCACCAGGAAAAAGTTATCACCGACGGCATAGTCGTGAACGGTGTAGCCCTGGTTGACGAAGAACAACCGTTTCGCCAGGGCGGCGTCTTTTTCATCGATGCTGTAATTGAGGGTAATGCGGCGCGACAGCGATCCGTCTTCATAAATAAAAGAAACGACGTCTGCTTTGTAACTCGCCAATTGCGCGTGCGTGGTGTGATGCATACACCAACCCGCCGCCAGTGACAGTAAAAACAATCGTACGATCAACGAAAGAACTCCTTAGAAAGGCGGGTCAATATAGGAGCCAGCATCATGGAATGCAATATCCCCGGGTTCATTTTTGAATCCTTAATACGGCGCTTATCGTGCCATAATATTTATCATCGACGTTTCGACCAGGATGAGACTCAAAATCGCGACATACAACGTATGGGCCGTCAAGATGGGGCCCGTGCACATTTCGCCGATGATACGGGAACGCATGGAAGCAATCCGGGAATGGATGGCCACATGGGATGCGGACGTCGTTTGTTTGCAGGAGGTCTGGTGCGATAGTCTGGTGGAGCCGTTACACGATCCGCGTGTGTTTCCTTATCTTTGTCGAAGCAGAAAGCGCGGTCATCTTCGCGGGCGGTTCGGCGACGGTCTCGTCATCTTGTCCCGATATCCGGTCAGGAATTTTTGGTTTACCCACTTCCACGAGTTCACGTCGATGGAAGAATTCTGGGTGGCCAAAGGGGCGCTAGGGGCGCGGATCGAAATGACCGGCGGGGATATCGTGGTCGTAAATACCCATCTCGGTGCGGGATCGTCGATCCGTCACATGCGGTCGCGGTTGGGACAGATCGACCGGCTGGCGTCGTTTATCGATGGCTTGCCGAAGGCGCGCGATCTCTTTGTGACCGGTGATTTTAATTTTGCCCCCCATACCGCGGAATATGCATGGTTGCAGCATGCGATGCACACGTCCGACGGGCAGTGGGTCGATCTGGGAGCCGTCCAGGATCAACCGACGTTCGATCCGCTCCGGTCGTACGCATGGAAGACTGGCGGGCGGGCGGCGCGAATCGATTACGTTTTCCAGCAGGTACCAACGGGCATCATCCCGTCGTCATGCGTGACGACGCCTGCTTTGCCCACGATGCTCTCCGATCATCATCCCGTCATTGCCGATGCGGAACTCGTTTCGCATGCGGCCCATCTGTCCGCCGTCGCCTGATTTTTTTTCGTAAATTTCCTTAAGACCGTTTGTACGCATTCAAGCCAGATCGCTTCGCTGGACTCAGCGACCGGTCATTGAGCCTGTCGAAATGGCCGGTTATAGTCGGGCGTGGTTCGAGTGGACGATTTGAGTCAATCTTCATCGAATAGGTTCAGCTGCCAAACCGTTTCCTGATGTGCTCTTCCGAGGGCTGGATCAGATCCCACATGTTGCCGTAGAGATCGAGAAATACCGCGACCGTGCCGTACGGTTCCGTTTTTGGTTCACGGACAAAAACGACGCCGCGCGACCGGTAGGTTTCGTAGTCTCGCTGGAAATCGTCCGTGTATAAAAACAAAAAAACGCGGCCGCCGGTCTGTGCGCCGATGCGGCTTTCTTGCTCCGGCGTCGACGCGCGCGCCAACAACAGTTGGCATTTCCCCGCGCCGGGCGGCGACACCACGACCCACCGCTTGGATTGTTCCGGCACGAACGAGTCTTCGACCAGTCCGAAACCGAGTTTACCGACGAAAAAATCGATGGCCTCATCGTAGTCACGGACAACGAGGGAAACGAGACCGAGAGATTGGGTCATTTACAGGTCCGTATCATCGCGCAAAGCAATTAAGGTTTTTCCTGCCCTCAGTGGGCAACTCTATTGCCGCGTCAGGGCATGAAACAAAGTTGCCTGAATACTCTTTGAGAATATATAATGCTGAGCCTTCGCGAGTTACTTTCAAAAGTTGTGTAATTGAAAAAGGTCTAAAATAAAAAGCGGCGACTCCATAAATTAATAAGTAGGAACTACTAAATTTCTACTAAAACCTATATAGGAGACGCCAATGTGAAAGTCATCGAAGAAACAAGCGCGATTCCGGATGCCGTGGGATCATTGCTCAATACGTTGGTACTTGAAGGGGCTAAGGGCATGATCCGTAGAGCGCTGGAACAGGAAATCGAAGAGTTTCGCTCTTCCCATCCGGAGAAACTGTATCGCAATGGGTATGGCAAAGAGCGTCGTTTGACTACACCGGCCGGAACCCTGATACTCCAAGCGCCACGCTTACGAGAATCATTTGACTCCAAGATTTTAGGGAAGTATCAGCGCAGAACGACTGCCTTTAAAGGGTCAAGTCCTATTTTTCCTGTAAATTGAAAATGGCTTAAGCGGCGATTTTTCGGGATATCCAGCCTGCCTCATCGTTCCAGCCTTTGAGCTTTCTCAATT
>CAYZJB010000026.1:0-50709 GCA_964478735.1 uncultured Bacteroidota bacterium | reverse complement strand
GATGCATGTACATATCTACGCAAAAAACGTAGATGTTGCTGACAGAGAGTCTAATCGTTGACTATCCAAATTGAGATGGATAGGTTAAAGCGATCACTGCAAAACCTCATTCATCACCAAGGCGAAAGATGATTAAAAAACTCCTTTTCATCCTGCTTTGTTGTGCCGTCGGTGTGCAGGCACAGATCCGGCGTCCGATGACGGCCGACGATCTCTGGAAAATGAAACGGTTGTCTTCTCTCCGTGTCTCGCCGGACGGACAGTACGCGTGCTTTACCGTGACGGAATACGACGTCACCGAAAATAAAGGCCAATCCGATTTGTGGCTGATCTACCTGCCGACGCGCGCGCTGCGTCAACTGACGACCCATACCGGCTCCGATCAGGCGCCGGCATGGCATCCCGGCAGCAAACGCATCGCGTTCGTTTCCAAACGGGAAGGCGACTACGCGCAGTTATATGAGATCGCCATCGACGGCGGCGAAGCCAAACTGGTGACCGATATGCCGATGGGCGCCTCGTCCCCGCAGTATTTTCCGGACGGAAAAAAGATCGCTTTCGTATCGACGATTTTACCGGAATTCGAAAACGATTTCGAAGGATTGAAAAAAGCGATCAAGACAAAAAAAGACGCGAAAATGACGGCGAAGACGACCGAAAACCGTTTTTATCGCTACTGGGACCACTTCGTGACGGACGGGTACATCGCTCATTTGTACAGTTATGAATTTTCGTCGAAGCAGCGGACCGATCTGACGCCGGGATGGAAAGGCGTCTGGTCGGCAACCGGCAATGTGTCGTACGACATTTCCCCGGACGGCCAGTCGATCGTTGTCGCGCGGAACGCGACCGGAACCGCCGTATCGCGAACTGCAGTCCGATGTTTTTCTTTTCCGGATCGGTGACTTTGCCGGAGCCAAAAATCTGACGGCGGACAATCCGGCGGACGACGGGAGCCCGTTTTTTTCTGTCGACGGAAAATCGGTGTATTACCAACGAACGACGGAACCCGACATGCCCGACCTGACGCAGATCGTTCAGCTTGATCTTGCCCGCGGCGATAAAAAAGTCGTGACCTCGCAGCAGCCGGACATGAGCTTCGACGATGCGGCGCTGTCATTGGACGGCAAGTCCCTTATTCTGACAACGGACAACCGCGCGCGGGCGGCCGTTTACCGCTGGGATGGTCAGAAAATCAGCCGGCTGGTTGCCGGCGGAACGATCAACTCCGCGCAACTCGCCGGCGAACGGCTTTATTATTTGCGATCGGATTTTTCAACGCCGTTCGAAGTCGCCGTTTTCGATTTTAAAACGCGTAAAGAAGAAATGTTGACCGCGTTTAATCGGCCGCTACTGGACTCACTCGCCTTCGGCAAAATCGAAGACGAGACGTTCAAAGGCGCCGGCGGAAACGACGTACAAATGTTTCTCATCTATCCGCCGAATTTCGACGCGACGAAAAAATACCCGCTGCTTCACATGATTCACGGAGGTCCCCACGGCAATTTCGGCGACGAATTTCACTATCGGTGGAATGCACACCTGTTTGCCGCACCCGGCTACGTCGTCGCGGCCGTCAACTTTCACGGTTCATCGGGATTCGGCAAAACGTTTCTCCAGAGCATCGTCGGAGCGCACGGCGATAAACCCTTTACGGACATCATGCGGGCGACCGACCATCTCATCCGGACGTATCCGTTTATCGACAGTACGCGAATGGCCGCGGCCGGAGGCAGTTACGGCGGATAGCTGGTCAACTGGATCGCCGGACACACGACACGGTTCAAATCCCTGATCAGCCACGCCGGCGTTTACAACCTGATGGGACAATTTGCCTCCGACATGACGTATCAGCGCGACAAAAATTACGGCGGCTCGCCGTGGGAAGGCGGATATACGGCGATCAATACGTACAGTCCGAATTTCTTCGCGCATCATTTTTCGACGCCGATGCTGATTCTGCATGGGGAGAAAGATTATCGCGTACCCGTGACGCAGGGCCTGGAGTTGTACGGCGTGCTCGCGGCCAAAGGGATTCCGGCCCGGCTCGTGTATTACCCCAACGAGAATCACTGGATCCTTTCGCCGCAAAATTCGATCAACTGGTACAAAGAAGTTCACGACTGGCTGGCGAAGACGGTAATGTGATCCACACTCCTTGATCGTGTCGAAGGGAGCCGTCGCTTTGATCGGCCTTCGGACGACAAATGAAAGGAACGGGACAATGATCCAAAACCTGACCACGCTTTTCACACGTGACTTGAACAAGCTCAGGGACGAGATTTCCAAATGTCCGGACGAACAATCGATCTGGGCTGTACGCGGCGAGATAGCGAATTCGGCCGGCAACCTGTGCCTGCATCTCGTCGGCAATTTGAATCACTTCATCGGCGCGGTGCTCGGCGGTAACGGTTACGTGCGCGACCGGGATGCGGAGTTTTCGTTGAAAAACATTCCATGCGAACGGCCCTTGGCCGACATCGATCGTACGGCCGGCGTTGTGACGGCAGCGCGGTCGTCGGCAGCAACCCGATCGCCCAGGCGCGGGCGATGTCGGCCGCATTCCTGACCGTCTTTTCAACGGCCTCGTCGCCGACAACGCTGCCTCTGACGATGACGTGCGTCGAAGAAAATGCGGGCGTATCGAACCGGATCAGCAGCTTCGTCCTCCCGCTCGGCGCCACGATCAATATGGACGGACGGCGCTGTACGAATGCGTTGCTGCGATGTTTATCGCCCAGGTGTACGGAATTGAATTGGGTGGAGACTCTTGCTTATCCAAACTAAGCTTTGCTTTCCTGTGCCTTCCCGGCGTAAGTTTACACATGTCCATCGAGGCGGGCATATCCTTCATCTGCCTACTCGCCGCCGGTCTGGGACTGGTGCTCAGCGTAGGGCTCTTTTTTCACCGCCAGGGGAATATCGCGGCCAACCGCCTGGTCGCATCCTTGGTTCTGCTGTATTCGCTCCGGCTGGCTGAATTCTCCGCGTACTGGACGCCGTTTTTTCTCGCCGCTCCCCATCTGCTCTTTTTGACATCGGCGTTTCAATTTTTGTTCGGACCGCTGCTGTATCTCTATGCTCGAACGATCCTCCGGCGCGGGTCGCGTCTGCAATGGTTCGATCCGCTTCATGCGCTGCCGTTCGTCATTCACGTCGCGTATCTGCTGCCGTTTTATTTCCTGCCGGGTCATGTCAAACGGGAAGTGTTCGATCAGATCGTTCTCCGGCTCGACGCGACGGTGGGAATGGGATTTCTGGTCACCGAATTTTTGCAGATCGTCCATCTGGCGGTGTACAGTCTGATCGCTTTTTTTCTTGTGACCCGGGCCACGATCGGTCGGAAACCCGCCGCACTTGCCCGAACGTCGTGGTTGAGGAAAATGCTTGCCGTATTCGGAATCTTCATCGTGATCGACCTCGTTCATTATATCGAACTGGCTTTTTTCGGCCATATCTACATCGTCTGGGCGGACCTGGGCGTGATGTTCTTTCAGGCATTGACCGTGACGACCATCGGGTATGAGGAACTGCGGCATCCGGAAATTCATGAAAAAGTATCCGCCCTCACCAACGGCACAGGACATCCGCACTCGACGTTGACGGGCGAGCAGGTGAAAGATTATCTGTACCGTCTCACGCGGGCGATGGAAGTGGACCGACGTTATCGAAACAGCGAACTCAGTTTGCCGGTACTGGCCGAACATTTGAAGATTCCCGTCGATCACCTGACTCAGGTGCTAGATGAACACCTGCAGGAAGATTTTGCCGATTATGTCGACGGCTATCGCGTCGATGAGGCCAAACAGATCCTCACATCGGACGATAGGTCCGTCGAAGCCACGCTGGCCGTCGCACTCGGCGTCGGGTTTCAGGACCTTTCATCGTTCGAATCCGCATTCAAAAAACATACCGGCATGACGCCGGACGAGTTCCGCTTGGGTTCCCCGGTTTGATAGCAGCAGAAACGCTGTACTTTATCACCGGATCAATCTCTTACCAGAAGGTAAAAATCGTTCAAACACAAGGCACTGAATCATCGGATATTCCGCCGTATGAAGTGGATTACCCGTTCGCGTCCGAAAATCGACCGAATTGCCTGCCCGTGGCTGATTACCCGTTTTATCGACCGTCGGGCGGAGTTCATTTTTGTCCCGGCCCGTCAGGTCGTCCGTGAAGCGCGGACGCTTCACGCCATCCCGTTTGACGTACCCGGGGTCGAGCTGACGCACCGGGGCGACGAGTGTACGTTTGATGCGCTCTTAAAGAAATATGACCTGAACGATGCGGCGTTATCGACGCTCGCCCGGATCGTTCGCGGCGCCGATACGGACCGCCACGATCTTGCCGCCCAGTCGGCCGGTCTGTGGGCCATTTTCTCCGGCCTTTCGTACAACATCCCGGATGATCACGAGTTGCTCCGTATCGGCATGATCGTTTACGACGGGCTCTATTCGTGGGCCAAACATTTGCAGGACCGGCGGCATACCCAGAACCCCATCGATGCCGTTTTCCTCGAGATTCACCGGAAATTCCTGGCCGAGAAAAAAGCGAAACGCAAACCACCCGCATGGGTGACCGACCTTCGTGAAATGATCCAGGACCAAATCGATACCAATCTGAGCCTGAGCCTGCGGCAATTGTCTCAAACGCTTCACGTTCATCCGGCGTACCTGTCCCGGGAATTTTCGAAATATTTTGACGATCTTTCATTCGGCGAAACCGGTTCCGGGGACCGTTGGTGAGTTGCCAGACTTTTCAACACCCAGATAGGTTTGACGAATGAATCGTTTGATGATGATGTCCATGCTAATAGTCACGAGCTGCCGGCCGGCACCGACTCGCGTGGTGTTTTTATGTGAACACGGTTCCGCAAAAAGCGTGATTGCTTCGCTTTATTTGAATAAAATGGCGAAGGAAAAAGGATTGGACCGGCATTTCAAGGGGTTTGGAGGCGGATGCGCATCTACAACCCGCAACCCTACACGGCCTCCGTGCGGATGGATTCGACGTTGCGTCGTTGCGGCCGCAGGATATTGACGAAAGGGATCTTCGGTCGGCCGATGTCGTCGTGACGATCGGCTGTGCGTTGCCTGAGCGTTGGACGTCGCCGGCCCGTCATGTCGCATGGAATGACGTGCCGCCAGTGAGTGAAGATTACATCGCCGCACGGGATGCGATCATCGAGCATTTACACGATTTACTTCCATAAAGAAAGGAAACAGCGATGAATCGAACGTTGTGCGTGGGATTGCTCGCCGCCGGTTGTTTATATGCCGGTGATGATCCGGATGTGACGGATGACGTGCTGGACGCCGTGAGCGGCGATACGATCCGGTCGCACATTGCGTACCTGGCGGATGATCGATTGATGGGCCGACTGCCGGGGACACCGGGATATGAGATGGCGGTGGATTACGTGACGGAGCGATACCGTCAGTACGGACTGGAACCCGCCGGCGACAGCGGAACGTATCTGCAGCGCGTGACGATTCGAAAAGGCCGTATCGATCAAGCGGCATCGGAACTGATCGTCGTCGATGGGAAATTGAAAACGGTGTTGAAACCGGGAGCGGACTATGTCTTTTTTCCCGATTTGAATTCGGCTCGCAGCGAGATCACGGCGCCGCTTGTTTTTGTCGGGTACGGGATCGATCGACCCGGACGCAACGATTATGCGGGCGTCGACGTTCGCAATAAAATTGCAGTGGTGGTAGCCGGTGCACCGGATTCGCTGCCGGCCACGGAATTCGCCCATTTCAGCAATTTCATAACCAAATTCGAAACGGCCATTCGTCACGGCGCGGCGGGCATTGTTTTGTGTACGCCCGGCGCGTCGCTCAAACGCTCGGCGCTCCGATATGCCGATCGGGGCAATACGGGAATCGTATCGCCCGAAGGTGAAGCATTTGGCAGAACCGTGTTTGCGCCGGCATTGAAGTTCGTCGCCGTCGTCGGCTGGTCGTCCATGAAAAAAATCCTGGGTGCCGATCCCGACGCGTTCTGGTCGCAATACGGGAAAAATGCGGCGCCGCGGGAGCTTCCGACCCGGATATCGGCCAGGACGAAGACGGACTATACGACATTGACCAGTGCCAACGTGATCGGCCGCTGGCGAGGACAGGATGAGGCACTTCGGGACGAACACGTCGTCTATTCCGCCCACCTGGACCACGTGGGTGTCGGCGAGCCGGTCGATGGCGATTCGATCTATAATGGCGCTCACGACAATGCGTCGGGTGTGGCCTGCGTACTGGAGATCGCTAGAACGGTTTCGCAATTGAAAGAACGTCCGCGCCGGTCCATGCTTTTCGTTATGATGACCGCCGAAGAAATGGGCCTGCTCGGATCGGAGTACTTTACGCGCTTTCCAACCGTTCCGAATATGGTGGCCAATGTCAATATGGACATGCCGACGCTGATCGCGCCGTTATTGTCCATCGAGCCGCTGGGCGCCGCGCATTCGGACCTCATGGATAATGTCCGAGCCGCCGCCTCGCGACTGAAACTCGACATCATGCCCGATCACATGCCGGAACAGGTGCGATTCGTTCGCAGCGATCAGTACAACTTTGTCCGCCGCGGTATTCCGGCGCTCCATATCAAATACGGATTGAAGTCGGCCGACACGCTCGACCTGTCCGGGCGCATCAAGACGTTTACGAAAAACGTCTATCACAAGCCGTCCGACGAACTGGACGGTTCGTTCGATTTCACAGCGGGTGAAGTGTTCGTGCGATTGAATTTGTTGATCGGTCATTCGGTCGCACAACAGGACAAACGGCCGTCGTGGAATGAGGGGGATTTTTTCGGGCGGCACGGAGAGTGACTCACCATGAGTCCCCCAATGCGGTCAATGGAAGGAAATAGGTAAAGTTGTACGTCGAGACGTTGCATGCAACGTCTCGACAACAGTCATAAAAAAGTTCAAATAATTGAACGGGTTTAGCGCCAACATCGCGGGCTAAAGCCCGTCTTGCTTTTCCCTCTTCCATCCCACCACATGGGGTCGTGGCAACCCAAAAGTATCTTTTAGTTTATGGTTTTTTTTACGTACGCCAGCCAAAAAATTCAATAAAAACTCCCGCCAAAATCAGGTTAGACTCCTTATTACATTGAATTTAAAAGTGGCACGCTGTTTGAACCCTGGTCAGCATGATAAGTGCAGTTTTGCATAACCAGGCTGTACCGTTGTTGATGGTAGCCGGGATGATGACCGTATTTTTCACTCAGACCGTGGTTGCGGCCCATCATGGTGTCGGCGACAACGATTCAATGAAAGTACGGGATTCGCTTGGTCGAAACAGAAGTCTGGAAATCCGTGCAACGATATCGGACGTTGAAATCGTCATGCCGAAATCGAATCCGCTGCAAAACACGGCGACCCTCGACGGGACAATGATCCATATCGCAAAGTTGACCACGGAACAGAAAAAAACTCCCGTCACCATACCCGCTCATCTCATTCTGCAGACCGTTGAGAAAAACAAAATGGCCATTCAGTCCCTCTACGAAAAATTTCTTCGTCGGGACCGTTTTCTGCGGGGGAAGATCACGCTGGCGATCGCGTTCGACGTCAATGGCATCGTTCGGTCGATCGACATTGTACAAAACACGACAAAAAATCCTCTGTTTGCGGCCGAATTGACACATCACGTCCGCCGTTGGATCATGCCGAAGGTGAAAGTGGGGACCAACCTCGCGAGAGCCGTACACACATTTGTGTTTGGTTGAAATACTCCGTTTAGACCGGCGCAGCGAAGGCTCGCGTCCTCCACTTGTTTGTCGCTTCAATTTTCGATAGCATCCCGTTATGCAAAACGACCTGCTCGAATACGTCCGGTCCGTCCTTCCGTCAGAGGCGGAAAGATTTTTTGAAGATTATTCGAAACTCATTACGATCCGGCTCAACCGGCTCAAAATCGCGCCGCCCGATCTGGTGGATCGATTGGCACGCAACGGTTATGCACTGGGTCCATTACCGATCGCGGATGCGTTTGTTGTCACGGCACAGACGTCGTCGATTTCGAAGTCGCTCGAACATTTTCTCGGTCTGCTTTATATCCAGAGCGTCGCGTCGATGATTCCGCCGCTCGTGCTTGATCCGACGCCCGCCGACACCGTTCTCGATCTGTGTGCCGCTCCGGGCTCCAAAACGACCCAGATGGCGCAAATGATGAACAACCGCGGGCGGCTTGTCGCCAATGAGTATGACGACAAACGGATCAAGACCCTTTCACACAATCTCGATCGCATGGGCATTCTGAATACCGCGCTCGTTAATATGGCCGGCGAGCGCATCGGCAACCTGATTCCAGAAACCTTTGACAAGGTTCTCGTCGATGCGCCGTGTTCGGCGCTCGGCGTCATCCATAAGGCCCCGGAGGCCGTGCGAAACGTTCCAAAAATCGCGCAGTACGCCCAGCGGCAGGAACAACTGCTTCTCAGCGCCATCAAAGCGGCCAAAGTCGGCGGAACCATCGTCTATTCGACGTGTACGATCGCGCCCGAAGAAAATGAAATGGTCGTACATAAATTGCTTTCTAAGTATCCGGTCGAGACGATCGCATTTGATTTGCCCGGCGACATTCACGCGATACCTGCACTGGAGGCATATAACGGTTTCCAATGGGATCGTTCGATCGCAAGGGCGCGGCGGCTGTTGCCGAATGCGGTTAACCCGGAAGGTTTTTTTATCGTTAAGCTGAAGAAGCTGGATACGATCCCGGTACCGGAGAAGGAACCTTTTCCCAATCGTCGGGTGCACTTTGACGTACACGATGCGGAACGGAAAGAAATCCAAAATATGGCCCGGTATTTTGACGCAACGTTTGGAATCTCGCCGGATGATTGGAAGGATTTCGGGTTTTTGACAAAATCCGATGAAATTCTCGTGACGTCGCCCGAATGGATCGGCCGGTCGGCGTTTCTCGACCGGATTTACACGCACCGCGTCGGGACCCGGCTCGCCCGCATGCGAAAAGAAAACGAATGGAAACTGTCGACGAATTATGCTCAGATTGCCCACGATCGGATCACGCGGCACCGGGTGGAATTGCGGCCGGACGACGTGCAGACATTTCTCGACGCCGGAACGATCCGCCGCGAGTTTGACGTCGACAAGGGCGGCGTGGTTGCCTTTTACGACGGACTGGCCCTGGGGTGCGGCGTGATTCATCAGGGGCAACTGAAGAGCCAGATGCCGAAGAGTCGAAAAGTGATCGGGGTCGAGTTTTGACGAAACCTGTTATCGGATCGCTGCGTATATGTTCGCGCCTATGATGATCGTCGGTTTTTTCATTGCATTCGTTATTTTCCGAGCCGGACACGCTCAGCATTCGATTTATCGGCAATGCGGCGTTTGTCTTGACCGACGGGGCAACGACGATCGTGACGGATCATCCTTACAAGTCGGGCGCGTTCGGTTATATGACGTATGACGACGACGGTCTAGACGACGATGCAACCGTCGTCAGCTTGATCACGCACGGACATGCCGATCATTTTGACGAGGAATTGTTTCACCGAACGAGATGGAAAATAATCGGCTCGCCCGAAACGACGGCCCGGATCGAAAACGAACGGATCGTTTCGTTTGATGATACCCTCGTCGTTGGAGATTTCAGGATCGTTTCGCATGCGACGCCGCACATGAAGGGACATCGATCGTATGAGATTGCTTGGAAGGGCCGAAGGCTGTATATTACGGGCGATACAGAGGAACCCGATCATTTGCTTCGGATGAAATCACTGGACGTTGCGTTTGTCACGCCCTGGTTGTTATGTGAAATATCCAACCGCGAAAAGACAGTTCCGGCGGCCGTTACGGTACTGCATCATCATCGGCCGGATCTGTCCGATCGTACATGCCTGCCGCATCGGGTATTGAAGCAGGGCGAGTGAATGACGCTTACGGCAAGGAGTGAAGAATCGCGATGAGAGCCCTGATCGTCGTTGTCAGCATTCAGATCGTTTTCTGGTTTTGCCGCCCGATGGCGATGACGGAAACCGATACTGCGTGCGAGACGGCGTGCTGTACGAAGACCGATCCGAAACCATCAACGACGCCATCGCCCGTCAAATGGTGCGTGACGTGCCTGTCGGGGTGCTGTTTTGTCGTGCCGCAGGTGTCCACGTCGGTCGGACCGGCGCTACTCGCGGATGTTTTGGTCGAATGGATTTCGTCAAATACTGCCGACGTGACCGAGGACATCTGGAAACCTCCCAATGGTAAACGGGTTGCAAACCATAAAATCAATCTAACATTTGGGAGATTTGTATGAAGAAAATCATGTTGCTTGCGGGACTGGCGCTTGTGCTGGCCGGTTCCCTCGTGTATGCGAACCAGGTCTCGACTACCGAAACGGCGGTCAAGCCCGACTGCGGTTCATGCTGTCCGGCTCCGTCATGTCCGGCGGACGGCAGCGGATGCTGCACGAAGTAATCCTTCGAAGGGGCTGTGCAAACAGCCCCTTTTTTTGGTGGTGCGCCCGGCAGGGCACACTCACTTGGGAGGGAGAATCTCCCACGAGCCTGATAGGAGGAATCGTTAGCCGGACGGCAAGGGCGTCTGTCGTGAGCAGAGTCTGAAGGAAGGTGCAGGCAATACGCTGATTCGACGAAGAGGAATCACATATGATGCGGACAAGCTGGATGAGAAGGCCGTTGTCCTCAAAGTTCGATACCTATACGGAAAGCTTGGACGTAGATGCGACGGGCATAAGCGGGAAGGTGAGTGCGCATTACCCGGGGAGATCTGTTCATCCGCCATAGGCTACTGTCATCGAGAGAGGACGGGATGGATGAACAGAAGTCAGCAGAAGGCATAGTAAGCTCATCGACCGAGCGGAAGGCCTGAACGTGAAAATTTGCAATCCTAAAGCCGCCTTCATGGCGGCTTTTTCTTGTCACAGGAGCCGTCATGGTCATCAGCGACATTTCGGAATTTCTCGATTACTACTCGAAAATTCGCGATCGGACGCTGAGGGTGATTCGCGTCATTCCTCCAGACCGGCTGGAGTGGTCGCCCCGCGACGGCAAGTTTACTTTTGGCGACATCATCCGACATCTCGCGGCAATCGAACGGTATATGTATGCCGAAAACGTTCAATTTCGACCCAGCCGGTATCCGGGTCATGGAAGAAACCTTGCGGATGGCTATGATACCGTTTTGGCGTTTTTTGATCGGTTACATCTCGAGTCTATCGAAATTTTTTCGACGTTGGATGCCGACACGCTTCTGAAAAAGTGCGTAACGCCGGGGGGAATTGAAATCACGGTTTGGAAATGGCTTCGTGCCATGATCGAGCACGAAATTCACCACCGTGGGCAAATTTATGTTTATCTCGGCCTGCTGGGAATTTCCACGCCTCCGATATACGGGTTGACATCCGAAGAGGTCAAAGCGAAAAGCAATCCACAATAACACTCGCAGTTGTGGCTTCAATGGATACCGCGTCTTGACAATCGTCAGCTCATTGGGTAGATTTTTCACACACGATACCCCAGAGGCCAACATGCGTCATGTTTTTCCATGGAAATCAGCGATGGTGTTTATTGGACTGCTTTCGTTGACAACCTTTTTTTATTTCAGCGCCCTCAGTTGCCAGATCAACACCCCTAAAAATCTGCAGGTCATCAAAGACCCGGACATATCGGTCGAGGAGGTCAAAGAATATATGAGGAATTTTACCCTCGGACTCGGGGTGGAATGCGAATACTGTCATAATGAAGAGAATTATTCAAGCGATGAAAAACGCGAAAAACGTGCAGCGCGCGAAATGATGATTATGATGGCCGCCATCAATGAAGCGCCGATTTTCAAAAGCGAAAATAAAACCGTGACCTGCTATACCTGCCATCGGGGAACGGTTGAGATTAACGGGATTCCGCCGGGTCTTTGAGGCCGAGCACCAAACGAAGGCGTTCGACTTCTGCCCTGTTCAATTTTCTCCAAGTTCCCATCGGCATCGATGCAACGTCGATGCTCAGGATTCGTGAACGAACGAGCCGAAGCGTCGGGTGACCGACGGCCGCCGTCATGCGACGAACCTGACGATTCCTTCCTTCCGTCAATGTCAATTGGATCCACGTTGTGGGGACCGTTTTTCTAAACCGGATTGGCTTGGATCGTTCTGGATAGTCCGGAGGCGGTATGATCACGGCGATAGCCGGTTGCGTACGGATACCGTCGAGTACAATGCCCGTACCTAGTTGCCTGAGTGCGGAGGCATTCGGCACACCTTCGACCTGTACCCAGTACGTCCGTTCGTGTCGGAACCGCGGCTCCAGCAGACGATGGGCGATCATGCCGTCATCGGTCAGAAGTAACAGGCCTTCGCTGTCGGCATCCAGGCGGCCGATTGGATACACGTTTTTCGGAAATCCGAATTCAGCAAGAGAGCGATATCGCGGGTGGGGAGTAAACTGTGTGATGACGCCGAAAGGTTTATGGAAGGCCAGGATACTGGAGCCGGCCATGGGTTACGAATCCATCCCCAGCTTTTTCATCCGCATGTGGAGCGTCGTTCGTTTTATCCCGAGCAACTTGGCCGCTTCCGACTTGTTGCCGTGAACGCGTTTCAAGACGTATTCGATGTACAGACGTTCGACGGCGTCTATGGGATCGATGCGTGAGATCACAAAAGGTCCATCACTACCGTCGTGCGATGTCGACGGTTTCCGATCGAGGGTCGTTCCGACGGGGTCTTCCGGAATGTCGTCGACGTCAATGTGATCGTGCTCGGCAAACACCAGCATCCGGTTGACCAGGTTTTTCAATTCCCGGACGTTACCGGGGTAGGTCCGGGCGCACAAATCGTTCAATGCCTCACGTGAGATCGATCGGACCTTTTTTTCCGATTGCTGATTATGCAGGTTGATGAAATGATTGATGAGAATCGGAATGTCAGACCGGCGTTCGCGCAGACTGGGGAGTTGAATCGGGATGACGTTCAACCGGTAAAAGAGATCTTCACGGAACGCTCCGCGCCGGCATTCTTCTCTCAGGTCCTTATTGGTGGCCGTGATGATCCGTACATCGACCAATCGCGGCTGCATTTCACCGATCCGGCGAATCTCTTTTTCCTGGATGACGCGCAGGAGCCGCGCCTGGAGTTTGATCGAGGTGTTGGAAATTTCATCCAGAAAAACCGTTCCACCGTCCGCCTCTTCGAACAGTCCCTTCTGGTCCTGGATGGCCCCGGTGAAGGCGCCTTTACGGTGTCCGAACAATTCGCCTTCGAGCAGCGTCTCGGAGAGCGCACCGCAGTCGACGGCGATAAATTTAAAGCGGCTGCGCTTGCTGTTGTAATGAATGGCCTTGGCGACCAGTTCCTTTCCGGTACCCGATTCTCCCTGGATCAGAATGGTCTCGTCGTTCAACGAAGCGGCTTTAATCAACCGGCGAACCTGGTTCATTTCGGAGCTGGCGCTGATAATGTTATCGAGAGCGAATTCTCTTTCGATCTCGGATTTCAGTACGACAATCTCCTGCTCCAGTTTTGCTTTTTCGACGGAGAGACGTTCGATTTCCGTTACGCGTTCCGTCTGTGCCTGATCGGCAAGGAACTTGTCGACGGCTTCCTGGATCGTAATTTCGAGATCGTGCGTATCCCAGGGTTTGCTCACGTACCGGAAAATCTGGCCATAGTTGACCGACTCGACGAGGCTTTGAATGTCCGCGTGCGCCGTCAGGGCGATCCGCACCGTATGCGGATACATTTCGCGGATTCGTTTCAAGGTTTCGACGCCTCCGATGCCCGGCATACGCTGATCAACAACCGCCACGGCCACCGTGCGCGACTGGAGTATAGCCAGCGCCTCTTCTCCCGTAACGGCGGTGATTACCGCATAACGGTCGTCAAATTGTTTGCGCAGAGCGCTCAGGATAAGCTCTTCGTCATCGACGAAGAGGAGGGCCGGTGCTGACGGAGTCATGGGCGTAAACGGATACGGGCAACGTTTTCGATATGATATGTGTGTGGAAACATGTCGAGCGGCTGTACCCGGTCAAGGGTATAATGTTCCCGGCATAAAATCGCCAGATCTCGTGCCTGTGTCGCCGGATTGCAACTGACGTATATCATCCGCCGGGGGCGAATCTCCAGCAACGCGCGTGCCACTTCCGGATGGATACCGGATCGGGGCGGATCGAGAATGACCACGTCAGGAGTTTCGCGGAGCGTCAGAATAATGTCCTTCAAGTCGCCGCTGTAAAACTCACAATTGGTGACGCCATTATGCGCCGCGTTTCGCACCGCGTTTTGAACGGCGGCATCGACGACTTCCACTCCAATCACACGGCGGGCATGGCGAGAAACGTAAAGCGCCAGTGAGCCCGTACCGGAATACAGATCGTAAACGATTTCGTTTCCCGTCAATTCCGCCATTTCCAATGCCGTCCGATACAGGATTTCCGCGGCGTGAGAATTGGTCTGAAAAAAGCTATTGGACGATATCTCGAAGCGATAATCACCCAGGTATTCTTCGATGACGGGATGACCCGCAAGTAAAACTTCTTCGTCGGAAATGGCAACATGGGATTTGCGCGACGTAATGCCGTTGATCAAGCTCGTGATTTCCGGAATGGCGGCCGGAATTTCTTTGCGCATACGCTCCTGCATGTCTCGATCGTGTCGGGACGTAATGACGTTTACCATCAGTTGTGACGTGTGAGCGGTCTCTCGTACCACGAGGAAACGCCAGTATCCCTCATGCGTTTTGACGGAATAGGGCGGACGTCCGCTTTCCGTCGCAAACGGTTTCATAAACTGAAGGAGCCGGTTGACCACCGGCGAGGTCAGGTGACACTCGCGTACGTCGAGGACCTTGTCGTACCGTTGAGGGAGGTGAAATCCAAGAGCCAACGCCGTGTTTTGATCGGTGTCGTCGCGCAACAGCCACGGCCGATCGGAAAACGTGAACTCCATCTTGTTTCGATAAGCGAACAGCCGGGGAGATGCCAGGGGTTGCGGAACGTCGAGTGACGAAAAGATGCCGATACGCTCGAATACTTCCGCAACGTTTTGGCGTTTGATTTCCAGCTGAGCCTCGTAGCGAAGGTGCTGCATCTTACAGCCGCCGCAGAGGCCGAAGTGAGGACACGGTGCGGTGACGCGATCGGTCGATGGCGTGAGAATGTCGACGACACGGGCCTCGGCGAAGTTCTTTTTTATTTTTCTTAAGGATGCTCTGACACGATCGCCGGTCGTTGCGCCATCGACGAAGACCACCAGCCCGTCGAGACGCGCGATTCCCTGTCCTCCAAAAGCGACCGATTCGACGGTCAGGTCGACTTCCTGACCTTTGCGGAGTTGGGTGACGCTATTCGTCATGTCATTTTTTCATCGACTTCAGCGGATCGAGTTCCACAGAAAAGAAATACGACTGATGCGGCCACAACGCGCGTTTGAGCCCGAACGACGTGAAGCCGTCCTTTTCAAAAAAAATGTCGTGAGAACCGTACCGAAAACCGGTTTCATCATACGTCACGGGCGTACGACCGACCAGTCCCGATTTCAACTGGTCGACATAGACGCTCGCATTCGGAGGTTGCGATTCGCCGATAAAGATCATCCGTCCCTGACGGTTTCGTCCGGAATGATAAGCGGCAATCAGGGAATCCAGATTGATCCTGGCCTGACGGATATCTGTATCCTGATCGAGAAGGAAATGCCATTCGTACGTCTGGAGGGTCAGTGGATATCGAATCCGAAGAGAATTCCGGCCTTTGGTGAAGTTCGTAAACGTCAAAGTACTGCCGCTGAGGTTTTCTTCGCGGTCATTGACAAAAACCCGGACGTGTTTCAGCAACTCGGGATCTTTGGTCTGGAGTCTGACCGTTACATTGCCGAACGATTGGCCGGTATTCCATTGGGTCCACCCGAACCAGAGGACGATGGCCAGGAGGGCAGCGAGAGCGCCATACCGAAAAAACGTAACCGAAGGCCAGGAAAAGCCAGGCCGGTGACGATCGGGTGGACGATCCAGCGTAGAGGGCGCCGGTTCAGGGAGATCATTGAAAGACGACGGGTCAAGCGGTCCTTTGGTGACCGCGGTATAAAATCGGCGAAGGCGTTCGGTCATTTCCGACTGTGACATCGAACAGATGAATGCGTTGAGGTCGTGGATCAGATCGCCGATCGTCGTGTAGCGTCGAGATAGATCTTTTTCCATCGCCCGGTGAACGATTGCCGTCAGGCGATCAGGGAGTTGTTGTTTTTTTTCATTCAGCGGAACAAATTTTCCCTGGGCGATCAACGTGACGAGGGCGAGATTGGTTTCCGCCGCATAGGGTTTACTGCCGCAGAGGAGTTCGTACATCATCGTACCCACGCTGTAAATGTCGCTCTGGGTCGTCAGACGGTCGCCCGTGGCCTGTTCCGGCGACATGTACGACGGCGTTCCGATGATGACACCCGTTGCCGTCAGGTTGCGGTGTGCGGCCTCGTCCTCTTCCTTGGCGATCCCGAAGTCCATGAGCTTGACGCCGCCGTCGACGCTCAGACGTACGTTGCTTGGTTTGATGTCACGGTGGATGATGCCTTTGGCGTGCATGTGTTCGAGTCCCCGCGCGACCTCGCGTGTGATCATCGCGCACACGACGGCGGGCAACGGTCCCTTTGTCTTCAAGATTTCGCTGACGTCGATGCCTTCGACGTATTCCATGACGAGGTAATGATTTTTGTGTTCGTCGACGAAATAGTCGTAGATGGCGGGCAGGTTTTCCTGTTTCAATGACGCCGAGAGCACCGCTTCGCGTCCGAATCGACGGGTGCGTTCTTTGTTGTCGCCTTTGACGACTTTAATGGCCACGTTTCGATTGAGCGCCGGGTGGCGTCCGATGAACACGGTGGCCATTCCGCCCGCGCCAATCTGACGCGAAATTTCGTAGCTCTGAACCAGATTTTCCATGGAGGAGGGTAAAATTAAATCAGGTCAGGCGTCGTACCTGACCTGATGAATTTAGAAGTCTTCGAGTGATTATCAAATAGACTTTACACTTCGTCCGTTGCAAGCGTTTCCGTGACGCGCACGCGGGGCCGGCGTTTTATCTTTGCCTTGAATTTTTTGAGTTGCACTTCGAGCTTATCCATCGTCTTGTCGATCGCTTTCGTCACGTCCACATCCTTGACTTTGACATGCAACGTCGTGCCGTACACCTTCAGTTTGGCATCGACCGATTCGCGGGTTTTCTCCGATTCCATCGTCACTTCGCAGTCAATGATGCGATCGTAATACTTTTCCAGCCTTTCCAGTTTTTCTTCGATGTAGTTTTTCAATGACGGGGAGAGTTTTTGATGACGAGACGTGATGCGGATTTTCATAACGCAAGCTCCTTTTAATAGGACGTTCCGATGTTAAGGGTGTGTTACAGTGATTAACCTCCTTTCTGAGATTGCCCGGCGCGGGGATGAGCGAGCCGGTAGGCTTTTTGAAGACGGTCCAGGGTAACGTGCGTATAAATTTGTGTCGTCGATAAATTTTCATGCCCCAGAATATCTTTGACCGCACGAAGGTCGGCGCCGTTGGATAACATGTGGGTTGCGAAACTGTGTCTCAAGACGTGCGGGCTGAGCTTTTTGGCATCGGAGACGTTTTGCAGTATGCGGCGGACGATGCGTTGAACGCCAAGAGCGTTCATTCGCCGGCCGCGACGCGTGATGAAAAATGCCCTTGCATCGACGGGGGAGGCGGCGACTTGCTCCCGAACGGAAAGATAGGCCTCGAGGCAACGCTTCGCGACGCTTCCGACCGGCACGACGCGTTGTTTGGCTCCCTTTCCGATGACGTCCATCGTACTTCGTTCAAAATGGACATTGTCGATATCCAGGGAAACAAGTTCACCCACCCGAATACCCGTTCCGTACAAAAGCTCGACCATCGCCCGATCGCGGATACCCTCGGGTGAGGTTGTTTCGATGCATTCGAACGCATCGGCCATCTGTTCGATCGTTAGAAAATCGGGCACGGACTTCGAGTACTTCGGCGTTCGAACAAGCCGAGAAGGGTTCGCAGTCGTTTTTTCCGTGCGAACGAGATATCGAAAAAACGATTTAACGGCAGACAACTTTCTGGCGATAGATTTTTTACTCAGACCCTTTTTAGACAAGGCGCCCATAAAGGACCGAATCTCATCGCGTGTAATATCTTGAATATCATAGGTTTGGGAAGTAAACCGATCGCACACAAAATCGATAAATTCATTTAAATCTTTAGCATAGGCACGAACGGTCAGCGCCGAAAAGTTTCGTTCGGATTCGATGTATTTCAGAAAATCGGTTACAAGAGGGCGAGGCGTCATAGCTGCAGTCTCAAGTTAACCAAGACACCGTCGGTTGTCAAGATTATTGACCCCATTCTAGAACTTCCAATCGGACACGGGCCGTGCCGGACCGGATCATATCGATTTTTTCGGCAGCAGCCAGGGACAGGTCGATGATCCGATTTTTTGCAAAAGGTCCCCGGTCATTGACGACGACCACGACGGCGAGGTGGTTGTCGAGATTGACGACGCGAAGCCGGGTGCCGAAGGGGTACGTGCGATGGGCTGCGGTCAGCTCGTGCATATTGAAAGTCTGTCCGCTGGCCGTCTTTCGACCGTGAAATTTATGTGCGTAGTACGAAGCGATCCCCGTCGTTGTCTTCAAGCCGCTCTCCCGGCGTGGGGATTCGGACGACCGGCGGTAGCGCGGTTCCGGGGCACACGACGCGAGGAGAATCAGTATCGCAAAGAGATTACTCGTCAATTTCATCCCGGCGAATCGCTTCTTTTTCCTGCTTCCGTTTACCCGGCTGCTTCGGATTTTTGATGATTTCGTCGTCGTCGAGGAGTTTTTTTGATCGCGTGGACGACGTATCGGATATTGTAACCGTCGAGTCCATCAATACCGTTTGAGTCGAATCCGCTATGAAAAGGGAGTCAGTCGGAAACGCGCCGTTACCGTCGGCGAGGACGGCGGGTTTGTAAAATGGAGTATGTATAAATCGTTCCGCTCCGGCTTCATCGATTTCGTGTTCCTTCAGGTAGGCGTCGACTTTTGCTTTTACGTGTTGCGATAACGGCGACTGCGGACTCATCCGCGTCAACGTGTAATAATACAAAAACGCTTTTTCGGATTCGTTCCGCCGGCGTTCGTGGATCAAGCCCAGATTGTACAGGGCGCGCTCTTTGAGCGGCAGGCTGTCCAGGCCGGCCATGCTTTCAAGGAGGTCGATGGTCCGGCTACCCGCCGTGCCGTCAATGATTTGCTGTTCCGCCAGCAGCAGCGACGTCTCGGCGGAAGCGGCGTGATTGCCCAGTCCCAGCAGTTTGCGGGCCATCGATGCGTATTCGCCATCGGGAAATCGGGCGTATGTGTCCTGCAGAATGTCCTTCCACGCGGCGCTTTGGCGGCGCTGGTAAATGCCGGCAATCGAATAACGTGCGCGTTCCTCACGGGAGGTGCCTTCATATTCCCGTGCGACCCATTCGTAATAGTGTAAAGCGGAATCCGATTGTCCGAGTTGGTGCTGAAAATGATCGGCCAGCAGCAAATAATCGTCGGCCACACGCAAATGGATACGATCGCGAAATCGCTGTAGGGAATCGCGCTCCGACAGCTTATTCAGTAATTCAATTTCCTGTCGTACGGATGCCGTTTTTTCAATCAGCGGTTTATTATCGATATTGACGGAAGCCAGTTCATCCTGGGCCTGCAGGTTGCCGGTTTCTTCCTTGACGTCGGTCAACGTTTCGTCATTTTCCAGCGATCGGATGTCGACGTTTCCTCCGGCTTTGAGCAAGCTGTCCTGACGCGCCAGCTCGCGAAGCGTTTCTTCGTCTAATTCGAGTTCACTTTCGTTCACGGTCGTATCCGGTCCGTCCGTGATGTTCACTTCACCGGTCGCGATTTTGAAGTCAATCGCCGCCAGAAGATTCCGATCGGCGCCGATCGAGCCGCGCAAATAGGCCATGTTTTGCAAAAATTCAAAACGTTTCCGGGCATCCTGAACGTATTCACTTTGAGCGTACCGGGTGGAGACCAGCTGATAATAGCGCTGCGCTTTCATCACGTCGGCAAAGGGCCCGCCTTCATCGTTCATGACGCCCAGAAAATAGTATGCCGTGCCCTTGATCTGGGGATTTTCGTATGCTGTGATGATGTTTTTGAATTGTGCAGACGCCCGTTCGAATTCTCCTTTACGGCGGAGAACGTCCGCCGCTTCCAATTCTGCAGAAGCGAAATAAGATTGGTTCCGAATGTCCGCCAGGAGCCGATGGATCGTCCTTAGCGCCTCGTCGTACCGGCCCAGCTCTTTGAGCGACCGGCCCATCATCAGCGTCACGTCGAAGGCTTCGTCCGAATCGAGCGAGGTTTTCAATAATTCGCGCAAGGACGCCGCCGCTTCGTCGTACCGGGAAGCGGTGAAATACACGTACGCACGTTTGAACAGCGCTTCCTGTTTTAACTCCAAGCTTCCGCGATACGTCAGTGCGTCCGTATACGCGCGGGCGGCCTGTTCGAACAAATCCTGGGTCACCATCGCGTCGCCGCTGAGAATGGCGCACTTCATTTTGAGTTGAGGATCCGACGTTTCATCCGAAACGGCCTGGAGGTGCTGGAGCGCATCGGCCACAAGATCGAGCCGTATCAACGTTTTGGCATACCAGAAGCGGGCCTGCGGAAATTTTTCGTCGTCAGGGTATCGAAACATGAAGACTTCGAATCGATTGCGTGCATCGAGATAGTCGCCGCGATAATAAAGCGCCTTGCCCATCAGGAGGATCGCGTCGTCGACCCACCGGCTGTCCGGGTGCAGCGCGACCACTTTACTGGTTTTTTCGATCACGATATCGAATTGTTGGCGTATGGCGTCCGGAACGACGTCGGGTTCGGGGCCGAACCGCTGCAGCGTCAATTTTCCGGCCGTCGAACGTTTTTGTGTGTCCCTGACGTATTTGCGCAACTGATCCTGCGCCTGGTTATAGGTCTTGCGGGCGTTGAAAAACGTGTTGAAGAATGCGCAGCCGCCGAACGTCACGCCGCTTATGACGAGCGCAACGGTCCAAGTTCTCAAGGGCATGTCAATTCCAATCCATCGTAGGCAAAATAAACTCCCTCCGGAAGGAGAGACGACATTTCCACGTGTTCGATGTCGTGAGACATATGGGTAAAAAACGTTTTTCGAGCGCCGATTTTTTGGGCCGCGGCAATTGCCGCCTCCAGATGAAAATGGGTAGGATGCGGTTTGCGGCGGAGGCAATCGAGTACGAGTACGTCGGCGTTCGCCATTATCTCCACGGACGCATCGGGAATGGCGCTGCAGTCCGTTGCATATACGAATCCGCCGATCCGGTACGCATAAATCGACTGACGCCCGTGAAAAATCGGTATCGGCAAAATGGTCGTGGCTCCGATATGGAATTCCGTCTCCACGTCGATCATGTCGATGAGCGGAATTCCTCCGGGAATTTCCGGATAATCGAAAATGTAAGAAAATATGTGCCGGATGTTCTTCATCGTTTCCGGGCTGCCGTAACACGGAATTTTCGATTTCTGAAGGACGTTGAAAACACGCAGATCATCGAGTCCGAAGATGTGATCGACGTGATGATGGGTGTACAGGACCGCATCGATACGCGGGATTCGATAGGTCAGGCATTGCTGACGAAAATCGATCGACGTATCGATCAACAAACACAGGCCGCCGGTCCGGACGAATACGGAGGTGCGCAGCCGTTTGTTTTTCGGATCCGTCGACGCGCACGTGGGACAGTCGCACAGGATGCGGGGAACGCCGTGGGATGTGCCGGTACCGAGAAATCGTATATGAAGAGACGAAGGGGTCAATTGCGTGCCGTATTCATGTGATCGATGCGCACGGCCGATAAAACCCCATCGATCCCTCGAATGCGCTCCAAAATCATATTGAGATGAGCAATGTTGCGGACCTGGACGACGAATTGGCTGATGGATTCACCGGCGGCCGTACGGATGTCCGCACTGACGATATTCGTATTGGTTGACGAAATTTTGCTGGACACTTCGCTGAGGAAGTTTTTGCGGTCCTGGGCGATGATTTTGATCTGCACGGTGAACGTCTGGGCTTCGTCGACTTCCCATCGCGCCTGGATCGCACGTTCGGGCTCTTTTTTCAAAGCGTCCTGAATGTTGGCGCAGTCGCCCTTATGGATATGGATCCCGCGCCCCCGCGTGACGTAGCCCAGAATCGTGTCCCCCGGAATCGGAAGGCAGCATTTGGCAAAGTGGATCATCATGTTTTCGACGCCGCTGATCACAATGCTCGCCTCGGGACGGCTGCGGCCGATCAGGCGTTTGAAAAACGACCGGTCGGTGTCGCCGGATTTCCGCGGTAGGCCGAATTTCCCGGCCACGCTCTTGGCCGACGTATTGCCTCGCCCGATGGACGACAGCAGCATGTCCGTCGTTTCAAAATGCAGGTCGCCGGCAATGCGCAGGAGTGTATCCATCAGCTCGGCGGTCAGCTTGCGTCCGTACAATGCCTCGAGCTCGTTGGTCAGTAATTCTTTGCCCAGCTCGACGCTTTGTTCCAATTCGACGTTTCGGAAATACCGCCGGATGTGACTGCGTGCCTTCGAGGTCTTGACGATTTCAAGCCAGTGCGTACTCGGTGTTTGTTGATCGGAAGTGATGATTTCGACCAGGTCTCCGCTGTGCAATTCCGAGTGCAGCGGCACGATCCGCCCGTTGACTTTGGCGCCGATGCAGTGCAGACCGACTTCGGAGTGTACGGCAAATGCAAAATCGATCGGCGTTGCAAATTTGGGAAGGGGAATCAGGTCGCCTCGCGGGGTAAAAACAAAGACTTCGTCCTGGAAGAGATCGACCTTGAGGTCTTCCAAAAATTCGCCCGGATCGTTGACCTCCGTCTGGCGTTCGATCAACTGGCGGATCCAACCGATCTGGCGATCGAGCTGGCCCATTTGCAACTTGCCTTCTTTGTAGAGCCAATGTGCCGCGATGCCCTCTTCCGCGACCTGATGCATTTCGTTGGTACGAATCTGGATTTCGACCATCCGGCCGTCCGGGCCGATCACCGTCGTATGGATGGACTGGTAGCCATTCAATTTGGGCACGGCGATGTAGTCCTTGAACCGTTCCGTGACGGGGGTGTAGGTACTGTGGACGACGCCGAGCGCTTTGTAACAGTCGACTTTGTCGACGACGACAATGCGGACCGCCATCAGATCGTAGATTTCGCTGAACGGTTTGTTCCGCTTTTTCATCTTATTGTAAATCGAATAAAAATGCTTCGGCCGGCCGGTAATCTGCGCTTTTACGTCCATGTCGGCCAGCTTCTTTTCCAGCGGGGCGGCAACCTGTTGAATGTAAGCTTCGCGTTCCTCACGTTTATCGGAAATCAGGCGGGACAATTCCCAGTAGCTTGTCGGATCGAGTGTTTTGAGAACGAGATCCTCGAGTTCCCACCGGATCCGGGCCATTCCGAAACGGTGCGCCAGGGGGGCGTAGACGTCGCGCGTTTCGATGGCGATGCGTTCCTGCTTTTTGTCCGGCAGCGCTTCGATCGTCCGCATATTGTGCAGGCGATCGGCCATTTTGATAATGATCACGCGAATGTCTTTGACCAGCGACAGCAGCATTTTGCGGTAGTTTTCCGCCTGCCGGATTTCCATGCTGCCGAAGTTGATGCCGCCGATTTTGGTCACACCGTCGACCAGATAAGCGACGTCTTCACCGAACCGGGCCTTGATCTGGTCGAACTTGATGCCCGTATCTTCGATCACGTCGTGAAGGAAAGCCGCCGTCAGCGTGATGATATCCATTTTCTGGATGATCAAAATTTTCACGACTTCGATGATGTGATCGAAATACGGCAGGCCGGATTTTCGGGACTGGCCTTCATGACACTGATAACTGAAGTTGAAGGCGTCTTTCAGCAAGTGTAGATCCGCTCCCGGGGCGTATGACCGGATAGACTTCGACATATGGTCGAACGACTTTTCGTAATACGCCCGGTCCCGAATAGGATTCGATTGAATTTCATCTTTTCGGGATACATCGACGGCGGCCACGGCCGGAACGGGCTCGGCTATTTGAGGACGATCGCTCATGCAGTATGCCCTCCTCAAGATAATATGCAAACTCAGGGCTCACAAGGCTTTATTTGGGGTATTTCCGACTGAATGGCGCTCAGATCGCCTATCGCTGGCACTTACAGGGCAATTCTTTCTTGACTTTTATGGACTCTGCCCATATTTTCACGCCGCTTTTCGATGCTCAGTAGCTCAATGGCAGAGCAATCGGCTGTTAACCGATGGGTTGTAGGTTCGAGTCCTACCTGAGCAGCACACCCGCACTCACCTGCGGGTATTTTTTTCTTCGTTAAAAATGCTTACCTAATGTACATGCGTAACGTTATCCTGGTGCTTTTCGTTCTGAGCGGCGGTTCCGCGCTACGGGGCCAGACGGAATTTCACATCTATGAAGGTCACGGAATTCAACTTTCACCCTGGGTCCGTTACAATAAAGCCGACGGTCTTCTCGCCGGAATGATTGCCCGATGGGAAATCACCGATCCCGATTTTTACCTTACGGGTCGCGGCAGTTATGCGTTTGGCGGCAAATATGGACGGTACGCGGCAGGCATAACCAAGGTTTTTCCGTCAGGGAACAACGAGTTTTCACTGGATGCGGAGTACCACGATCTGACCGAGACATCCGATCGGCGGATTTTGTCCGATTTCCAAAACTCACTGGGGGCCGTTCTCTTCAAAGCCGACTTCTATAATTATTATCGCGCCACAGGAGGGCAGTTCCGGGCGGGCCATAACTGGGGCGACGTCGTCAAAGTTACCGCCGTGGCGGCGTTTGACCGTTATCGCAGTTTGAAAAATTCGGTCAAAGCCAGTCTGCTTGACTGGGGTGGCGACGGCACGGAAAAACGTTTTGAACAAAGTCCGGCAGTGGCTGAAGGTGACGACCGGTGGTTGGGGATGGAATTTCACTATGATCCGCGTCCGTCGAAGCTAGCTCCCGTTGCCGCATGGACCGCCGATGTCCGCTATGCCAATGCCGCCGTCCTTAACGGCGATTTTTCCTATCAACGCGTTGCCGTGGACCTGAAACGATATCAAACACTGCCGGGCCGGACCTATGGTGTGGTGGCGGTTTATGCCGCTTCGTACGACGGAAAGACGACGTTTGCGGACGGAACCGGTGCGGAAGTTCCTGCAGATCAATTTCTATACGATCTCGGGGGTCTGGGGAGCTTACGGGGTTACGATTATCGTGAATTTCGCGACGGCAATCGGTTGGTCATGGCCCGAATCGATTTTCTCGGCAACGGCGCTTTGTTGCCTCGAACGCCGCTCAAACGGTGGTGGGGTGTGGGTTGGATATTCAAGAATTTCGACCTGACCGTGTTCGCCGACGCGGGGGCCGTCTGGACCCGGTCTGAGAAAAAAAGCCTCGTCGATTTCACCGGACTCAAAAGCCGTTTGATACGAGCGGATGCGGGAGCCGGTCTCGCGATGAAAAACATCGTCCGGTTTGATTTCGCTTGGGTTCTCAAGACCGGCGCCGTCAGTGATCCGGGGGATTTCGAGTTCACCTTCCGACTGGTTTACGACTTATGAAATATCTGTTCGTGTTGACGGCGGTTGTCTACGGTCCGCTGTCGGCGCAGACCGATTCCGTTTTATTTCACCGCGCCGCGGCTCACGTGGAAGCCGGTCGAACGGACAGCGCGATTGCCGGATTCGAAGCCGTTCTATCGTATAAAACGTCCCGATGGCGTCTGGATGCGCTGCTTTCGCTCGGTCGCATCGCGTTCGAATCGCTGGGCGATTTCCGAAAAGCCCTTCGGTATTACGATAACGCGTACGTCGAATATTTTCACCAGCCCGGACGTGCGCACGCGGTTTTTATGCTCGGCTATATTTATGCGAATGCATTGAAAGACTACCGTCGGGCGGAAGGGTACTACACGGAATTTCTACGCCTGTATCCCGATCACGAGTTGGTCCCGTCGGTCCGGTTTGAGCTCGAACATCTTGGCCGGGATATCGACGGCATCGACATTCCCGACGATCCGTAACATGATCGACAATCAGTATTTCTACACCCCATCCCACTTCATCGACCTCGATCACGGGCAACTCGTGCTTGCCGGCGATGAGTATCACCACTGTGTCCATGTTCTCAGAAAACGAAACGGTGACCGGTTTTACGTCGTCGACGGCCGGGGCCGTGAGTTTACGGTGACGGCGGCAGCGGACCGGGGGGACGGTCTGGTTTGCCGGATTGACGAATGCATAAATCGCCCGCGAGAGACGGCGAAACCGGTGGTGCTGATTCAGGCGCTCTTGAAAAAAGACAGAATGGAATGGGTCACGGAAAAGGCGACCGAGCTCGGGATTTCCCATCTTGTACCGGTAATGACCCGGCGCACGGACGTTTCAACACGTTCGTTTCATGTCGAACGGGCCGCGAAGATTGCTTTATCGGCGATGAAACAGTCGCGGCGCAGCGTATTACCGCAGATCGATGACGTACGTCAACTGGCCGACGTCATTTCCGTTTTTCCCTTTGCGTATGTCGCCCATGAGGATTCGGACGCGAAATTCATACCCGTCGACGGCTCCTTGAATGCGCGTGTCCTCGTGGTCGGACCCGAAGGCGGATTTACCGACGAGGAAATTCGGATGATGCAGACGGCCTCGTGGCGAACCATTTCCCTCGGCCGACGGCGGCTGCGGGCGGAAACGGCAGCGATTGTCGGATTGAGCTATCTCACGCTCGGGCTGGAAAACTGAATTTTTGATCTGCCGGTGCCCGCAATCTGTCTTGTACAGGGAGTTTTGGAGGTGCAGTGCCCGTAAACGCCCAAAAACAGTGCGTTTGCGCAAAATACCGCTTGACAAACCTACGACCGCGCCGTATATTGCTTCACATCATGCGACTGTCTGTAAACCCGCTGTACATGAGGATTTACGGGGAGTCGAGTGGAGGATATTCCCAATTGACCATCATACTGGATTACACGGATACGATGTCGTGCATGATAGACAAGTGCGCGGGGACGTATTCGACAATAAGAGGAGAAATCCCATGACGAAAGCCGACATCGTTGCCAAGATGGCGAAAGATGCCGCGATCCCGAAAACCAAAGCTGAGAAGGCACTGGAAGCCTTTTTGGACAGCGTTACCGGTACTTTGAAAAAAGGTAAAACCGTAACGTTGGTCGGTTTTGGTACGTTCGCCACGGCAAAACGGAAAGCCCGCACGGGCCGCAATCCGCAGACCGGCGCCGCGCTGAAAATCCCGGCCGCCAAAGTGCCGAAATTCAAAGCCGGAAAGGCTCTGAAAGACGCCGTCAAGAAAGCATAAGCGATCCTCTCTGCAGGAACTAAAAAGCGAGGCTGCTTCACCGAAGCAGCCTTTTTTTATTCATTTCAGGTTGCCGTTTTTCCAGGGTTCAGTGATCGCTTTTACAATTCGTTACCGATTTCCTGTGTTGCTTCTCTGGCTGTCCGTTAGTAATTTTTTAGATTCAATAGTTTTCGAGGCCTGTGAAAACCATTTTGCCGAATTTGAAGCGTGAGATCGAGCGGGCGCTGCGTTCATCGGTCCGCAAAAAAAAACCGCTGACCTTATCGCAGCCTTCGCAATACCTCGTCGCCGCCGGCGGCAAGAGGCTGCGCAGCGTGTTACTGCTGTTGTCGAGCATGGCCGTGGGCGGTTCGTACAAAAAGGCGTTACCCGCGGCGGTGGCGGTGGAGCTATTGCATCATTTCTCCCTGGTTCACGACGATATTATGGACAATGACGACATCCGGCGCGGACGGGAAACCGTACACAAAAAATGGGACTCCAACGTCGCCATCCTGGCCGGAGATTTTCTCTCCGCCCTGTCCATTGGGGAGATCAGCCGGCTCTCGGGGCCCGACCGATCACGGGTGCTACCGATCTTTGCATCCGGATATGTCGCCCTGTGTGAAGGGCAGGCCATGGACAAAGAGTTCGAGTCGCGCGACGACGTGAGCGTGCAGGCGTACCGGAAAATGATTGCCGGCAAGACCGCCGCGCTCTTTGCCACGGCCGCGGAAATGGGCGCCGTTTTGGGCGGCGGCAGCGCTGGCCAGGTCCGGGCGATGCGGCAATTCGGCCTGGACCTCGGGATGGCGTTTCAAATCCAGGATGACCTTCTCGACATCATTGCGGACGAATCCGTCCTCGGGAAAAACGTCGGCAGCGACTTGGTTGAAAAAAAGAAAACGTATGTCTCGATTGCCGCGCGACGTTATCCGGAAGGAGCGGAACTGCTGAACGCGTTTCACGCGTCCAATTCCGATACGGGCCACCACGAGGCGCTGCAGCGGTTTCGACAATTTCTGCAAACCAGCGGCATCCAACGTTCGACGGAAATGGCAATCCGCAAATATCTGACCCGCGCTCGCCGACGCCTCGACCGTCTGCCGGGGTCCGCTGCACGCGAGACGCTTCGGCGCATGGTCACCGATACGGAATCGCGCCGGCACTAGATTCGGCGGCGATATGAACATGGAAAAAGAGATCACGGTCACCAACAAAGCGGGCATTCACGCCCGTCCGGCCGCTCTGCTGGTCAAAACGGCGAGTAAGTATGAATCGGATGTTTTTCTGACCTGCGAGGGTACGGAAGTCAACGCCAAAAGCATCATGAGCGTGATGATGCTGGCGGCGGCGATCGGCAGTGTCGTACGCATTCGAACCGAAGGACCCGATGAAGCCCACGCCATGCAGGCCATCGTCGAGTTGTTCGAAAACAAATTTAACGAAGAATGACCATGCCCGTTGCCAAGTCGAAAGTCCGGGAACAAACGCTGAAAGGCATCGGTGTTTCCGACGGCGTCATCAGTGGTCCGACGTTTTTCCTGCATAACCAGCCCGTGTCGGTGCCGGAACGTGAACTGGCTACGATGGAGGACGTTGAAAATGAAAAAAAACGATTTTTCCGATCCCTCGAAATAACCCGCGATCAACTTCGACACCAGGTCGGCGAGGCGACTACCAAGTACGGCAAAGAATACGGCGCGATCCTCGAATCCCATTTTTTGATTCTCGAAGACGAAGAAATGATCCGGGCTACCGTCAAACGCGTCCAGAGCCAGATGATCAATGCCGAAGCCGCATTTTCATCCGTCATGGAAAAATTTCGGACGACGTTTCTCAAATCGAAAAACGAGTATCTCCGCGAGCGGGCGGTCGATATCGAAGACGTCCAGCGGCGCGTGCTGCGAAACCTGCTGGGTCATGGCGGGACGACCCGGATGCCGAAACCGGCGATCGTCGTCGCCGATACGATCAAACCGTCGGACCTGATCGGCCTTGATCGGTCGCTGATTCTCGGATTTGTGACCGAAGGCGGCAGTTCGCTCGCCCATATCGCGATCGTGGCCCGTTCGTTGAATATTCCGGCCGTCGTCGGTCTCGTCGGTGCCACGCGGGCGCTCGAAGAAGACGAGACGATTTTGATCGACGGACACACGGGAGAAGTTGTCGTCCATCCGGAAGCCGCGACCGTCGCGCGCCATCAGAAAAAATGGGACGAGGCCCGTCGCGAACAGGAAGAACTCCGGCGCGTGGTCGGTTTACCGTCCACGACTCTCGACGGCCACACGGTCACGCTGCTGGCCAATGTGGAACTGCCCGACGAAGTAGAGCACGCCCTGTCGCTCGGTGCCGATGGGATCGGTTTGTATCGTACGGAGTACATGCTCTTCGGTGGACGGGAATTGCCGACCGAAGAGCAGCAGATCGAAGCCTATCGTCGTATTGCCGAGAAAAATCATCCGCATAAAATCACCATGCGGACGTTTGACGTCGGCGGCGATAAAATTCCGGTGGAAATTCTCAGCCAGTACGGATACGTCCACGAGGACAATCCCTTTATGGGATGGAGGGCGATCCGGATCGCCCTGCAGTGTCCGACTTTTTTCCGGCCGCAAATTCGCGCGATCTTACGAATCTCTGCCGAATTCAACGTCGAGATCATGCTTCCGATGATCATTTCCCCGGATGAAGTCATCGAGGCGAGACGCCAGATCGAGGACTGCAAGAATGAGTTGAGGCAGGAAGGCCTGGCCTTTAATCCCAATATTCGCGTGGGCATCATGGTCGAGACACCGGCCGCGGCCATGATGGCGGTCGAACTGGCCAAACACAGCGATTTTTTCAGTATCGGTACCAACGACCTTGTGCAGTATACCCTGGCCGCGGACAGGGGTAATCCGAAAGTCGTTTCCCTGTACAACTGTTTTCATCCGGCCGTATTGCAATTGATCTCCCGAACGATCAACAGCGCCAAGCAGCATCATATCCCGGCGGCCATGTGCGGCGAGATGGCGAGCAACCCGTACGCAACGATCCTGCTCATCGGTTTCGGTCTGGACGAATTCAGCGTCCTGCCGCCCGTGCTTCCGAAAATTCGGAAAATCGTTCGTGGAACGTCGCACGACGACGCGCGACGCTTCGCCGAGGAAATTCTGTCGGTTTCCGACGTTCGAGAAATCGAGTGGCGTGTGAAAGAAAAGACGAGAGAAGCGCTTGGAAAATCTTGATGGCCGACATCGAGGGCGCCTGTGAGCACCCACCTGCCCCGGAGCCTTTTTGACCTGTACCGCCGGGCCATCGAGGATTATTGCGGAATCTGTCTGAGCGACGATCACCGGTTGGATCTGGAGAATAAGATCCTGCAGCGCATGGAGGCGCTTGGATTAGACAGCCCGATGGACTATCTGAGGCATCTCACGACGATGCGATCGGGGCATCGCGAGTGGGACGATTTTATCGCCCTGATTGCCAACAACGAGACGTTTTTTTTCCGTGAACCGGTCCATTTCGAAGTCTTACAACAAAAGATTCTGCCGGAACTGGTCCGCCGGCGCCGCCAGATCCGGGTCTGGAGCGCGGGCTGTTCGACGGGCGAGGAGGCGTATTCGTTGGCGATCGCCCTGTACGAATCGCGATTGCGGCTCGGCGAGTTTGAACCCGCGGTGATCGGTACCGATATCGATCAGGCCGCTCTGGACATGGCTCAACGTGGCGAGTACGGTAAAAATTCTTTCCGCTCCGTCGATCCGGAAATGATTGCCCGGTACTTTCCGGGCGGCGACGAGTCGTCGGCGCTGCGGAAAATCGATCCGCGGATCCGGCAGTTCACGTCCTTCCGGTATCTGAACCTGATTCAACCGTCGTACGGGCCTGAGTTTTCGAATTTTGACGTTATCTTTTTCAGAAACGTCTCGATCTATTTTTCAAAAGAGACCATTGCCCGGATTCATCGCCGGCTTATGGACGCGCTTTCGGAGGGCGGCTATCTTTTTGTGGCGTCTTCCGAAACGCTGCACCATCAGTTTGACATTCCACCGGTCGATGTAGACGGCGTTTTTCTTTTTCGCAAGGAAATGCATGCGCCGGTTCGCGCCCGACCGACCACCAAAAAATCGGCCGTATCGCATCCACCGGTCCGAGCGGCGCAGGCGGAACCGTCACTGGAGGAAATCGTCCGTGCCTATCACGACGGACACTACGCGGAAGTCCTGTCGATGATCGATCGCGTCCGATCGGATCGATTTTTGAAGGAACGGAACGTTTTGAAGACGCTCGTCTACGTCGGGCAGGAAAAATGGTCGGAGGCGGAGGAAATGTGTGAGACCATGCTGGCCGGCGATGCGATCGATCCTGAAGCGCATTTGCTCAAGGGAATGATCGCACGGCATCAGAACCGGACTGACGATGCTGAGGCGTCCTTTCGCCGTTCCCTTTTTCTGAACGGCGATCTGGCCGTCGCGCATTTTTATCTCGGTAAACTCCTGACGGATATCGGCCGCCGGGAGGAAGCCCGGCGCTCTTTCCGGAATGTCGTTCGTGTTCTCGATCATAAAACCGATTGCTCGACGGTGCTCATGGCGCTCGGTTATTCCGCGGAAACCCTGCGGGACGCGTGTCAACGTTATCTGAGCGACGAATCATGAAATTCGACCGACAGGTTTTCATTCAGAAATTCGTCAGCGAAACGAGCGATAATTTACGGCGATTGAACGATTGTGTACTGACGTTGGAGAAATCTCCCGGCGATCAGCCCGCACGGGATGCCTTCATGCGTGTCGTTCACACGATCAAGGGGTCCGCAAAGATGTTGAATTACCAAAACATTTCGCGGGTGGCCCACGCGCTGGAAAGTGCATCGCAGGCCGCGTTCAAAGGCGAATTGCCGGAATCCGCGATCGATACTTTCCTGAAGGGCCTGGACGTACTGGCCACCCTGACCCACGCCGTCCCGGAAGAGCGTGAGGGGGCGGTCGATGTTGCCGAGATTCTGCAGCGATTGGAAGATATTACCGCCGGAAAAAAGCCGCCGGGTTTTGACACCCATAATTTTATTGAAAAATTTATCAACGAAGGAACCGTGTTGATTCGAACACTTTCCGAAGCGGTCCATTCGTTGCGAGAACATCCGAAAAAGCTGCGCATCGCTGCAACGGCCCAGCAGGCGGCCCAGACGTTCAAAGGATCGGCCCAGGTGCTGAAACTGGACCGCACGGGCCAGGTGGCGCAGGCGATCGAGAATACGTTTGCCGCCATTTTGTCCCGGCGTATCACACCTTCGGAAAATGTTTTGTCCCTGCTCGATCGAACGCTGGAATTGTACCGGCAGGAACTGTCGGCTCTTCGTGAAAGGGGACATGAGGAATTTCATCATACGGCCGTGATCGATGTGCTGGAACAAACGGCGGCGGGCCACCCACCGGATGCAAAGACACTGGAGTCCGTGTTTAGCCGCGATACGGAATTTCCGGTGACGACCGAAGTTGAACCGAAAGAACCGGCAACGGACAGTGTCGCGGACCGGCTCGGTGAACGTTTGATCCAGGCCGGCCTGCTGACGCGCGAACAACTGCTCCGAATCAATCGGACGACGGACGCCCGTGTACCGCTGGGAGAGCGCCTGGTCGCCATGAGGCTCGTGACTCGCGAGCAGCTTCAATTGGCGCTGAAGGAGCAGCGAACCAGCCGGGAATTGATGGGACATAAGGCCGATCGCGGTGAGACCCCCGCGGACATGTTGGTCCAGGTTGATCTGCACAAACTGGATCAATTGATCAAAACAGGCGGAGAAATGATGACCGGCCAGATGAGCACGCAGGATTATCTTCTGCGTCTCACGCGCTTGCAGAAGATGCTGCGCCGTCAGATTGGATCTCATTTGCGCACCGTTGAAATGCCCGACGACGACGCGTATGCACTGGCCATGACCATGACGGAAATGGACCAGTTGATCAAAACGATGCGTGAACATCAGGCGGCCGGTGAACGTCTGGTTGCCGATATCCATGACATTTCGATGAGCATGCGCATGGTCCCGCTGCGGGTCATTTTCGACGCCTATCCCCGCGCCGTGAGGGACCTTGCGAAGACACTCGATAAAAAAGTCGACCTCGTGGTTGAGGGTGCGCAGACGGAACTCGACCGCCGGATGGTTGAAAAGCTGAATGAACCGTTGATCCATTTGATCCGTAACGCAATCGATCACGGCATCGAGACGCCGGACGGACGGCGCCGTGCGGGAAAAAGCGAATCGGGACGGCTCGTCATCCGCGCGCTCAACGAGGGCCATTCGATCCTGATTCAGATCGAAGATGATGGTCAGGGGATTCCGCTCGACAAAATCAAAGCGAAAGTCCTGGCAAAAAAAATGTTCCGCTCGGAGGAGGAGTATGGCCGTCTGTCGGAAGTCGATCAGATTCATCTGATCTTCATCCCGGGCCTGTCGACGAGCGATCTTATTACCGACATTTCCGGTCGCGGTTACGGAATGGATATCGTTAAGGCATCCATCGAAAGCCTGAAAGGTTCGATTACCGTGGAGAGCAAAGCGGGCGTCGGTACGCGCATTTCCATCCATCTGCCGCTGACGGTGACCACGCTGCGAGCGCTTTTTGTCCAGTGCAACGGCCAGCGTTTCGCTCTTCCCATCACGTCCGTCTATCAAACGAGACGTATCGGCCCGGAGGATCAGGTCGACGTCGTCGGCAAGCGCGCGCTGCGCGTGCGTAATCAATTGATTCCCCTCGTGAGTTTGGCCGAATTGATGAGTCTGCCCGGAAACCACTCCTCCCGGAGCGACGATCATTTTGTCGTCATCGCACAGGACGGCAACGAACGGGCGGCCCTGATCGTCGACGACATCGTCGATGAGCGTGACGTCATCGTCAAATCGCTTCCCGCGCACATGGATCGTGTCCGTCACGTGTCGAGTGCAACGATCGCGCCGGATCAAAGCATCATCCTGATGCTTCACGTTCCGGACCTGATCGCGGCCACCAAGGAAGTCGTGGTGCACGGCGAACCGGTTAAACGAAAGGAACGGCGAACCATTCTTGTCGTCGACGACTCGCTCAATACGCGCGAGGTAGAAAAAACGATCCTGCAGGCGTACGGATACGACGTCGATACGGCCAAAGACGGCCTCGAGGCGCTTGAAAAGTTGAGACAACGTTCGTTCCATCTCGTCGTGACGGACGTCGAGATGCCGGTGATGGACGGATTCACCCTCACGTCGAAAATCAAAGAAGACGGACTGTATCGCCACATTCCGGTGGTTATCGTGACCTCGCGTGAATCGATGGAAGACAAACGGCGCGGCATCGAAGTCGGCGCCAATGCCTACATTGTCAAAGGTTCATTCGACCAGAACAATCTGATCAATACCGTGGAGAGTCTCATTGATTGAAACGAATCAGACAGCGCTGACGATCGGTAGATTGTGGCGGCCTTATTTGTGGTCGACGGCGATCGGCATCGTCTTTGCTCTGATCGCATCGTATTATTTTGACCAGGCGATGACGTTAACCGAAACGGAAAACATGTACCGGCAATGGGTGCTGTGGATGGTATCGGCGGTGATTCTCGGAATCGGCGCATTCGTTCACGTCTACTTGTTTCGCAATGCTTTTTTATTTGTTCGGAGCGGCGATCGCGGATTATTCAGCCGGGCTTTTTTACAGGACCTTTGGGTCGAACTGGTCAACTATCCCGCCAGATTTTGCTTTTACGTCAGCGCCGTGTCGATCTATACCGTGGTCGGCGTGGCATCGACGGTGATCATCGTGCCGTTCGTGCTGACGTCGGTGCCGGCGGCACAATATCTATATCATGTTTTCATCATGACGACGATCCTGTCGATTCCGCTGACCGTTTTGCTGTTTCTGGTTCTCGAAGGGCGCATTCGGCGGATACTGGCGGCTTACCTTTTGCAGATTCCGGCGGTTATCGACTACACGGACCCGCGTATCATCACCATCGGTTTGCGAGCCAAACTACTCAGCGTAATGACGGTCGCGCCGCTGTGCGCATTGGTCCTGCTCATCGGTCCCCTGGAACGATCGATCAAGGCCGGCGCGACGGTATGGACGTTTGAAACGGCAGCCGTTCTCCTCGGCGTTATGTCGTACATCCTGGCGGCCGGGTTCTTGATGAGCCGGTCGATTCTGAGGCCCGTACGATTCATCAACGACTCGATTCGATCCATGATGCGCGACCCGATGATCGCGCTGGATTCTCTCTACCGTGAGATGCCCAATTCCACCGATGAAATCCGGGAATTGTATTTGAATTTTATCCGCCGTTCCCGCCTTGTCCAGACCATGATCGAACGCCTCCGCTCGACCGGCGACCACATCACGGGACATTCGGAACAGATTTTCAAAGCATCGACGGTGCAGATGGAAGCGGTCACGGTCCAGGCGTCCGCGCTCAGCGAGATTTCCGCGAGTACGGAAGAACTGGTTCACTCGGTCGAGCAAATTTCCGACGACCTCAATCGACTGAATGAAGGCGCTCAGGAGGCATTCCAAATCGTCAAGGCGGGAAGCGAAAAGATGAGGGCCGTGCTGCAGAGCATTGAAAAACTACACGACGAGGCGCAGGCCAATTCGGAGCGTTCACTCGACCTCAGCGTCCGCATGACGAAGATCGAAGATGTCATTCAGATTATAAATTATGTCACCCATCACACAAAAATGCTGGCGTTCAACGCGGCGATCGAAACGCAAACGGCCGGGGACGCCGGAGAACGGTTTGGCGTCGTGGCGGCGGAAATCCGGCGTTTTGCACAGGAAATTGCGAACTCGACGGATGAAATCCGTCACATCATCTCCGATATCCGGAAGGGCATTCATACCGCCGTAATGGCGACCGAACGCGAATTGAAACTGGTCTCGCAAACGCAAGGCGGGGTCGTGGAAGCTCAGGCGGCGTTCGATCAGATCTTCCAACTGGTGTCGGACATGGCGCAGGCCGTCGAACACATCAGTGTTTCCGTCGAACAGCAGAAGATCGCGCATGAACAGGTGTGGGCCAGTATCCGCAACATCGACGGGGTCGCGCGCGATCTGCTTGACAAAAACCGGTCGATTCTGGATCCGGTGCAGGCGCTCAATGCCCTGTCGCGCGACATCGCGGTCACCGTCAAAAAATAAGGAGCAGCGACGTGGCGTATCAGGTTCCGACGGGGACAAAGGACATACTTCCCGATGACATCGAGCGATGGCATAAGGTGGAGCAAACGATCCGCGATGTGATGCGACGGTACCGCTACACGGAAATCCGTACGCCCATATTTGAATATACAGAACTTTTTTCCCGCGGCATCGGAGAATCGACGGACGTGGTAGGAAAGGAAATGTACACGTTTCTCGACAAGGGCGAAGAAAGCCTGACGCTTCGTCCGGAGATGACGGCGTCGGTCATACGGGCCTTCATTCAGCATAACCTTGCGGCGCAACAGGGATTGACCAAGGTCTATTATCTCGGACCGATGTTTCGTCAGGAACGGCCGCAAAAGGGACGACTGCGTCAGTTTCATCAGTTCGGCGTCGAATCGATCGGCAGTCCGTTCCCGGAGGCGGACGTCGAAACCATGCTCGTGGCATTGACGATTTATCAAGAGCTGGCACTTTCCGGATTGCAATTCAAGATCAATAGCGTGGGGTGTCCCGATTGCCGTCCGCAGTACCGGGAAAAGCTTATCGCCTATCTCGAACAACGGCGTTCGAAATTATCCGAGGACAGTCAGAAACGGATCGGTCTCAATCCCATGCGTGTTCTTGACTCAAAAGACGAACGCGACATCCGTGAGACGCGGGACGCGCCGCTGATCGTGGATCATCTGTGTGATGCGTGTAAAACCCATTTCAACCGCGTGAAGGACCTGTTGACGGACGCGCACGTTGTTTTTGAGGTTGACGGACGGCTTGTGAGGGGACTAGATTACTATACGCGTACCGCGTACGAAATCCAGTCGTCCAACCTGGGATCACAAAACGCACTGGGCGGCGGTGGACGATACGATGCGCTATGCGAACAGCTCGGCGGCAAACCCACGCCGGCGGTCGGTTTTGCGGCCGGAATGGAAAGGTTGTTGATCGTCCTGGAGTCTCAAAAATTGATGGGCGCCGCCGCGCCATCTTTGGATTGCTTCGTCATTGCGCTCGGCGACGCGGCCGTGCGTGAGGCGCAAAAAACCGTCTTCCGGTTGCGGAATAAAGGGGTGACCTGCGAGACCGATTTTTTGCGGCGCAGCATGAAAGCGCAGATGCGGGACGCCAATCGGCTGGGCGCAAAACGGGTCATTATTTTAGGCGACGAAGAGCTGGCCCGCGGCGAAGCGGTCGTAAAAAACATGGAATCGGGGAATCAGGAAAACGTTGCGCTGGCCGACGTCGAGTCGAAATTTTTCGAGCCGCGTTGAACGAGATCAGCGTTCAAAAAAATCGGAAATCCGGGAGGCGATCGACTCGGCTTCCGATTCTTTCAATTCAAAATACATCGGAAGGCGAAGCAGGCAATCGCTGTAGCGATCGGACTGCGTCAGCACGCGCCCGTCATGACGGGATGCATAAAAAGGAGACCGGTGCAGACTCTGGTAATGAAAGACGGCGTAAATTTCGCTTCGCTTGAGATGTTCGATCAGCTCGGTTCGGGCGTTCGGATTGCGGCAGACGATGTAATACAAATGTCCGTTGTTCGTGGCAAACTCCGGGATTTTCGGTCGCACGACGTGGCCCGCCGATTCCAGCGGTTCGAGCTTTGAATGATAAACGTTCCACAGCGCCTTCCGCTTTTCCTGAATCCGCTCCAGATGTTCCAACTGTCCCCATAAAAATGCCGCGATAATTTCCGACGGCAGGAACGACGATCCGACGTCGACCCATCCGTATTTGTCCACCTCGCCCCTGAAAAACGCCGAACGGTTGGTTCCTTTTTCCCGGATGATTTCCGCGCGCTGGATAAAGCGGTCGTCGTTGACCGCGAGCAACCCGCCTTCGCCGGAGATGACGTTTTTGGTTTCATGAAAAGAAAATGCGGCAAGGTGACCGATGCTTCCCAAGGAGCGGCCTTTGTAAAACGATTCGATGGCCTGGGCGGCGTCTTCGATGAGAAAAAGATCATGGTTGCGGCACAGATCGATGATCGGGTCCATGTCGCAAGCGATCCCCGCATAGTGGACGACGACAATGGCCCGGGTACGCGGCGTGATCAGATCGGCCAGTGTGGAAACGTCCACATTGGGTGAAAGCGCCTCGCTGTCGGCAAAAATGATTTTTGCGCCGCGAAGGACAAACGCGTTGGCCGTCGATACGAACGTAAACGACGGCATGATGATTTCGTCCCCCGGCTGCACATCAATCAACAGGGCGCACATTTCTAGCGCGTCCGTACACGACGTCGTCAGCAGGGCTTTGCGGATGCCGTAGCGCGTCTGAAAAAAATCATGGCATCGTTTTGAAAAAATTCCGTCGCCTGAAATTTTTCCGGACTCCACCGCCTGACGGATGTATTCCGTCTCGCGGCCGGCGATGAAGGGTTTATTGAAATTGATCATGGAACTGGAGAGGACCAAGGAGTCCCGCTATTTAAGCTTCTCCAGATTAATAACGACTTGCTGCGATGTGCCAAGGGCAAAATTGTCCATTCGTACGACCGTATTGGCGGATTCGAAGATCGGTCCGAACTTGACGAGCGGGAAGATTGCAAACGGTTCATAAGGATCGTTATCCGGGACCGGTTCGATGGAGACGACCACGTCCCACCGGTCGTCCGTTCCCGTGATAGGGTTCATTCCGATGAGTCGCCGGATATTGATCGGAAAAGCAAACGTGTCGAGATAGGCCTGCTGGATCGAAGCATCGACGTCGCGGCCCTGTACGTCTTCATTAAATGCGTCAAAGTAGAGGTCCTCGCCCGGAAAAGCCGGGGGAGTCATGGGCCCTGCGTTGGGACCCGCGCCGTTGGAATCGGTACCGGATGCCGACGTGAACGTTCCTGTGGAAATACAAACGGTTTCCGAAAACGTTGCAACCCAGGCCTCGAAACGGAATCCGGAAGGCAATGCCGGCAGTTTCAGTCCGGGTCCCTGAGGGCCCATGCCGAACGGTGTGTCGACAAACCATACGCCGCTCTCTTCATTCGTCGAGATCGTATCCGTCGGAGTTGCCAGTACAAAACGTCCCGAGATGGTCGACGTGTCCGTGAGATCCAGTCCGATGGCGTCTTCGCCTCGGAGGTCCAGCACGGCCACACCCGCTGCGAAATCGCCGCTCATAAAGATACGGTTCGGCGTCGACGGATCCGGATCGTTTTCTAATTCAATAGATATCGCGGCGGACACGGCTTCCATCACATCCCGATCGGGAAGTGTCACTTGCGGAACTGTACCATTCAAAAAAGGGCGGTTGGTCGACTCGACATTATCGAATTTCATGATGCTGATCCAGTCTTTACCTCCCGTACCATTCGGAAAACCGAGCCACAGTTCGAAAAATCCCTGTCCATCCCTCAGCTCGCGGGGCGGACGCGAAAAAAAAATCCCTTTGAAATCTCCGGCGTTCTCGTCGTCGCAGGATGGGCCGAGAAAGATGATGCCGGCAAGCAATAATCGGTAAAGTTGTTTCATGAACATCCTTATAGTGATTCAACGAATTTGACGATCTTTTGCTGATCATCATAGGATAAACTGTTGAAGGCATCTTTAATGGCCTGCGCTTCTCCTTCATGCATCCGGATGGCGTCCCAGATGGTCAGGGCGCGGCCGTCGTGGAGGAACTCTTTGAAAAAACGCATCCCGCGAAGAATCGGCGTTTTCCACTCGGTCGGCCGCGCGTCGCCGTCCAGTGTACCATCGGAAAAATTAGGTCCCATATCGTGCAAGAGGAAATCGGAATAGAAAAACACGGTCTTGCCGCTCACGGCCGGAATATCGCTGGTCCCGGTCTGCATGGAGGGAATATGGCACTTCACGCATCCCGTCGACGTAAACAATGTTCGTCCTGCGGCTATGTCCGGTGTTTCCGGAAGCATTGTCGGAAATTCACTCATCCGGATGAATCGTTCCACTGCGTCCACCTGCTCGTCGGAAATGTCGACGCCGGCTTTTTTGTCTTTGGCGCTGGAATTCGGGTTGACCAGCTCGTATGGTCGCATGGGAGTCGTCATGCCGAGGTCCTCACGAAATGCATTGGAAGCGAAATCTTTGACGAGAGACATCTGTGCTTTCAAACCATGACGGCCCAGGACGGGATGAGTCGGAGCGCCGACGAAATTCATCACGATAATATTCGGTCGTCCGGAAATTCCGTCGCCGTCGCCGTCGTAGGGATCCGCATTGGCAAGGATCGTTTCATCGGGAATGGCCTCGATGTATCCTCGGCCCCACATGGCCGGGGCGACGCGGAATTGGACAAAATGCGCCTCGGGGGGAACGGTTTCCGGCACTGCTGAAGGAATGGCCGTACGAAATTGCAAGGCCGGACCGCCAAACTCCAACATGGGATCAAATTGTCCGTTGATCGTGCGGCCGATGCGGAGGACTTTACCGGGGCCGCGCCCGGCGCCTTCATGGCACAGACCGCACGCCTGCTCGGCGAAGAACGGGCCGAGGCCTTTATCAAGTGTAAATTTGGTAAAAAAGAGTTCGCGTCCCTCCGCATAGTCGGCCTGTTCCGATGCCGTCAATCCGCTCACCATGATCTCGGTTTCCGCCACGGGTGGGATCACTTCAAGACTCGGGCCGCCACCGCTGTCGCAGCCGAGGGCCACGGCCAGAAGTGCCAGGCTAAATGCACGACGCATCTTTACGATGACCTGATTGAACATAGAACGCTCCTGGATTGGGAGAATAGTAAAATCCGACGACCCTAAAATCAAGGCTCAAAAAGGGGTATTTAGTACACATCATAGGCTCATACCGCGTTTGTCGGGTTGGGCCCATCGATAGTACAACATTTTCAGTCGTGTTACTGTGTTTCCAAAATTCTTTGCCACGGGCCTTCAACTCGTGGCGGCCTAAAGTCGTCGTGATTTTCCGGTCCATCCACGACCTAAGGGTCATGACAATATCCGACAATCACGATTCTTTTTTGAGATAGGCTGTAATATTTTTCTAACGGATGTTGAAACGCGTAGAAGGGAGACGCTTCAGATCCCGTTTTCAAATGCGGGCAACGCCTGTGGAAAATTGACTCGGCCCAGTCCGAGACGAAAATGTACGCTCCATTCATCTCCGTACACGAAGCCCGGAAGGAGCATCACTCCCTGATTTTGTGCAAGCCGTTTCGCGAGTTTCGTCACATCGACGCTGTCCCGAAACGATGGAAAAGCAACGGGCCCCGCATCGGGCGGCTTCCAGTTAAACGTTTCACGATGCCGCTTGAAAAACTCGTCGGCCCGCCGGAGGTTGGATACGATGATCGTACGGTTTCGCTCGATGAGCCGGTCTTTTTTAGAAAGGGCAACCGTGGCCAGAAACTCGCTCGGCGCGCTGCTGCAGATTGTGGTGTAATCTTTGATTTCCTGAACGCGGTTCCGGACGTCCGCCGAACGGCACGCGATCCAACCGATACGGAGTCCCGCGAGTCCGAAACTTTTGGACATGACCCCGAGTGAGATGCCGAACGGCGTCAAATCCGCCATGGCCGGCAGCCGTCGAGCGTCGTCGTACTCGCTGAACCGGTACACTTCATCCGATAAAACAAAAAAACCTCGTTCGCCGGCAAGCCGTGCGCGTTCGGTCCACTGCGCAGCGTCCATCGTGTAACCGGTCGGATTGTGGGGGCAATTGATCACCACCAATCGGGTCGTGGGTTTGATCAGGCGTTTCAAATCGTCGAGCTCAAGTTTCCATCCGTTATCGGGCGTTGCTTTCCATTCCGTCACCTCGCATCCGACGGTTCGAGGGATTTCCAAAAGGGATTGGTAACACGGAGTGTGAATAATGGCGTGGTCCGACGGGGACAGGACCGCGTGGAGAGTTGTGAAAACCGCTTCTTGGGCTCCGGCGTGAACGATAATGTCACCCGGCGTCATGTCGCGGTATAACGTCGTTACGGCTTCACGCAATGACGGCGAACCCTCCGACGGGTATAACCGAGATGCAGTCGGTGAAAGGCGTCCATTTCGTGCTTGTCGAGCAATTCAGCGATCGTCAAGGATTCACCATCCGAACTGCTGAGCAAATACGGGACGTCGAATTCATATAACGCGAAGTAACGTTCGAGCAGGAAAGGTTGAAGGTTCATGGGTAATAGTTAAGTTTCGGTGTGACATTGTCCGGCCAAAGGCTTTCTCAACTACCTGCCAAAGCGAGACACGACGGGTGAAAAATCCAGTTCGGATCACGGCGAAAGACCGGCGAGACATCGACGACGTCGATCAGAGCAGAATGATTTGTCATGTCCAACAGTCTTTAATAAGGCACTCCTACACTCCCTCTGTCAGCGGCTGCACGCCAACGTTTGCCGAACCATGGTCATCTTCGGGGATTTCATCGAACGCCTCGGTCTTCTTCGTGAAACGGGCCAGTAACGTGTAGACGACCGGAACGATCACGAGGGTGAGGAACGTCGAAAAAAACATGCCGCCGACGACGGCGAGGCCGAGCGGCCGTCGCGATTCCGCTCCGGCGCCGAGTCCGATCGCAATCGGTAGTACACCGAAAATCGTAGCGAACGACGTCATCAGGATCGGGCGAAGCCGGATCGTCGATGCCTGGACGACGGCGTCAAATACAGTCTGACCGGCGGTGCGCAGCTGGTTGGCGAATTCGACGATCAGGATGGAGTTTTTGGTCACGAGACCGATCAACATGATCAAGCCGATCTGCGAATAAATGTTCAGGCTCTGTCCGAAGATAAACAGGGTCAACAGCGCGCCGAACACCGCCAGCGGTACGGAAAACAGAATGGTGAACGGATGGACGAAGCTTTCAAACTGCGCCGCCAGTACGAGATAAATGAAAATCACGGCGAGCAGGAACATGAAATACAGGCTGGAACTCGACGTCTTGAACTCCAGCGATTGTCCGGCAAAGTCGCGTTTGACGCCGGCCGGCAGTTTTCCTTCGGCGATCCGGTCGAGATCGTCGAGCGCCTGACCAAGGCTCACCCCCGGAACGAGGCTTGCGGTGATCTTGGCGGAACGTACGCGGTTGTAGTGGTTCAATTCCTTGGGCGCCACCGTTTCGCTGATACGGACGACGTTGGCGAGCTGAACAAGTCCGTCCGTGCCGCGGACATAAATGTCGCGGATCGCGTCCGGCGTGGCCCGCGCCTGAGGCTTCATCTGCAAAATCACGTCGTACTGTTTGGTCCCGCGTTTGAAATTCGTCACCGTTCGTCCGCCGAGGAAGGTTTGCAGCGTCGATCCGATGTCGACGACCGAGACGCCCAGTCCGGCCGCGCGCTCGCGGTCGATGTGAAGGTCGAGCTGGGGTTTATTGAGCCGCAGATCGGTGTCGAGGTTGATCATGTAGCCCAGTTGGTGCGCTTCGCCCATCACCATGCCGACCACCTGCGCGAGTTCTTCGTAACTGTCGCCCTGCAGCACGTACTCCACCTGTCCGGTGCTGAAATTTCCGAGACTCGGCGGATTGATCACGAACGCGAGCACACCGGGAATCGTGATCAACTGCGGAAAGAGCGACTGCACGATTTCCTGCTGCGACCGTTCACGTTCCGTGCGGTCTTTCAACGCGAGGAAAATGAACGAGGTCGTGACGCTGCCGGGTCCGTTGAATCCGAGACCCGTGGCGGTGAACATGCCGCGCCGTTCCGGTACCGCCATCAGCCGAGATTCGATCTGACGCATGTAGCTGTCGGTGTAATCGATCGTCGCGCCTTCCGGGGCGATCACGATGCCGAACCCGAACCCGCGGTCTTCGATCGGGACCAGCTCGCTTGGCATCAAAAAGAAAATTCCCGCGCTCACGACGATTGACAGTGCCGCCGCGCCCATGACCAGCACGCGATGACCGAGGATCCATCGCAGGATGCGTTCGTATGTCACGTTGAGCCAGTCAAAAAACGCGTCGAACGAACGCGAGGCCCAGCTGTTGCTCGTATGATGCAACGGTTTCAACATTTTCGACGACAGCATCGGCGTCAGCGTCAGAGCGACGAATCCCGAAATAAGCACGGACACCGCGACGGTCAGGCCGAATTCGTTGAACAACCGGCCGACCGAGCCGGTCAAAAAACCGAGCGGGATAAACACGGCGACGAGGGAGATCGTCGTGGCCACGACGGCAAAGCCGATTTCTTTACTGCCGTCGATCGCGGCCTGCCACCGGCTTTTGCCCATCTCCATGTGACGGTAAATGTTTTCCAAAACGACGATGGCGTCGTCCACGACGAGACCGATGGCGAGCACCATGCCGAGCAGCGTTAGAATGTTAATCGTGAAGCCGGCAAAATACGCCGCGGCAAGCGAACCGATGATCGACACCGGAATGGCCAGCGTTGGGATCGCCGTTGCGCGGAGACTCTTGAGGAACGCAAAAACGACCAGCACGACGAGACACATCGCGATGATCAGGGTTTCCCGGACTTCGACGATCGAGTCATTGATGAAGTTCGAACTGTCGTACGCCACGTCGAGCCGCATGCCCGCGGGCAGCAGTTTGCCGAGCTCCGGCAGCGCCTCGCGAACGGCCGCGGCCACGTCGACTGTACTTGCTTTCGACTGTTTGACGATGCCGAGTCCGACGGTCGGTTCGCCATTGTACCGTGTGATCGTACGTTCGTCTTCTGCTCCGATCGTGATCTCGGCCACGTCGCGCAGACGGACCACGTCGTTATGACTCTGGCTCACGATGATCGCGCCGAATTCGTCGGGTTTCGACAGTTCCCCGCGCGTTCGCACGGCAAACTCGCGCTCCAGTCCCTCGACCCGTCCGCTCGGAATTTCCGCGTTTTCACGCCGGATCGCGGCTTCGACGTCCTGCGCGGTCAATTGATGTGCGGCCATGCGCAGCGGATCGAGCCAGACGCGCATCGCGTACCGGCGTTCGCCGCCGATGATGACCGACCCGACGCCGTTGAGGCGTTGAATACGTTCCTTCATGATGCGGTCCGCCGCGTCGGTAAGTTCGAGCGTCGAATGGCGGTCGCTCGAGAGCGCGATCCACATGATCGCCTGCGCGTTGGCGTCGACCTTCGACACGACGGGGTCTTCGACTTCCTGCGGGAGCGACCCGCGAATGCGCGACACGCGGTCGCGTACGTCGTTGGCCGCCTCGTCGACGTCGCGGTTGAGTTCAAATTCGATCGTGATGACGGAACCTTCTTCTTTGCTCGACGACGTCATCGTTTTGACGCCTTCGAGAGTGGCGAACTGTTCCTCCAGCACGTTGGTAATTTCCGCTTCGACCACGCTGGCGCTCGCGCCGCGGTACAGGGTCACGACGGAAATGATCGGGGAATCGATATCGGGATATTCACGCACCGGCAGCCGCGTGAACGCGATGATGCCGAAGAGCATGATCGTGAGGCTCATCACGGTCGCAAATACCGGCCGACGGATGGAAACGTGACTGAGTTTCATGGACGTCCTTTATTCAAAGATTTCATTTTTCAGGTAGTGATAAAACAACGGCTGTGGAAAAAATCCCGACAGCAGTCGTGACGAACCCTGGTTCTTTATCGGCGTTTTTCCAAGGCCGCGAAAGCCTGCTTTTGCAACTGGCACGTTGCCAAAAGAAAGGCGTTGAACGGGATACTGCGAATTCATGGTTCAATGCTGCGTGGCGCCGGCCGGGTTGCTGCTGACTGGCATGACTTTGGCGCCGTCGAAAATTTTCTGATGGCCCGCGCGAACGACGAGCGCGTTGGAGTCGAGGCCCGACAGGACTTCCACGACGTCGGGAAATCGCGTGCCGAGCGTCAGGGCCGCGCGCGCCACCGTGCTGTCGGGATTGACGACGAACACGAACGATTGATTTCCCGCCGCGAAAATTGCTTCGTTGGGGATCGTGATGGCAGCGGGGCGCTGTGAAAGGATCGCCGACACGTTGGCCGACATGCCCGGGCGGAATTTGCGTCCGGCGTTCGGCACGCGGGCGACCACGCGTGCGCTGCGGGTGCCGGGATCGACGACCGGTTCGATTGCCATGATGCGGCCGGCCACGAGGTGATCCGGAAAGGCGGTCGTACTGACGGCGACTTCCGCACCGCGCTCGAGCGTCGCGAGAAAGCGTTCGGGTACGCTGAACGTCACGCGGATCTCGTCGATGTTCGCGAGTTCCGTGATCGCGTCGCCGGTACGGAGGAAGGTGCCGATGCTGACTTTCCGTGCCCCGATGTTGCCGTCAAATGGCGCGACGATGCGGGTCTTGGCGTACTGCACGCGGGCGAGCGCGAGATTGGCCTCCGCGATTTTGAAATTGGCTTCGGCGTTGTCCAGGTCGTGCGCGGTCACGGCTTCGCCGGCGGCTTTGAGCCGGTCGTAATTATTTTTAGCCTGATCGCGCAGGGCTTCATTGCGTGCGACTTCCGCCGCGAGGGCGGCACCGTCGAGCTGGGCGATCAGTTCGCCGCGTTTGATCCAGCCGCCTTCGGTAAAGGGCAGGGCCTGGACGGACGCGTCGATCTCCGATACGACGGTGATCGCGTCGGTCGCTTCGATCGTGCCGACGCCTTCGAAGCGGTCGGCCACGGACTGAACTCTGGCCCGAACGACTTCGACGGGCATGGGCGGAAAACTCATTGGACCGCCGGCTCCCGCCTGATTGGAACAGCCGATCCAGGTCAGGGTTGTCAACATGACGAGAAGGAAGGGAAAATATCGTACCATTCTATCCTCGAGGTTTCGTGTGTTCATGATTTGGATTGTAAACCTGACAGGTGTCAATTACAACCGTGAATACGTATAAACGCGTATGAGCCAAAAAAGATTCCGCAGGTAATTCAGGCGATTTGTGAACATTTATGCAACCTTGTAGAGCCCAAAATAGGGTCAAATGTCGGTGCGCATGATTGGAAATCGGTGAATTGCGGAGTAGAAGCGGCGGGTGGGGTGTGAAAATTATTTTCTTAAACGATTTTAATGGTTGTATGCTGTCTTGATTCATTGGCTCACCAACAACCGGATTTAAGTTCCTCGATACCTACGTCTACCCGCTGGTATCCGATAGCACCTACATAAATTCTGCAGACATCTGGCTGGACGAAAAAAGTATACTCACCATCCCGGCTGCTAAGTGAATTCTGTTGTGCTCCCCAAACTTGTCTATCTCCAATCTTATGTGGCTGCCACTTTCTATCTCAGTAACTTTACAATCTTCGAAAGCTGACCAAAGAATCTGATACAACTCATTGCCATCGCACGCGATATTCATCAACGCGCTTAAGTCAATAACGAATTCTTGTGTCGACATTTTCACAGCCAGCTAATAGGGCCTCACGCATACATGAACGATCCCACACCCCAGAATCGGACACTACTCATCCATGATCCGTCGAATCCGGCCATTGCTGCGCGAAGTCAGAGTTCGAACAATCTCGTCCTCCTGGATCTTGCGGATCATGACGGTGATGACGTTGGGATTTCCCGTTTGCGTGTGCGTGATTTTTGCGCGACCGTCGGTGACGAGCCGGCTGGCCAGGTTCATGTCGGCGGGAGGGACTTCGAACCGGATGGAGGCGTACAAAATTCGCTTGACCACCTTGCCGTGCTGGATCGCATTGAGCGCCGCGTCGTGGTAGGACTGCGGGCCGGCGGGTTTTCCAGGTGCGTCGCGGCAAATGACGGCGGCGATGTGGGTCAATTGCATGCCTTCAAATAATTTGACCACGGCCTGGCAGAATTTTCCCTCGCCGTTTGTATAAACCGTTACGTCGTCCGGAAGGCCGAGCCGTGCAGCGATCACCCATTCGACCGCGTTCGGATACTCCTTGCGGCGGCGCTCGAGCAGTTCGTCTACACGCTGCTGAGAATCCGCGGGTGCGACGGCGGCGATAAATTTACTGCCTCGGTCGGCAATCGTCGCTTCTGTCAGGGATTCGATCGTCTGATATTCGTCGGAGAACATGACGAAATGTAGCAAATTTAGAATCTGGCGTTAAAAAAAATTGAGAAAAATTTCTGATTGTTTTCACTGAGTGCTTTGTTGAGGACGGTCGCTGAGTTGCCCGCCCCGAACCTGTCGAGGGTCGAAGCGACCAAAATCGTATGCTCCCGTTCCCTTCGACAAGCAGGTATGAAAAAAGTCAATCAGAAAAGCTAACCTGTCATTTGTTTGGTGATGTTGAAGGGTCTCAAATTTAATTCATGCTGGTATAAACAGTCCGCGTGAATTTGGTAACGAGCGTGGCTGCAAAAGGACCACGGCGAACGGGGTGCAGCGGCGAAATTTTTCGCCGTCATGCGGATGGGACCGGGCGAGCGGTTAACGCGCAAAAAATAACGCCCCACGCGATACTCGCGGCCAGCACCGAACCAAGTTCGGCATGACGCGGGGCGTCGAGCGACATACGTTTCCAACAATCCGTTAAAACAATTTCAAATTGGCCCGCGGAAGGATCCACCATAATACGACGGCGAGCAGACACAACGACCAGAGCCCGATCCAGCCGAACCTCACAAGACGGTTTGGAATATGCAGGATCAGAACGATGAACGCACCGATCACAAGGATGACATCGGCAATGAAGAGATTCCAGAACTGCCTCCCGAACGTTGATTCGAGGAATGCGTAAACGAGACCAGGTGAGATCAATAATAAAAACCGCTCTCTCGACCAAACCGCACGAAACGAACCGGACGCGGCGTACAACAGCCCGAGTAAGACCATGGCAGGGATGAGGTAAAACAGACTGATCACGACAAAGTCGTCGAAATTGAAATGAGGTGCGTCCATGGCGCTACTGCCTTGCTGACTTCATGGGTAATATGTCACGCTTAACTTGTTTCAGCGTCTCTCGGTACTGAGACCACTGGCCGTCAAGCCGGATTTGCAGTTCATTTTTGCAACGTGCCCCAACAACGAGCCTTGCAGGATTACAGATGAATTTGCCAAATCACCAGCCAGAGAGCCAGAAAATTATTAGAAAGGTATTGACCTAAGTAATTTTTTACCGTATGTTAGGTATATGCCTAACAAATCATACAGTCTGGACCGGGTATTTCGAGCTCTGGCGGATCCCACACGGCGCACGGTCGTCGAACGTCTATGCCAGCGTCCCGCCACCGTGAGCGAACTGGCCGAGCCTTTCGACATGGCCCTGCCGTCCTTTCTTCAGCACCTCGACGTGCTGGAAGACTGCGGTCTGGTGACTTCGAAAAAGACCGGCCGCGTACGCACGTACACTCTCTCTCCAAAACCGCTGCAGGCCGCGGAAGACTGGATGGCCGCCCAGCGCAACATGTGGGACCGGCGATTGGACCAACTGGACACATACCTTTATAAACTCAAACAACTGAAGGAGAAACCGTTATGAAACCCATCCTCTTTAAGCCCGATCCCAAACTCGATCTGGTCCTGGAGCGCGTCGTGGACGTACCGCGCGAGATGGTCTGGGCGGCCTGGACCACACCCGAGCAAATCCTTCAATGGTTCACCCCGGATCCATGGAAAACGATCGACTGCCGACTCGACCTGCGTCCCGGCGGCGAATTTTACACGTTAATGCAATCGCCCGAAGGCGAAAAGTTTCCAAACAACGGCTGTTTTCTGGAAATCGTTCCGTCTGAGCGGTTGGTGTTCACGGACACGATGGGGCCGGGGTATCGGCCGTCGGCAAACCCATTCATGACGGCCGCCGTTATCCTGGAGTCTTTGGGAACGGACCGGACAAAATATACCGCCATCGCGATCCATGGAGATGAAGAAACCCGCAAGAAACATATTGACATGGGTTTCACCGACGGCTGGAGTAAGGCGCTGGATCAACTGGTGGCTCTGGTAAAGAAAAACATGAAAAAGTAGGAACGTTCGCATGCAACGTTCCTACTTTTGCGGTACATCTGAGAATACGAAAGGATGACGAATGACAGCAACGGAGCGGAGTTTTATTTTGGGTCTCTGGGGCGTTCGATATCAGGTCAAAGACGTTCCACGCGCGCTTGCGTTTTATACCCGGACGCTGGGTTTCAATCTGGACTTTCAGAACTTGCCGGCCTTCGGTCAGGTTTCGGTCGGTCATCTCAAACTGATCCTCAGCGGCCCCGGCGCTTCCGGTTCCAGGCCAATGCCCGACGGACGACAGCAGGAGCCGGGTGGCTGGAACCGCATCGTTCTGCAAGTGGACGATTTACCGGCCTGCATTGCCGATCTCAACAAAAAAGGAGTGCGGTTTAGACTCTCTGTCAGCAACATCTACGTTTTTTGCGTAGATATGTACATGCATCC
>CAYZJB010000025.1:0-51132 GCA_964478735.1 uncultured Bacteroidota bacterium | reverse complement strand
TACCGTTTTCGGTTTCGATGCGTCCTTCGAATTGGGTTCAGACGGATTTCGCATAAAGTCTCCTTTTTTCAGGCCGAACATCGTGTGTGGCCTGTATTCTGTAGACGGAGGGAACGGGGAAAGGACGCAAACTTCGGTGCATCTCTGAACATCTTGCCCTGCGCTTTAGCGCAGGGTCATCAAATCTTAAAAAAAAATGAATGGGCTTTGGCCCCCGAAACGATGATGGGTTAAAGCACGGAAACGTGATTCATATCTTTCGCGATCCGCGCTTAAGCACGGGACAACTCAGTTCCTCTTCGCGATTTTAAAGGGTTGTTGAAAAGGTCACTCTGGACTTGTTTCAGGGTCCGTAATGCGTTTGAAAGCTCGGCTGTTAAGAGCACTCACATTCTTGCATTTAAGGCCAATATGCCGGAAATTTAACACGGTTTTTGTCCCGTGGCATTTTCATGCTTAAAATCGATATCCACACGCATATCCTGCCGGAAAACTGGCCCAACCTGAAGGAAAAATACGGTTACGGCGGTTTTGTCCAACTCGAACATCACGGACCGGGCTGTGCACGCATGATGATCGATGGAAAATTCTTCCGCGAGGTCCAATCCAATTGCTGGGACCCGAACGTTCGTCTCGGCGACTGCGATCGCCACGGCGTTCACGTCCAGGTCCTCTCCACAGTCCCGATCATGTTCAGTTACTGGGCGAAACCGGAACACGCGCACGACCTGTCCCAACTCCTGAACGATCACATTGCCGGAGTCGTCGCAGAATTTCCCCGGCGATTCGTCGGACTCGGAACGGTTCCGCTGCAGTCGCCGGAACTTGCCATCCGTGAACTGGCGCGTTGCGTGAAGGAGCTTCATCTGTCGGGCGTCGAGATCGGCTCGCACGTCAACGATTGGAATCTGGACGCGCCGGAATTGTTTGATTTTTTCCAGGCCGCACGGGAAATGGGGGCCGCCGTCTTTGTTCATCCCTGGGACATGATGGGAAAAGAAAAAATGTCCAAGTACTGGCTCCCCTGGCTCGTCGGCATGCCCGCGGAAACGTCGCTCGCCATTTGCTCGATGATCTTCGGCGGCGTTTTTGAACGGCTGCCGGGACTTCGCGTCGCGTTCGCCCACGGCGGCGGATCGTTTCCCGCCACGATCGGCCGGATCGAACACGGTTGGAGAGTTCGACCCGATCTCTGCGCGGTCGACAATCCCGTCAATCCGCGCGACTATCTCGGTCGATTTTATCTCGACTCGCTCGTTCACGACCCCGTAATGTTGAAATACCTGATCCGGCTGGTCGGCGCGCATCGCGTGGCAATGGGCAGCGATTATCCATTTCCACTCGGCGAAGCGATTCCGGGCCGTCTCATCGAGACCATGCACGAGCTCGACTTCGATACGCAGGAGTGGCTGCTGCACAAGTCCGCCCTCGAATGGCTCGGGCTCGACAAGGAACGTTTTGTTATTGGCTTGAGATAATTCACCACAGAGCCACAGAGATCACAGAGATGATGTTTATTTTTAGCCATCCAATGCAGAGTTCTCAAAAAAAAGATTATTAGCCCTGTGAATCTCTGTGCCTCTGTGCGCTCTGTGGTAAGATGAAATGAAAGTCACAATCGACATTGACGGAAGACTCTGGCGTGCCAATCTATCGGAGCCGATCGATATTTCGATCCCCGTTGTGTTCGACGGGCCCCAGCCGAATACGTACGACGTACCACAGGCCACGTCGCGGGCGTACGAAACGGACGGATGGATCGGGGACACGCGGCGCGGCGGGTCGTGTAATTTCGAAACGCTGACGATGACGCCGCACTGCAACGGAACGCACACGGAGTGCGTCGGCCACCTGACTGACGAACGGATCGCGATCCGCTCGGTCCTGCGCGACGCGCTTTTCCCTGCTACGCTGATCAGCATCGAACCGGAAACGGGAAATGGAACGGACGAGCGGTACAATCCCGCCAAACACGACAGCGATCGCCTGATCACGCGGCGCTGTCTCGAAAGCGCACTGCAAGACAAAAATCCGCAATTTTCCAAATGTTTGATCCTCCGAACGCTGCCCAACGACGCGTCCAAGACGTCGCGCCGCTACAAGGGTAACGAGGCGCCGTATTTTTCCCTCGACGCGATCGAATGGATCGTTGCCCGCGGTGTCGACCACCTGATCGTCGATGTGCCGTCGGTCGATCGTGCGTTTGATGAAGGCAAACTCAGCGTACATCACACGTATTGGAACGTACCACAGGGGACCCATGAGATGAGCGGTTCGACGAAGACCATTACCGAAATGGTGTACATCCCCGATTCCGTTTCCGACGGCGAGTATCTTGCGGCGATTCATATTCCCGATTTTGTCTCCGATGCCGCGCCAAGCCGGGTGTGGCTCTACCGCATCGAATCCTAACCGGAGCAGATAACACGATGGCACTGACTTTCGATACGACGCCGGAGTTCGCCGACGCAATGGATGCCACCGATCCGCTGCGACCGTTCCGCGAACGATTTCACATTCCCAAAAAACAGGACGGAACGGACGTGATCTATTTTTGCGGCAATTCGCTCGGTCTGCAGCCGAAGACCGCCCGCGCGGCCGTTTTGCAGGAACTCGACGACTGGGAAACCCATGCCGTCGAAGGCCATTTTCATGCGAAATATCCGTGGTTGCCCTATCACGAGTTTCTCACACCGTCGACCGCGCGCCTGGTGGGTGCGCGGCCCGTCGAAGTCGTCGTGATGAATTCGCTGACGGTCAATCTTCACCTCATGATGGTCACGTTTTATCGGCCGTCCGGCGATCGGACGAAAATTATGATCGAACACGGTTCGTTCCCCTCCGATCATTACGCCATGGAAACCCACATGCGCACGCACGGACTCGATCCGAACGAACATTTAATCCAACTCGCTCCTCGGTCCGGTGAAGCGACGCTGCGCACGAGCGATCTCCTGGAACGCATCGAGCGGGACGGAAAGGACGTGGCGTTGATCCTGCTCGGCGGAGTCAATTACTACACCGGACAGGCGTTCGACATGCGGGCCATCACGGCGGCGGGACACGAACAGGGCTGCGTGGTGGGATTCGACCTCGCGCATGCGGCGGGAAACCTGCGCCTTCATCTGCACGACTGGAACGTCGACTTCGCGGTCTGGTGTTCGTACAAATATCTCAACGCCGGTCCCGGCGGGATTGCCGGGTGCTTCATTCACGAACGGCACGTATCCGATCCTGCCCTGCCTCGATTTGCCGGCTGGTGGGGACACGATAAAAAAACGCGTTTCATCATGCCGCCCGATTTCATTCCGATCCCCACGGCCGAAGGATGGCAGTTGAGTAATCCACCGATTTTCCAGATGGCTGCGTTGCGGGCATCGCTGGAAATCTTCGACGAGGCAGGCATGGATACGTGCCGTACAAAAAGCGAAACGCTGACCGGTTACCTGGAATTTTTGCTGGACCATCTGATGAAGGGCCGCGTGACGATCCTGACCCCGCGATCGACGGCGGAACGCGGTTGTCAGTTGTCGCTCCGCATACGCGACGGCAAAACGGTTTATGAACGCATCAGCCGTGCGGGCATCGTCTGCGACTGGCGCGAGCCGGACGTCATTCGCGTTGCACCGGTCCCCCTGTACAATACGTATCGTGACGTTTACGAATTTGTCCGCATCCTCAACACCGAAACCCATTAGGACGCGACCATGGAGAAAAAACCCGTGATCCTCATCGGGGCCGGACTTGCCGGTTCCCTCCTTGCGATTTACCTTGCTCGGCGCGGTTATCGGGTCGACGTATACGAACGCAGGCCCGACATGCGCGAAACTCAAATTGCCGCCGGCCGCTCGATCAATCTTGCCCTCTCGGTTCGCGGTCTCCATGCGCTACAGGAGGTCGGCATGGACGACGCCATGTTGTCCATTTCCATTCCAATGAAAGGACGCATGGTCCACCCTCTCTCCGGCGATGTCAATTTCCAACCGTATTCGCGGAATCCCCATGAGCATATCAATTCAATTTCCCGCGGAGAATTGAACATTCAACTGATGAACCGCGCAGAAGCCACACGAGGCGTGCGTTTTTTCTTCAATCACCGGTGTACGGGTATGGACCTGATCAGCGGCGATGTGTATCTTCGAAATGAGATCACGGGCGAGGACATCATTGCCGTCGGCGAAGCCGTGATCGGGACGGACGGATCGGCGTCGGCCATACGAATGGAGATGCTGCGATCCGGCCGGTTCAATTTTTTCCAGCAATACGAGGAGCACGGCTATAAAGAGCTGACGATTCCACCGGCCGACGACGGAGGTTTTCGAATCGAAAAAAACGCACTTCACATCTGGCCGCGCGGGACGTACATGCTGATCGCATTGCCCAATTTGGACGGAAGTTTTACCGTGACACTCTTTTATCCCATGCGCGGGGACCCTAGCTTTGAAAGCATGGACACGCCGGAAAAAGTCTGGAGTTTTTTCGAAACCCAGTTTCCCGACGCGCTGCAGCATATGCCGACGCTCCTCGAGGATTATTTCACTAACCCGGTCGGCTCGCTCCTGACGGTCAAATGCTGGCCGTGGTTTATGGGGGACAAAGCGTGCCTGCTGGGTGATGCCGCGCATGCGATCGTTCCGTTTTTCGGTCAAGGCATGAACTGTGCATTCGAAGACTGCAGTGTGCTGGACGACTGTATCGGCCGCCATGAAGGAAACTGGAAATCCATTTTTGCCGACTACACCGAACGTCGAAAGGCGAATGCCGATGCGATTGCGGACCTGGCCTTGGAAAACTTCATCGAGATGCGGGATCAGGTTGCGGACGGCCGATACCTGCTCAAGAAAAAAATCGAAAAACAACTGGCCGACCGATTTCCCGAACGCTTCGTTCCCAAATACGAGATGGTCTCGTTTCACCGTATCCCTTACGCCGAAGCGATGCAACGCGGCCGGATACAGGAATCGATCCTGGACCAACTCGCCGATCACGCGGACACCGGCCGCGAGCCGGACTGGAAAAAAGCAGAATCGTTGATCCAATCCCAGTTGTCGCTATTTCACGAACCTTCATGATCCGGTACGTCCTATTCGGATTTTTTGCGTGCGCCGCATGGTCTCAGGGCACGACTTCCCGCGATCCGTACATTATCGAATCGTGGCAGATCGAAGATGGCCTGCCGCAGAATTCCGTCTACGCGCTGACGCAAACCTCCGACGGTTACATCTGGCTTGGGACCCAGGAAGGACTTGTCCGGTACGACGGGGTGCGCTTTGTCGTTTTCGACACCCGGACCACTCCCGAATTGAAGCACAACTGGATCTACACCCTTTATGAAGACCGTGATCGCGCGTTGTGGATCGGGACTCAGGGCGGCGGTGTCTCTCACCTGAAAGACGGTCGGTTCACCACGTTTCGAATACCCGAGGGACTCGCCGGCGACTGGGTGTACGACATTCTTCAAGACCGGAACGGCACCGTCTGGGTCGCCACCAACGGAGGACTATCCCGCTGGGTAGATGGAAAATGGTCGACGCTGACGGCCATCGACGGTCTCTCGAGTAACTCGGTACGCGTGCTGAGGGAGACCCATGACGGAAGCCTATGGTTAGGCACGTCGCACGGATTGAACCGGTTCTCCAACGGCCGGATCGCTCCATTCAACATTTCGGAGAACACGGTTGAAAACAGCATCACGGCCCTTTGTGAGGACGCGGAAGGAACGCTCTGGATCGGCACCGGAGGCGGAAGAATCGGTGTTTTTAAACATGATCGTGTCGTCCTGCAGACGCAGTTCGCGGCCCTGTCGGGAAATCGAATCTGGAAATTGTACGCCGATCGCGAAGGAAAAATCTGGATCGGCCACAACGGACGAGGATTGTCCTGCTATACCGGCGGCCGGATCACGGCATATTCTTCGTCGCTCGGTCTATCGGACAATCACGTCCTTTCGATCCTCGAAGACCGCGAAGGCTCCCTCTGGATCGGGACAAGCGGCGGATTGAATCGGATGCGCCATTCGCAATTTTACGTCATCGGTCAACAGGAGGGACTGCGCAACGAAGTCGTTTTTCCGATCCTTCAAACCCGATCGGGAGACGTGTGGATGGGCACCGAAGACGGACTGTTTCGCCTTGCCGGCGACCGGATCCGGGCATACGGTGTACCGGACGGTCTGCCGGGAAAATCGGTATTTGCACTTTGTGAGGACCGAGACGATCGATTATGGATCGGGACCAATCGCGGACTGGCGTCGATGGACGGCGGACAGCTCCGGCAATGGACGTCGCGTCACGGCGTACCCAATGCACCGGTTCAATCCATTCATCACCATGTCGACGGGCGCCTGTGGATTTCGTTCGAAGAAGCCGGACTGGTCACGTATGCCGACGGCCGGTTTCAACGCGTACCGATGCCGCACGGATCGTACGATGCGTTTGAAATGTCAAGCGGGCGGGACTCCGCGTTGTGGATGGCCACGAACAACGGCCTGATCCGTTATCACCACGGACAATGGACGACGTTCAACGTCGACAGCGGGCTTTCGCATAACGCCGTCCGGACGATCCACGAAGATTCCGACGGTACGTTGTGGATCGGTACGCGCGGCGGCGGATTGAACCGCTATCGTGACGGGCGATGGTCGTCGTACACGACGGACAACGGTCTCTTTGACAATCTCGTGTACCGGATCCTTGAAGATCGGCACGGAACGCTGTGGATGAGCTGCAACAAGGGAATCTTCCGCGTGAGCAAGCGGGCACTGAACGACGTGGCGGACGGAACGCTTTCCACGTTGACCTGCGTATCGTACGGAAAAGCCGACGGCATGCGCAGCCGCGAATGCAACGGCGGTTTCCAACCCGCAGGATGGAAGTCGTCCGACGGCCGGCTGTGGTTTCCCACGATCAAGGGCGCCGTCGTCGTCGATCCGGACCAACTGGACGTCCGCGAACAGCCGCCGGTCGTCGTCATCGAAGACATGCGCGTTGACGGGATTTCGGTCCCGTGGCGCGGAAGCATCGCTATTCCGCCGGACAAACGGAACATCGAAATTCAATATGCCGGTCTCAGTTTTCTCGCCGTAGAAAAACTTCATTTCCGGTATCGCCTTCATGGCTTCGACGACGACTGGGTGGACGCGGGACCGCGGCGCTCTGCATTCTATACCAGCGTTCCCCCGGGCCGGTATCGTTTTGAGGTCACCGCCTCCGTCGGCTCGGAACGTGGAGCGACGCCGCCGTGCTCCCGGACGTTACCGTCATTCCGCGTTTTTATCAAACGTGGTGGTTTGTCCTCGGTTGCGGAGGCGCGATGGCCGGATTTCTTTTTGTCGGGCACTCGCTTCGCGTGTCCCGCCTCAAAAAACGTGAAGTCCAACTTGGGGAACTGGTGCAACAGCGAACCCGGAGTCTCGAAGCCGAAAAAGCGACGAGCGAACGGCAGGCCCTCGAGTTGAAGCAGGCCAATCAAATCAAAAACGAAATCATCGGCATCGTGGCGCACGACCTGAAAAACCCGCTGACGGCGATCATGGGATACGCGGGTCTTTTGTCCGATCACCCGAATCTGTCGGAAGAAGACAAAAAGGAGGTTCAACAAATCGTGCTGGCGAGCGAGCGCATGGACCACATTATTTCCCAGCTCCTCCAAATTGCCGCGATCGATGCGGGGAATGTGGGCCTTCACATGGACGACGTTAATCTGACGCAGATCCTGTATCAGTTGATCGCCCAGCATTCACGCTTGGCGGCCCGTAAGAATCAGACGGTCCATTGCGACCTGGAGGATGACGTCCTCGTCCGCGGCGATTCAGAAAAAGTCAAATCCATAGCGGAAAATCTGATGAGCAATGCCATCAAATATACGCCCAAAAACGGAACGATCCGTGTGCGCCTGTCGCGGAACGGAAACACGGGACAGTTGGCCGTCGAAGACGAGGGGCCGGGAATACGCGATGAGGAATTCCCGCGGCTGTTTCAGCGATGGAGCCGGTTGAGTGCCAAACCTACAGGCGGGGAAACGTCGACGGGGCTGGGGCTAAGCATTGTACGGCAATTTGTCGATTTGCATTCCGGCCGTATTCACGTTGAAAATCGCCGCGAAGGAACCGGAAGCCGGTTTGTCGTAGAGCTACCTCTGAGTGAAGTGTGAGCTGCCTTCATTCAAAAAAACCATCGGAAATGAGCCTCCTTCATTCGATAGAATGATATCGGTCCTTCTGAAGGACAAAAACTTCGATTTTCATGGTGAGGTCGAGACGTTGGATGCAACGTCTCGACGATAGAGAAGCGGAAGACTGATAGACGATCCGGCACTTCCCCCGGCGTCCTTACAACATCCAATTGACAATCCAGAAACAAACCGCTCCGATCAATGCAACGGCCGGAATGGTGAGAATCCAGGCCAGGATATAATATTTCCGGCAAGGCCCCAGCGGACGGCCGATAGCCGGCTTGTCGCTCCGACGCCCATAATCGCGCCTGTAATCGTGTGCGTCGTGCTCACGGCAATTCCTCCGAAGGCCGTGATTAGCAACGTAAACGCTCCCGCTGTCTCTGCGCAAAATCCACCGGACGGTTTGAGTTTCGTGATCTTTTGCCCCATCGTCTTGACGATTCGCCATCCTCCAAAAAGCGTTCCCAGCGCAATGGCCAGGTGCGAGAGAACAATCACCCAGATGGGCACGTCGAACGTTTTAAGATACCCGGCCGTGACGAGCAGTCCCGTAATGACGCCCATGGTTTTTTGTGCGTCGTTGGTACCGTGTCCCAGACTGTAGAATGCGGCGGACACCAACTGCAGCCGTCGAAACCAGCCGTTGACGCGCGTCGACGACCGGCCGTGAAAAATCCACATCACGATCGCCATCAGCATAAACCCCATGACGAGACCCATGAGAGGAGCGACCGCGATAAACAGGATCGTTTTGGTCCAGCCGCCGTACACGATGGAATCGAATCCCGCTTTGGCGATCGCGGCCCCGGCATAGCCACCGATCAAGGCATGTGACGAACTGGACGGGATGCCGTAATACCACGTGATCAGGTTCCACCCGATCGCCCCAAGCAGCCCGCACATAATGACGTACTCATTGACCGCATCCAGATCGATCAGCCCCTTACCGATCGTCTTGGCGATGTGTACGTCAAACAGAAACGCGGCCGCGAGATTGAAAAACGCCGCCCACGCCACGGCCGTACGCGGCGTGAGTACCCGCGTGGAAACAATGGTGGCGATGGAATTTGCTGCATCGTGAAAACCGTTGAGGAAATCGAAGACCAGCGCAATGAAAACGATGGTGAGGACTAATTCAAACATTGTCGTGCGTGGCGACGAAGTTCAGGCGTGTTTGATCAGAATGGATTCCAGGACATTCGCCACGTCTTCGCATTTGTCCGTCGCCCGCTCCAGGCTTCCGTAAATGTCCTTGAGCTTGATCAGACGAATGGAATCTTTTTCCTGTTCGAACAAATCGGCAATGGTCTTTTCGAAAATGTTGTCGGCTTCGTTTTCGTCGGCGTGGATCTGATACAGGATGACGCGCAGGTCCGGAGCTTTGCGGACGTCCCGGAGCATCGTGATTCCCTTCAGAATCTGCCCCGTCGAATGGTGAAGCACGTCGATAAGTTTTTTCATGGCGTCCGGAATATCGCCGATCTTGTAAAGCGTCAGGCGACGGGCCGCTTCGTCCATAAAATCCATCACGTCGTCAAGCTCGCTGGCCAGAACGTGAATGTCTTCGCGGTCGAACGGCGTGACGAACGTGGCGTTCAGCTCCGCAAAGATATCGTGGGTCACCGTATCACACTGGTGCTCGATATCGTGTACCTCGTTCAGCAGTTTTTCTCGCGGCTCGGGCCCGTTGGCCGCAATCCGTTTCATCGTCTCCGAACCGCGAACCAGGTTTCGGGCCATGCTTTCAAAGAAGCTGTAGAATTTTTCGTCATGCGGTAGGAGCGTCTGAATAAGTCGATCAAGAGCCATGAAGTTAAATGGGTTAATTGAAAACGGAAGATGATGACGGCAAGACAATAGAAAATAATTCTGTAACACAAAAGCAATTTATATATTACAAAACGGCAACAATTGCTCAGTGGCAACTGCCTGAATAGATCGAATTAAGATTTAATGGATGGGGAAAGTCAGTGTGAATCGGGTTCCGCGGCCGATTTGGCTGTCGACCGAGACCTGCCCGCCATGGATTTCCATCACGTGTTTGACGATAGCCAGACCCAGACCGCTGCCGCCGAGTTGCCGTGAACGGCCCTTATCGACGCGATAAAAACGCTCGAAAATGCGGTTCACGTCATCCGGGCGAATTCCGGGACCGGTGTCTTCGACTTCGACGATACAGGTCTTGTCGTCCAGGCGAATGTGCAGACGAACTTTGCCGGTTTCGGTGTACTTGATTGCGTTTTCGATCAGATTGACCATGGCCTTGTCGAACTGATACGGATCGGCCATGAGTTTGAACTCCTCAGGCACCGTACTGGAAAATTCAATCTGCAGCCCCTTGCGTTGGGCCTTATCCTGAAATTCATCAGCCAGCGCTTCCAGAGTGGCGACGGGATCGAAGTACCGAAGGCTCAATCCCCGATCCCGCGACTCCAACCGGGATAAATCGAGCATGTCGTTGACGATGTTTTCGAGGCGAACGACGTTGGACATCGCGCGTTGTAAAAACCGCCTGCTGACCTCTTCATCGTGTACGGCGCCGTCGAGGAGTGTCTCGAGATAACCCTTAATCGAACTGACCGGCGTTCGGAGTTCATGCGATGCATTCGCCACAAAATCTCGGCGGATACCCTGTGCTTCATTGAGTTTCAGAATGTCGCCCTTGAGTTTGGCCGACATGGCATTGAGAATCCGGGCCAGTTCCCCGACTTCGTTATTTTCCCTGACCGTAATTTCTTTGTCGTAGTTGCCTTGTCGAATCTCCTCTGCCGCGCCGATAATGTCCGTCAGCGGACGCGTAATACGGCGGGAAATGCGCGCCACAAGAAAAAAAATCATAACGACCGCGCTGGCCGACGCCAGTAAAAAAATAACGCGCACTCGCCCGATGACCGTTTGCACGAAGGACTGCCGCTCGGATACACGCACAAAGCGATTGTCCGGCATCCGGTAGGCGACATAAATCAGGTCGTCGTCCACCGTGGAGCTGTAGCGTATGGACGACCCCATTCCGTCGAGCGAACCGAGCGCGGCCTGTACTTCCGGACGATTGAGATGATTCTCCATGGCGGCGGGATCGTGCTCGGAATCGGCAAGGACCTTGCCGTGCCGATCGATCAGCGTCAACCGTATACCGGCGCTTCGGGCAATGGCATGGACCTGCCCTTGAACGGAATCGGCGGACATCAGGACATGCGCGACGAGGCGGCACTGCTTTTTCAAGTCTTCCGTCAATTGCGCCTGCAGCCGCCCGGTCAGCTGTACGTTAAGAACGACAAAAAGGAGAGAAGAACCGACGAGTAGAAAAACGACGAGAATGAGCGTGAGTTGCGAGCTAATTCGCCTCATGACTGCCGTTAGGGCTGAATTTGTATCCGACCCCCCGGATCGTCTCGATCCAGTTGCCGTAGCGCCCTAACTTCTTCCTGATTTTGGTGATGTGTACATCGACCGTTCGATCAACAAAATACGCATCTTCGCCCCACACATGGTAGAGTAAATTATTTCTGGAAAAAACCATGTTGGGGCGGTTCATCAGAAAGTACAGCAGTTCGAATTCCTTGTGCAAAAATTTGACTTCTTCACCGTCGACATGGACGGTATAACGAAGGCGATTGATCTCCAGGCCTCCGATTTTGATCTCATCCTTCTTATCCGCCTGCAGGTCTTTTTGCATCTCCGCGCGGCGAAAGATGGCTTTGACCTTGGTCACGATCTTCCGGGGACTGAAAGGTTTCGTCAGGTAGTCATCGGCGCCGAATTCGAGACCCAGAATTTCGTCCACTTCGTCTGCTTTGGCCGTCAAAAATATGATATGGCTGTTCTGGGTGGCCGGACGTTGACGCAACGCCTTGCACACGTCCAGGCCGTCCATGCCTTCCATCATGATATCGAGCAGGACCATATCGGGACGTACGCGCTCGGCGATATTCAGGGCTTTTTCGCCGGAATCGGCGGCAAAGACCTGGTAGCCCTCCTTTCGCAGGTTATAGGTCAAAATGTCCAGAATGTCATGTTCGTCATCCACGCAGAGGATGGTTTTGACTTTCTTGCTCATGGGACCTTTAAATCGGGTTCGTGACCGTGTTTGATAAATTTTGCGTTACAGATGAAAACGACGTCCTCGCAGATGTTCGTACAGTGATCGGCAATGCGCTCCAGATTTTTGCTGACGCGAATGATGTCCAGCGAGATCGGTATCGTGTTCGGGTCTTTGATCATGCCGGCGAGGATGTCGGCGAATAAGTGTTTGTTGAGGCGGTCGATCTCCTCGTCGCGTTTGCATACGGCCAGCGCGAGATCGGTGTCCTTGTGGATGAACGAATCGATGGAGTCTCTGAGCATCGTACGCACGATGTCCGCCATCTTGGGAACGACGCCGAGCGCCGCTTCCCGCTGCGCCCGCATGATCGTCTTGGCCGATTCCGCGATATTTTGTGAGTGATCGCCAATGCGCTCCAGGTCGCCGTTGATCTTGGAAATGCCGATCACGTCGCGAAGGTCGACGGCCACGGGCTGGTGCCGGGCCAGGATCTCCAGCACTTCCTCATCGATGCTGAGCTCGAGTTCGTCCACGCGTTCGTCCTCCTTCATCACGTCGTTGGCCATCGCCTCGTTGCGCTCGATCAAGGCGGTCACGGCGCGCGTCACTTGCCGTTCGACCAGGCTGCCCATTTCGATGACGCGTTTCTCCAGCTTTTCGAGCTGCTCCGTAAAATTCGACTTCATAATTTCCTCATTCTTTCATCATGGGTTTCCACGCGGTTCACTATCCGAATCGTCCCGTGATATAATCTTCCGTCATTTTTTGAGACGGCGACGTAAAGATTTTTTTGGTTTCTTCAAATTCGATCATCTGGCCCAGCCACATGAATGCCGTACGGTCGGACACGCGCGCCGCCTGCTGCATGTTATGCGTCACGATGATGATCGTGTAGTCGTGTTTCAATTCCTCGATCAGGTCCTCGATCTTTTGCGTCGCGATCGGGTCCAGGGCGGAACACGGCTCGTCCATCAGCAAAATTTCAGGATCGACCGCGAGTGCACGGGCGATGCAAAGCCGCTGCTGCTGACCGCCGGACAATCCGTAGGCGGAGCTTTTCAGGCGGTCCTTGACCTCGTCCCACAACGCGGCTTTTTTCAAACAGCGTTCCACCGTCTCGTCGATAGTCTCTTTTCCCGACAAGCCGTTGACCCGCGGACCGTAGGCCACGTTGTCGTATATCGATTTCGGAAAGGGATTCGATTTCTGAAAAATCATGCCGACCCGCTTGCGCAATTCCACGACGTCGACCGCCGGATCGTAAATATTTTTGTCGTCGATCAAAATGGAGCCTTCGATCCGGACCCCTTCCACGAGATCGTTCATCCGGTTGAACAGGCGAAGGTACGTCGACTTGCCGCAGCCCGACGGCCCGATCAGCGCCGTAACCTCATTGGCGCGGATATCCAGTGAAACGTTCTTGAGCGCGTGCGCCGTTCCATAGTACATGTTGATGTCCCGCGTCCGGATCTTGACGGGCTTTTCCGCCGGAGCCGACTGGGTAGCGCCGACCGGTGGGGCATCGACCGGCAGGGGATCGACGATGTTCTGGGGTTGAGGGGTCATAACCATGGCTTCCATAATTTATCGAATTGTTGTCGTGAATCCACGATACTAAAACGTTGAACTTTGATATTTTTTTCTCAGTTTGGCCCGAATCACAATGGCGGTCCAGTTGAGCAGCAGCACGAGCACAATTAACAACAGCACGCTCATGTACACCATCGGCTTGGCGGCTTCGACGTTGGGCGATTGAAAACCGACGTCGTAAATATGAAACCCGAGGTGCATGAATTTACGGTCGAGATGCAGGAACGGAAAATTGGCATCGAGCGGCAGTGTCGGCGCCAGTTTCACAACGCCCGTGATCATGAGCGGCGCCACTTCCCCGGCCCCGCGCGCCATCGCCAGGATGACGCCCGTCAAAATGCCCGGGGTCGACGCGGGAAGCACGACCCGCCACGTCGTCTGCCATTTGGTCGCGCCGAGGGCCAGCGAGGCGTCCCGGGCACCTTTGGGAACGGCCACGAGGGCTTCTTCCGTCGCGACGATGACGACCGGCACCGTAAGCAGGGCCAGCGTCAACGACGCCCATAAAATTCCTCCGGTCCCCCACGTCGGCGCGGGAAGCCGTTCGGAATAAAACAACTGATCCAGCGTGCCACCGCAGAAATACACGAAGAACCCGAGTCCGAAAATACCGAAGACGATCGACGGAACCCCGGCCAGATTATTGACCGCAATGCGAATGATCTGCACCAGAAGGCCCTGACGGGCGTATTCGCGAAGGTAGATCGCACAGATCACACCGAACGGAACGACGGCGACGGTCATGATCAACACCATCAGAACGGTACCAAAAATCGCAGGGAAAACGCCGCCTTCCGTGTTCGATTCTCGCGGCTCGCCGCCGAGATACTCGCCGATCTTGACCAGGTAGTGAAGCGCCCGGTCGCCGAACGACATCCGATTCGGCTGATAAAAACGGATAATCTTCGAAATCGGAATCGTCCGTGTGGATCCGTCGGCGATTGCAAACGTGATGTCCGTATGCGCGGCGCTCAGGATGAGTTCATCGGCTTCCCGGCGTAATGTCTCATACTCTTTTTCAAAATTTCGGATTTCATCCAGAATCGTCTCTTTCGTGTTCGCATCCGTTTGTTGCCGTTGATCGAGACGCTTCAGCGCCAGCCTCCGTTGTTCGATCTGGTAGTTGATCCGTCCGATCTTATTTTTTTCAATGTCCTGGACACGGGAGCGGACATGCGATGCCTTTTCGATCAGCGATTGAAACGACGGGAGGGCCTCGTGACCCGACGCGATGGTTTGCCCGCCGACACGTACGAATTGGAGGAAGCCGTAAAAATTTCCGTACTCGGCGCGTTCGACGACCATGGCGGCCTCCGGGTACGACAGCGCGACAATATCGGGCTCGTCCACCCACCGGAAATCGACGCCGTACACGTCGCGGTTGCCGATCTTCAACTGAATGCGTTTATCGTGGGTGCCCGGAATTTTTTCTTCACGAACGATCTCGCCGACGAACGTTCGTTCGTCCTTGAGTCGTACCTGCACGATGTCCGACGGCCAGAAGACGCCGACGCCGCTGAGGCCCACGACCGTCAGTAGACCGGCGACAAGCAGCACGATAAAACCGAGCGCGGACCCGGTCAGCCAGAGAAAAACGTCGCCTTTTTTAAATAGGCCCTTCATACCATCGTCGCGTATTTCTTCCGTAATCGCTGCCGTACTACTTCCGCCAGCGTGTTAACGAAAAATGTCATCAAAAAAAGGATGGCGCCGGAAAGAAAAAGCACGCGATACAACGTCCCGCCGTGCGGCGCTTCCGGGATTTCCACGGCGATATTGGCGGACAATGTCCGCATGCCGTTGAATATGCTCCAGTCCATGATCGGCGTATTGCCGGTCGCCATCAGCACGATCATCGTTTCGCCGACGGCGCGGCCAAACCCGATCATGATTGCGCTGAAAATTCCCGCGCTGGCGGCGGGCAGCACAACTTTGATCGCGGTCTGCCACCTCGTCGCGCCGAGTGCGAGCGACGCGGACGTCAGGTGCGCCGGGACGCTGGAGAGCGAATCCTCCGCAATCGTGAAAATGATCGGCATGACGGCAAACGCCATGGCAATCCCGACCACGATGCAGTTCCGTTGATCGTAATTGATTCCCAGCGCCTCGCGAAGCCAGTTGCTGGCGCTGCCCCCCATCCATCCGGATTCGACGACGCTGCCGATCAAAAACGAGATCACGAGCATCACGAGAAGAACGGGAATGAGCAGTGTCAACTCCCGCCCGTTTCCGACATAACCGGTCCATCGCGCCGGCAGGCGGCTAAAAAGGATGTAAACGATCATGACGCCGAGCGGCGTGCCCACACACATCAGCACAAACGCGACGAGCCAGTGTTCCATCAACGGCGCCAGCCACAGCCCGGCCAAAAGTCCGATAACGACGCTCGGAAGAGCGGCCATGATCTCCACCGTCGGCTTTACGATCGTCCGGATCCGCGGATGGGCAAACTGAGACGTGTACAGCGCACCGAGAATCGCGAGCGGTATCGCAAACACCATCGCGTACAACGTGCCTTTGATCGTACCGAAAATCAATGGCACCATGCTCAACTTCGGTTCGAAATCATCCGTACCCGCGCTTGACTGCCACGTAAACGTCGGCTCGTTGTAACTTTCGTACCAGATGCGACCGAACAGCGTCTGGATCGTCGTCTCCGGATGGCGGCTGTCGATATCGACGCTCACCAGGTTGTGATCCCGGTCGAGCAGCAGAAGGCCGTCGGCCTTCGGGCTGAAGTATATTTTTTTCATCCCGGTTGGAGAATGAAATTCGGCGAGCAGGCGCCGGCTGGTCAGATGAAAAAGACGAATGGCGTTGCGATCGTCCAGCACGACAAAGCTCTTATTGCGCCAAGACGCCAGCAGTGCCGCCGTTGAACCTTCACCCCTTCCCAGGTCGTGAACGGACGACAACATCCGTTCGCCGTTTGTGTCGACCGGCATCCATCCCCGAAGCCGGCCTCCTCCGTCCGCCACGAGCAGGGTGACGTCACCGAGTACGTACTCCAGCGCCGTAATCCCGCGATCCGACGCGTGAATGGAATAACGGGCTTTCGAAAGGTCGTCTCGTCCGTAGACTTCGACCACGCCTTCTCGCGTACCGAAAGCCAGTTCCTGCCCGTGATGCGAGAGCGCAATGACCGCCACGTCGACGTGCGAATCGAACATCGTTGCGGCCGCGTCTTCGACTCCATTTTCCAGAATAGCGGCAAATGCCTGCGACGAATCCGATCGGGTTAGGATCCCTCCGAGCACAAACCCGGATTCCGTGGACGCCGCCCGGATTGAGGTAATCCGACCGGCGGGCAACCGGAGGTTCCATTTTTTTTGTGAAACGATTTCCGGAAAGATCGTACGGCCGGTATCGCCGAACTCCGTCCGGAATTGCAGGTCGGCAATGACGACTTCTCCGGCGTCATCGGTCGCCGCAATTTCGTGCGATCCCCATACCGCATCGGCCGCCGTCAATCGCTCGCCGCCCACCGCCGTCAATGCGGTCATCATCCGCGGTTTGTTGTCGCGCATGGACAGGCAGTAGATCAGTTTGTCCTCCGCGACAAAATACTGGATCTCTCTTTGTTCTTCTTCACCGATAAAAAGGATATCGCGCCCGGCCGTTCCGGGAAATACGGACGCCAGTGAGACCGAAGGCCCCGGCTCAAGGGATGCTGATTCCCATAGGGGAAAGGCCTGGTAGCCGATGAAACCGATAATGGAGAGGACGACGACGATAAGAAGCACCCCCCCGGTCTTGATGAGCAGAGAAGCCAGTCGATCGGTAAAGCGGCGAATGTGCATGACAATATTAATCAAAACTGCCCCACCCGGAAGCAGGGCAGTTTGAAATTAGTTTTACAGTCCCAGTGCCTGCAATTGCTGGAGAACCACGTCGGCCGTCAGCGGCATGTACCCGTCTTTAACGACCACTTCCTGGCCCTCATACGACAAGATAAATTTTAGAAACTCTCTCATCAACGGATCCAGATCCCCCTGAGGATTTTTGTTCACGTACAGGTACAGGTACCGACTCAAGGGATAACTGCCGTTTTTCACGTTGTCGTAGGTCCCGTCGACGAAATCTTTCCCGTCGGCGGCGGCAATCGGCACACGGCGAACATCCGTCGTCGAATATCCGATCCCGCTGTATCCTATTGCATATCGATCGGTACCGACTGATTGAACCACGGCCGCGGAACCCGGCTGTTCCTTGACTTCGTTTTTATAATCGCCTTTGAACAATGCATGCTCTTTGAAAAATCCATACGTTCCGGAGGCGGAATTACGACCGTAGAGCCGGATCGGTTTGTCTTTCCACTCGCCTTCGAGACCGAGTTGTCCCCAGGTCGTGATGTCTTCCGTGGCTCCTCCTTTTCTCGTTTTGGAGAAAATCGCGTCAACCTGCTGCATCGATAAACCGGCAATAGGGTTGTCTTTGTGAACGTACACGGCAAGTCCGTCGTACGACGTGGCGATCTCAGTCGGCTTGTAACCGAATTTCTTTTCAAACTTGTCGATTTCTTCCTTCTTCATCGGACGCGACATTGGGCCGAGCTGGGCCGTACCTTCGATCAGGGCCGGAGGCGCCGTGCTGGAACCTTTTCCTTCGACCTGGACGTTGACGTTGGGATAGAATTTTTTAAACTCTTCCGCCCAATACGTCATCAGGTTGTTCATCGTGTCGCTGCCGATACTGCTCAGATTTCCGGAAATCCCGCTCGTTTTTTCGTATTTCTTGATGGCAACGTCGACTACAACGGCCGTCGAAACAGCGGCAACCGAGGCGGTCGCCTGTTCGCCTTCGGCTTTGATTTCCTTTTTCCGTTCACCGCAACCAATCGCAGCCGCCAGCGACATGGCGACAACAAAAGACAGACTTTTCATTTTTGAACTCCTTTTTTATAGAGATGAATATCCACGGCCACAAGCTTACTATCCTTATGTTATCCTAATATTGATTATTTGTTATTTAAATGTTAACTGAATGAAACTATAACATTGTTTTTATTAAAGTTACTTCGTTTTGCTTGTGTGAATATTTTTAACAATATCGATCTTACAAAGGCTTTGGTTAATCGTGTCCTTTCATTTAAATTTGTCGACCGTTTAAACAATTTTCAGGAACGATGTGATTAAAGCGCTGTTTTTTGACCTTGGAAAAGTTCTGGTCCAATTCGATTGGACACCGGCAATCGAAAAACTGGCGCGCGTGTCTGCGTTGGACGCATCGGCAATTCGTGAACTGGTGACGACCTCACCGCTTGCCTTGCGGTTTGAAAAAGGGGATATCACAGCGGATAATTTTTTCGAGCAACTCAGAGAAAGACTCGGCTGCCAAATTGCAATTCAGGATCTACGCAACGTCTGGTCGGACATTTTCACTCCGATCGACGACAATATTGCTCTGGTCCGATCTCTGAAGGGCCGGTTTTTTCTCGGTCTGATTTCGAATACCAATCCCGTCCACGTCGATTGGATCCGCCGGCGGTTCCAGGTTTTCGAAAGCTTCGACCGGCTGACGTTTTCTTACGAAGCACGTGCAATGAAGCCGGACGCGGCGATTTTCGAGCGCGCCCGGGGCGATTTCAGTCCGTCGGAAGTGTGGTTCGTCGATGACATGCAAGCCAATGCCGAAGGCGCACGACGGTTGGGGTGGCAGGCCGCGGTGTTACCGCCGGATACGCTGCTCAGGAATATTTTGCCCTCGGAAATTTTATGAACCGGATTCGTGTCAAAATCTGCTGCATTTCGTCACGGCATGAGGCGCAAACAGCCATTGATGCGGGTGCCTCCGCACTGGGATTGGTCAGCCGCATGCCGACCGGACCGGGTGTGATCGACGACGAACGCATCCGCGATATCGCCGCCTCGGTCCCTCCGCCGATCGCCACGTTTCTGCTCACCAGTGAAACCGACTCACGGCACATCATTGCCCATCATCAGCGCGTTCTGACCACGACGCTCCAGCTCGTCGATCGGTTGAAGAAGGGTACCTACGAAGCAATCCGGCAGAAAATTCCTGGAATCCGGATTGTCCAGGTCATCCATGTCCTCGACGAATTTTCCGTCGAGGAGGCGATTCAGGCTGCCTCATCGGTCGACGCGCTGCTGTTGGACTCCGGAAATCCTTCGCGGCGTGAGCTCGGAGGAACCGGCCGCGTTCACGACTGGACGCTGAGCCGGCGGATCGTCGAGTCCGTCAACGTACCGGTGTTCCTGGCCGGCGGATTGAATCCGCAGAACGTACGCCGTGCGATCGACGACGTGCGCCCCTTCGGTGTGGATATTTGCAGCGGAGTACGAACGCAGGGGCATCTCGACCGGAGCAAGCTTGACGATTTCATGAACGCCGTGTTCAGGAATTGACGGGCAACCGGATCGTAAAACACGAACCTTTTCCGGGTGCACTGTCGACCTCGATCGTCCCTCCGTGATTTTTGATGACGCCGTACGCTTCCGAAAGGCCCAGGCCTTTGCCGGACCCGACGACTCGAGTCGTAAAAAACGGGTCGAATATTTTATCCTGAATATCCATCGGTATCCCCACTCCGTTGTCCGATATGGCAATGACGACGTACAACGCCCCGCGAATCGATTCCTTTCGGGTCCCGACGATGATTTCCCCGGCTTCAATGGTCCCGGATCGCAGCGCGTCGTCGATGGCCCGCACGGCGTTGTCGAGTATGTCGACGAGACTTTGATTCAATTCTCCAACGACACAAACGATCCTTCCGACGGGCTCGAACCGGCGCGTTAATCGAACGTGCGGCCGTCCATACATGAACAGATCCAGGACGATCGCGAGATTTTCGTTGACGTCGATTTCCGTCCGGCCCGTAATTCCCGGATTGGCAAAGGCACGCAGGTTGGAAATGATGGAACGGATCCGCTCCGCACCGACGGCCGATCCGTTTAGACTTTCCTCGATGTCGCGGCGAATGTCCGTCAGCATGTGGCGATCCACCCGAGCGGCCGCTGCAATCAGTCGGTCCAGCTCCATCCGAATGTGATCGAGATTCGGAATGATCAGCGTCAGCGGGTTATTGATCTCGTGGGTCATGCCGGCAACCATGTTGCCCAGCGAGGCCATCTTTTCGCTGTGGACCAGTTGGGCCTGCGTTTCCCGCAGTTCTTTTGTACGTTCGGCAACACGCCGCTCGAGTTCATCGTTACGTCGGCGCATGACGGACAATCGGTAACGCACGGCGCCATGGATCATGAGGAATCCGAGCGCTCCATATCCGCTCCATGCCCACCATCGGACGTACCACGGAGCCATGACCGTAAATTCAAAAACAGTTTCCAGACTCTGACGTCCATCGACGTCGGTGGCCCGTACGTGAAATTGGTAATCGCCTCCGGGAAGATTGGTATAATCCTTCCGCGTCTCCGTCGAAAACGGCGACCAGCGGCTTTCAAATCCTTCCAGCCAGGTCTCGTACAGCGTTTTGGACTCGTTTGAATAACGCGGTGCCGCGTAGTCGAAACGGAGCGCGTTCCATGCCGGTTCAATGGCCGCCCGATGAACTCGATTTCCATACACATTCGCCGCAATCAACGAGTCCGGCTGAATCAGAACACGGCTGAGAATGACCTTCCAATCGACGGGACGTTCGACGCGTGTCGTCAGGTCGATCCGGGCAAGTCCCTCGGCGCTTCCGATCCACACGATGCTGTCCGTTTCGGGCAGAATACATTGCGGATTGACAAACGGGACCCGACGAAACGCTGTACCGTCCCATCTATACCCTTCCTCCGTATGTAAAAAACGTCCGGTCTGATCGCGCGTTCCCGACGCCCAAATGGTACCGTTCGCATGAATGAATGGATACACTTCTTGAAAGCCGCCCGCAAACCTTCGACCAAAAGCCGTATCCGGATAAAACGTTCCGGCAGACTCGTCGAAACCGAAAAGACCTTCATGGGTACCAAAAACCGGACGCCCGTCAACCGCCGTCACCGTCACCCAACTGTTGGGTAATCCGGCTTCGGATCCGAATTTACGCCGTCGCGGCAGCGATGCATAATTTTTTTGAAAATCCAATTGAACCACACCTTCACTGAACGTTCCCATCCATACGCGCCCGTCATTCATTTCCGTCAGAAATCGAATTTCCTCCTGCAAACCAGCGGTTTCCTGAAGGACGGTCCAGCTTTTTCCATTCAACTTCAAAACCAGAAGGCCGTTTGAATGTGCAACAAAAACGATCGTCGGATCCGATGTCGACGGCAGTACGGCAAATGCGCGGACGTTCGCCACGATTGAAATTCGTTCGGCATCCAGTGCGTACACGCTTTCGTTTGAAGCGATCCACAATTGATCTCCGACCGATGCCATTCCCCAGACCTGTGGCTGCACACCGTCGATGGAACGGAAACGGCCGCTTTCCATGACGTTCAAGCCGCGGCTCGTACCGGCGTATAGTTTCCCGGCGTGGCGATGCAGGCACCAGACGGTTCCCTCCAATCCTTCCGCCGGTCCGAATACAGTAATGGCCGGAGGCCATTCAATACGCGTCAACCCTTTGTTGAGTGCGAGCCAGAGACCGTTGTCGACGTCTTCATAAACGCCCCACACCTGTTCATCCTGCAGACCGGACTGCCGATCGAACGACCGGATCATGCGGCCGCCGCGATCCATGATCCGTGCTCCACCGAGGATGCTGGTCAAAGCGTAGGTTCCATCCCTCAGCGGCGCTCCTCGATACAACTGCGATTCCCGCAGCCATCCGTCACCGTCCGTAAGAAAAGGCCGGATGGCCGATCCGTCGAACGAATACAGGCCTGATAGATTGGAGCCCAGCAGCACTCGAAATCGATCATGGGGAAGATAGGTCGTAACGCGCTCATCCGACGAAAATCGGTTCCCTCCGGGAACGGCAACCAGTGAATCGCCGTTGAGTACAAACAGACCGACGGACCTCTGTTGAATATACAGAACACCATCGACCATTCCGGACAGTACGAACGACGTTTGTGGGCGCCAGATGCGGAACGCCGATCCGTCCCACCGGAAAAGGGCGGCATTGGTTTGAAAATAAACATGCGGTCCGGAAACGTGGATTCGCCACACGTCTTTGAATTCAGGTGCGTCTTTCGGCAATACATTTTCCATCGATTGAAAAAACATCCGCCCGATGGAATCCCGCTCGACGTAACCGAATTCTCCCTTGGCCCCTACATAGACACGGCCGTCCATACCGACGGCAAGAGCGCGGACCGTACTTTGTTTGGGAGTCGAAATGAGCGTCCAGTGAACGCCGTCGTAGGTGAGCAGCGCGCCCGTATTGGCCACGTACAGCAGGCCCGTCGAATCCTGAACGATCGACCAGTTTTGTTCGTGCGCTTTGTATTCTTTTGGAGAATAATTTCGGATCAACGGCATTCCCGATTCGTCATTGCCCGGCAAAGCGTCGCCGGACAAAATCAAAAGCAGGATCCCGATGCCCGGCACTCGTTTCACGACAGTCGACACTGCGCTTCGAGTTCGCGGAGCATGAGTACGCGGATCAGACCGCTGAACGGTCCAACCACCGTCCAGTATAGTCGAAAACGAAATCGGCTTTTTGGATCCAGGGCATGAACGCGGGTCTCCGTAACCGCCTCCGTACGTCGTTCGTCTATTGCGACCAGACGAAAGTTCCATGCCGCTTTGCAATACCCCGGTTCAAAAAACGACATAAAGGCTTCGGGTTTGACGTCCTTCCGTATGTTTCCGGTTGGTCGCCAGAACCGTCCGACCACGCCGATCACGATTTCGTCGGGTGGTCGTTCTCCGAGCATCATGAAACCCGTCGATCCAAGATCTTTCAATCGTACCCCGCGGCTTTCGCTTCGAACGTTGAAACTTGCAAAGCTCCGCAGTGCAAAAAGAAATCGGATGACGGGGTGTTGACCGAACGTCCGTTCTTGCAGCGCACGATAAACGACCTCCACGGGAGCCGGGATGATGCGGGAGTACGTGGCCGACGTGTCGTACTCGGGCAAGAAACGATCGATGAGGTACGAGACATCCCGCGATGTCACGGGAGGAGGATTCAACGGCGGCGCGCTCTGGGCTTCGTTTTTTTCGATGCCGGCTTCCGGGAAGTCGATCGTTTCGCTTTGGATGGACGGCTCGTTTTTAATACGGGCCGCTCCATCACGGCACCGCACTGCTTGCATGTACAGTTTTCCGGGTTACCGTAGAATCGGTCGAAGACCTGCGGCAGTTGCGCGACGATATCGGTCAGCGGAATGAATTCTTCGTACAACTTGGCATGACACTTCTCGCAGTACCATTGAAAGCCGTCGAGCTCATGCGCCCGGCGTTTTCGTTCCACTACGAGTCCGATCGTGTTGGCGGGCCGCTGCGGGGAATGCGGCGTACGGGGAGGCAGTAAGAAAATATCGCCCTGTTTGATTTTGACGTCCACCGGTTTGCCGTTCTGCATCGTTTTGAGAACGATGTTGCCTTTCAACTGATAGAAGAATTCTTCACCTTCATTGAAGTGATAGTCCTTACGGGCATTCGGACCGCCGACCACCATGATGATAAAGTCCGTGTCCTTCCACACGACCTGGTTGCCGACCGGCGGTTTGAGGAGATGCCGATGCTCGTGGATCCATTTTTTGAAATTAATCGTCGATGAGATCATGACGTCCTCCCTTTAAGGTTCATATCGGGTGTTTGAAAACAGCGGTCATCGTTGAAGCAGTGGAATGCGTAATCGTAAATCCCAGTAGTTCAGCCACCGTTGCGGCAAGGTTCGTTTGATTGTACCGCGTCGTGATCGTGACGCCCTTGCCGGTGTCCGGACCCAGGACGAGGCAGGCAATTTTTCGGCAACCGGCACAATCGTCGCCGTGGCTGGAAAAGCCGGTGCTGACACTGTCAAGATGGCGACCGTGATCAAGAGTAATGAAAAGCGTCGTATGTCCCGTATACCCTGGATGGGATTGAATGTAGTTCCACATCTCATACGCCAACCGATCGGTGCGGATGATTTGAGAGAGATATCCGGTCCAATCGCCGGCATGTGCGGTAACGTCCGGCTCTTTGAAATGTACCAGCATCAATGAGGGTTGATACACGTCCATGACTTCCCGCGCCCGAATCAACGTGAGTGAATCGTCACGGAAACCGGATCCCAGTCCGGACACTCCGCAATCCCGCATCGGCCGTTCGCGGTTCGACCAGACCGAGTCCCGGCAGTTGGTCAGCACTTCCAGCTTGTCTTTACTGGTAATGACCCACGCTGCCGTCGAATCCGCGCCTGTACTCGCCCGCCAGATCTGAAAGATACTCGGATGCTGCGGAAATTCCTGTCCGCTGTTATTGATACTCTGATAAACGCCGGTCGTCAATGCCGTATGTCCCGCCGTGGTTTCAGTGGGTCCATCGTTGTAAAACTCCGACACGAACGTTCCCTGCGGCGCGAGGTCATTGGCAAGATGTGGAATGTATTTTCCCATCGAGTCGCCCCACGTTTCCGAAAACCTCGGTCCGTCGATGGTCAGAATGATGACACGGCGCGTCTCCATCCCATCCCTGTCTCGATCGCACGCCGTGAGGCACGTAAGACAAACGGCGATGGTAATCCGAATACGCATAAGTTTACTCGATGGTAGCAATGACCTTCAATTCAATCGCGATCGGGGTCGGCAGGGCGTTGACCTCCACCGTCGTGCGACAGGGCCGGACGTCCTTGAAATATTCGGCGTAGATGGAATTGAACGTCTTGAAATCCTTCTCCATGTCGATAAGGAACACCGTCACGTCGACGATGTTTTCCCAACGCGAGCCCGCATCTTCCAGGATCGCCCGGACGTTTTTGAACACTGAATGACATTGAACGGCAATGTCGTACGACTGAATCCGGCCTTCGCGATCGAGGACAACTCCCGGAATGTCTTTTTTGCCTCGTTCCCGGGGACCGACGCCGGACAGGAAGAGCAATGGGCCGACGCGACGCGCGTGCGGATACGGCCCGACGGGTTCGGGAGCACGCGAGGATTCAATGTTGTCCTGTATCGAAGCCATGTTACATCCTGACGCAAACGTTTTTGGGCTCCGTAAAAAACCGCATGGCTTCCCATCCGCCCTCGCGGCCGACGCCGCTTTGTTTGACGCCGCCAAACGGTGTTCGCAGATCCCGGAGCATCCAGCAATTGATCCATACGATTCCGCTTTGCAATTGTGCCGCCACGCGATGGGCCCGCCGCAAATCGGACGTCCAGACGACGGACGCCAGTCCGTACGAGGTCGAATTGGCCATGCGAACGGCGTCTTCTTCGCGGTCAAACGGCAGCAGCGTCACGACGGGTCCGAATATTTCTTCCTGGTTCGTACGGCAGGTCGCGCTCAAGCCTTCGATCACGGTCGGTTCGATGAACCAGCCCCCGGCGCATCGCCCTTTCATCGATAACGGCCCTCCGCCGCACAGCACGTTGCCTCCCTCCGACCGGGCCAGTTCGATGTAGGACAATACCTTTTCGTAATGCGGACGGGATACAATCGCGCCCTGTTCCGTCTCCGGTGACGTCGGGTCGCCGACGCGAAGGCGACGAACGCGTTCGACAAACGATTCCTTGAACGTTGAATACAACGATCGTTCGATCAGGATTCTCGATCCGCAGAGACAGATTTCACCTTGATTGGAAAAAGACGAGCGCACCGTCGTTTCGATCATTTCTTCAAAAGGAGCGTCGGCAAAAATGACGTTTGGATTTTTTCCACCGAGCTCGAGCGACAATTTTTTGAACATGGGAGCGGCGGTACGGGCAATGGCGGCGCCCGTTGTCGTTCCGCCGGTAAAGGAAATGGCCCGAATGTCCGGATGGGCCACCAGCGCGGCACCGGCCACGGATCCGCGTCCGTGTACGATGTTCAAGACACCCGGCGGCAGTCCGGCTTCCATCGCGATTTCGCTCAACAAAAACGCGGTCATCGGCGTGATTTCGCTCGGTTTTGCCACGACACAATTACCCGCTGCCAGCGCAGGAGCGATCTTCCACGTCAGGAGATACAACGGAAGGTTCCACGGGCTGATACAGCCGACGACTCCGAGCGGCTGCCGCAACGTATAATTCAACGCCGTCGAATCCGTCGTGTGCGATTCACTCGCAAAATGGATCAGTCCCGTTCCGAAGAAGTGAAAATTCGACGACGCGCGCGGAATATCGACCGTGCGGGCAAGCGTTACGGGTTTACCGTTGTCCTGCGATTCGGCCTGTGCGAGGCGTTCCCGTTGGGCATCGATTCTCTCGGCAATGGACAAAAGTATACGGCTTCGGTCGGCGGCCGATAGCGCGGCCCATGCCGGAAACGCACGTTGCGCGGCGGCCACGGACGCGTCGACGTCACGCGCATCGGAGTCCGGCACTTTGGAATAAACAAGGCCCGTCGCGGGTTCGGGATTGTCGAGATAATTTCCGCCGATGGGATCGGCCCATCGTCCGTCGATGTAGTTTTTGATGACGATCATGCGATGGGCCGGTCTGCAAAAATATCGATGTGGTGGTCGTACATCCAGTTGAGGAGTGAGTGAACGCCTTTCGATTTGGCCATTTCCACCTCCGTGTCGGTGAGAGGTATAAAATTGAATAACCGTACGGTCGTTCCTTTGTGCTCGATTGCATCCCAACCGCCGTCGGTGAACGAAGGATGAAAGAGACCCCACCGGCACGACCCGAATTTCGGTATCGTCACGGCCGGCGATACGAGATGGTAATAGTCGAAATGCGTCGTCTGCAAAAACGGATACGCGGCGAGATTGCAGAGAAAAATGGCCACCTCGGCGCATTCTTCCTCCGTCAGAGTTCCGCGGATCGTAAAGTGAAGTTCGGCGCGATAATCCACGCCTTCCATGCCCCGGTCGGCCATCCCGATGGTCGTAAACGTCGTTACGGGCACGTCGGCCGTGGCCTCCCAGACAAAGACGTCGAGATAAGGAAGTACGGCGCCGATATTGGAGTTGGAGGAATCGAACCGATAATACAAATCCGGTTCACCGTACTTCAAAATGTGTTCTTCGAAAAGATGAACGAGCAGCGCTGAAGGTTCGGACTCGTACGACATTACAGACTGCCCGTTCTCCCGCCGTCGACGGGAACATGGATGCCGTTGATGTACGCGGCGGCCGGAGACGCTAGAAACGCGATCGCATAGGCCACTTCGGCGGGCTCGGCAAATCGTTTCGCGGGAATCTCTTCCATCATTTCCGCCTCGACGTCGGCTACCGTCCGATGACTCTCCGCCGCTTTTTTGGCAATGAGCGACGCCAGCCGTTGCGTGCGCGTGGCTCCCGGCAATATATTGTTCACGGTGATTCCGAACGGCGCGAGTTCCACGGACAATGTCTTCGCCCAACTCGCCACCGCGCCCCGGATCGTATTGGATACGCCGAGACCCGGTATCGGCTGCTTGACCGACGTCGAAATAATATTGACGATACGGCCGTATTTTTCCCGTTTCATACCCGGCAGTACCGCCTGGGTCAGAATTTGATTACAGATCAAGTGCTGTCGAAATGCGGATTCGAATGCGTCCCGAGTCGCGTCCGATACAGGACCGGGAGGAGGGCCGCCGGTGTTATTGACGAGGATATGGATCGGGTCGAACTCACGCATGGCGGAATCCATTTTCATCTTCAGTTGGTCCGGCTGGCTAAAATCGGCGGCAAGATATCCGTGATGCTGTCCGTTTGACGTGTCCAGTTCGATCATGCCGGCCTTGAGCGACTGATCGTTGCGAGCGACGAGGATGACGGAAGCGCCCAGTTTTGCCAGTTGAATCGCCGTAGCTTTACCGATGCCTTGGGTACTGCCGCAAACCATCGCCCGTTTTCCGGCCAGATTCAAATCCATTTCATACCACCTCGGTGAGGAGTTCCGGTCGCGGCCCCGGGATGACGACTTTATTGACGAGCAAACCTTTGTCGGCCACGACCTGCGCGCCGGCGTCGACGGCGGATTGGACCGCCGCCACTTCTCCGGTCATCGTCAGAAAGGCCTTTCCGCCCAGCGCCATCGCGAGACGAATCTCCAACAGTTTGACATTGGCCGCCTTCACGGCCGCGTCGGCCGCTTCGATCAACGACGCGACGGAAAATGACTCAACGATCCCGAGTGATTCCCGCAGTTCCGTCTTTCCCGCACCGGAAATGGCGGGAAATACGTCCGGATGAACGTTGGGAATGACAAACGTATCGATAACGGATCCCCGGCTGATCGCGGCTCCCGCATCGACGCTCGATTGGACCGCCGCCACGTCGCCCCCCACCATGACGATGTATTTTCCGGAACAGATGGATCGCGCCAGGAGGATGTTGACGTTGGCCGCTTTCAGCATGGCATCAGCCGTCTCGAAGCCCGCGGCGATGCTGCCCAGTTCTATCAGTCCGATGGAATTCATCACCATAATCGTATCCTGTTTATTGAGCGTCAATCGTTATCGCATGGGAAATCTCGCGCACGACGCCGTCGATCGACGCATGGATCGCCGCGCCCATCTTTCCTTCTGCGACGTCGGCAATCAACTGTCCTTTGCGCACGCGCGACCCTTGGTCAACGAGTGGCGTGGCCGGCGCACCCAGATGCTGCTGCAGCGGTAGAATGACCCGATCGCCGTTTTGAACGGGATTTCCGATAAACGGCATGTGAACGTCGTACTCCGTCACGCCCAGACGTTTGACCAGCATCTTGAGAGGCGTGCGCCGTCCCTCGTACATGGGATGCGGTTCGACGTCCATTTTCCCGCTCCATTTCACTCCCTGTTCTTTCATCACGCGTTTACTTTGATCGCAAGCCTCTTTCGGGAACAGACTCTCCGGGCACGCGTACAGAGTACATAAACCGCACGCGCAGCACAACGAAGCGTACTGATTCCAGTAGTCTTCACCGGTTTTTGTAAACCCGAGGCTTCGCATGACTTTGTGCGGTTGAATATCGTATCCCAAAATGTAGCGGGGGCATAACTCGGTACAATAGCTGCACTGGTCGCAGGCCGACTTGCCGATGCTGTGTTTCACTTTCTCCGGTAACGCTTTGCGCGTCACCAGGTTGTGCTCGACGGGCAGGACGACCAAACCGGCGCACGTTTTCGTAATAGGTTGATCGAGATCGAATTCCAGTTTGCCCATCATGATACCGCTGACGAACACCGCGACGTTTTCCGATGACGGTCCGCCGGCATAGTCAATGGCCCGCCGAAACGTTGTCCCGACCGGCACGACGCCGGTATAAGGATTTTTAACAGCGCCCGATACGGAGATGAACTTTTCGACGACGGGAATGTCCTCTTCCGCTCGTGCAATGTTGACAAACGTCTCGACGTTATTGACGACAATGCCGACGTCGAGTGGAATGCCCTGCGGGGGAATCAGCCGGCGGGTCGATTCATAGACCAGTATATATTCGTCTCCCGACGGGTAAAAATCCCCGAGCCCGTGGACGCGCATGCCGGGCGTCAGACACCGCGTGACGGCGTCGATGGCGATCTGATTTTTCTCTTTGATTCCGATGATCGCTTCCCGCGCTCCAGTGGACTGCATCATGAGTTCGACCCCACGTACGAGATGCTCGGCGCGGTTGACCATGACCTCAAAATCCTTGTGGATCAACGGTTCACATTCCGCACCGTTGGCAATGACCGTATCGCAGCGGCTTTGCGCTTTGATATGAGAGGGGAAACCGGCGCCGCCGGCACCGACGACACCGGCGCGCCGAATTTTTTCAGCGATGGATGAACTCACGTCGACGTATGATAAAAGCCAAGGTTTTTTTCGACGTCCGGCGGCAGAGGAGGCAGGGCCGAACGTGGAATAAAAAATGTCGAAAGGTTGAACAGGTCGTTGAATACTTTGTGATTTTCGGCCGTGGTCTTCAGATATTCGTGCCCCGAGGATCCGCCGGTACCGATCTTCGTACCGATCATCCGCTGCACCATCAGCGCGTGGCGGTACCGCCAGATCGTCCAGAGTTCATCGATCTCCGTCAATACGGTAATCAGACGGTACGGTTGATGAAGAATCGGTTGGTCGCGGTACAGGCAGATCAGGAGCGCCGCCTGTGTGGCACGATGCGACAATCGCCGTTTGCCGTCGTTAATCAACGCTTCATGTTTTCGCACGTCGAGCAGCGCTGAAAAATTTTCTTCCGTCAGCGAAAGGTATTTCAACTGGGCGGCCTTTTCCGTGTCCGACAGGCTCGGATTATTTTCGATGATCGCCCGGTCGGCGGCCAGCATACGATCGACCGCCTCTCGATACGACTTCCAGAAATCATAATCGCCAAACTCGAGAAAAGGCGTACGCTCCAGCCATTTCTCCATCAAATCGCACAGCGACGGCTCCTGCTCGGAACGACGGATGATTTCCTGATGGGCCTTCGACACGCGGGTATGGTACGCGTGCTTTTCGTACAAAATGCGCTGGTCGGGGCGCAGGCCCAGTTTGTTTTCAATCAATCGAAATTGAACGGACTGAAACCCGGATGCGGGGATCAGGTCGTCGCGGAAATCGAGAAAATCAAGCGGCGTCATCGTTTCCAGAATGCGAAGTTGTTCAATGATGACTTTCTGAATTTCCGTAATGCGCTGGAGACGCGCGACGGCAGTTCCCAGACTGGTTTCATCGACCGTTGTTTCGCGGAAAAGCGTGATCACGCTGTCGAGTTCATGCAAAATTTGTTTAAACCACAACTCATACGCCTGATGGACGATGATGAACAGCGTTTCGTCATGGGCCGGTTTTCCCCGCAACGCACTTTTCGGATGCTGCAGGTTCAGCAGCGTGTCCAGCTCCAGATAGTCCGAGTAATAGACGGGTGGTTTACGCATACCATCAGGTGACGACGAATGAATGGACGACCGGCGTATTTACCGGCCGAACGACTCTTCAAAACTTTTGACTTTATTCAACCGACGAACGTGCCGCTCGGCCCGGGAAAACTGTGCCTTCAGAAAAGCCTGGATGATTTCAATCGCGAGTAACGGCCCGATGATCCGCGCGCCCAGCGTCAGGACGTTCATATCGTCGTCTTCGACACCCTGCCGCGCGGAAAACGTGTCGTGGCACAGACCGGCCCGAATGCCTTTGAACTTGTTGGCCGCCACGGTCGCTCCGACGCCGCTTCCACAGATCACGATGCCGCGTACCGCTCGACCGTCAAGAACGGCTCGTGCAACGGCTGCCGCATAATCCGGATAATCGGCCGGTTCGGCCGAATGCGTACCAAGATCGATGACCTCGTACCCCGCTTTTGTTATCGTATCGATGACGGTCGCTTTGAGGGGGAATCCGCCGTGATCGCATCCGATGGCAATAGTCATGAATTGGCTCCGGGGCAAATTATCAAATTCATGGAAGGGATACAACAAACAAAAAAGGCTCTGAAGTTGTCAGAGCCCTGCAAAACATAGACCCGCCGGTGTCATTGCTTGAACATATCGGCATTTTTCTGAATGAAATTTTTCCATTTTTCCGGCGTATTTTCAACCGCAAAAATGGCCTCGACGGGGCATTCGGGTTCGCACGCGCCGCAATCAATGCATTCGTCCGGATGAATATAGAGTTGATCCCATCCTTCGGAATCGTAGATGCAATCGACGGGACAGACCTTGACACATGCCGTATCCTTGACGCCGATACAGGGTTCCGCGATGATGTAAGCCATACCGATTCCCTTTATTTCGAAATACGTTGCGATTTTCTCGACGGCCAATATTAGTTACAAACGCCACAAGAATCAAGCAGAAGTTGGCGCCGGTCGCGCCTGTCATTGAAAAAATTACTTGCCTGAATTTCGGTGGCCCGCGCGCTTTCGCCGTTATATACTTGGACCATGGACAAGCACGTGACCCCGGCATTGCCCTCTGTAAAAACCATGCGACAGGCCGTTTTGAACAAGGACGAAGCGTACGACGGGATATTCTATGTCGCCGTACGATCGATGCACATTTTTTGCCGGCCGTCCTGCAGGGCCCAGAAGCCGCTTCTTAAAAACATGAACTTTTACGCGACGGCACGGGAGGCCGTTTTTGCGGGCTATCGGCCGTGCCGGCGCTGTCGCCCATTGCTTGGATATGGATCCAAACCCGAATGGCTCAGCCGGCTGTTGGAATCGATCGACCGTGATCCCGGGAAACGGTGGCGGGACGGCGATTTGAGACGTTTAGGGATTGCACCGGAAACGGCAAGACGTTATTTTCTCAAACAATTTGGGATGACGTTTCACGCGTACAGCCGCGGCCGGCGGCTCGCCACGTCGTTCCACAAAATTCAGGATGGCCAGCGTTTGGACGACATAATTTTATCGCACGGTTTCGATTCGTACAGTGGATTTCGAGATGCTTTTGCCAAAGCCTTCGGTGTTCCTCCCGGTGAAGCCGCCAATGGCCGCGCCGTCTTTTTAACGTGGATGGAAACTCCGATCGGTCCCATGATTGCCGGAGCCACGTCGGAAGGCGTCTGCCTGCTTGAATTTTCAGATCGCCGCATGCTGGAGACACAGTTCAAGACCATTCGACGGCGATTCAAACTCCCGTTGGTACCGGGTCCCCATCGATGGTTGTCGGAACTTCAAACGGAATTATCAGAATATTTCAAAGGATCGCGGCGCCGTTTTGATGTTCCACTGGATTATCCTGGAACGGAATTCGAACGAAGAGTTTGGGAAAGGCTCTTGAAAATTCCTTACGGCGAAACCCGCTCGTATGAAGACCTGGCTCGCGATCTCGGCAACCCTCGCTCACAACGAGCGGTCGGCCGGGCGAACGGCATGAATCGTGTTGCCATTGTCATCCCATGCCATCGTGTAATCAACAAAGACGGCAAATTGGGCGGTTACGGAGGCGGTCTCTGGCGAAAGCAGCGCCTGCTTGAGTTGGAAACGGGAACCTTACGCCTGATTTAAGCAATCTTCTTTCAGGTTCGCAAACCGCGACCCTTCGGATAACGTTCGTACGCTTCGTACAAAAACCAATCCAAAAGACTCCCATGGAGAACCGCTTTAATTACGTCACGAATCTTGATGTCAAGTGCGACCACCTGCAAAAAATTCGACATTCCCGAATTAGTAAAGGCTTGCACGGATAAGTGGTTCAATCAGACGCTGACAAAGGTCAACGACAGCGTCGTCCGGCTTGGAATTGTCGAAGGGGATTACCATTGGCACAAACATGACCACGACGACGAATCCTTTTTTGTCCTTGAAGGGCAACTCTTGATCGACCTGAACGACCGGACGATGGAGTTAAATCCAAGTCAGGGTGTGACGGTCCTCAAAGGGATGTTACACCGAACTCCTGCTCCAAAGAAAACGGTCATGGTGACGGTTGAAACCCGGACGATTCAGCGCACCGGCGATTAACGATCGTCTCTACCAACCGGACGTTTTCCCAAAAGAAGATTTCCAGACGTTCAGATATTTCGGTTCGGCTTGAAGAACGGCGTGTGAAAATAAAGCCACATGGTGGATTCCCCCTTCCTGCAGAATCTTGATCTTACGGCGCAGACCGTCTATCGGCTGATTATAGATGGCAATACCGACCATTAGATGTTCCGACTTCATCCCCATGGCTGTCCGAGCATCGTTGAGTTGTTTCGAAAAAATCCGATCGTCGGCAGCGTAATTCATGATAACGGCAAAATCCAGCCACCCTTGCCGAACCCAAAACGGCCAATCCTGATAGATTTGGTTATCCGCTACGTCCAGATTCGGAAAGACCGCCGCACTCAATTCAACGCCCTGCACGGCGTCACATGCCGATCGGATTTTTTGAACCGTCGTCGAAACCTGCTCACGGCAAAAATCAGCCCATCGCCGATTGAAACGATCGTCACGGGATTGGATCAATGGGTCGACGTGATAGTCCAGCAGAAATCTTGAGCGCGCCGCCGCTGAATAGTCGTAGTCATTGCCGGGATAGCGGATGTAGTCCAGATGGATGCCGTCCAACGGATAGTGAAACAGCAGTTCCTCAACGACGGCAACAACGTGGTTCTGGACCTCGGCGTTGGCGGGAGAAAGGAAGATGCCTTCGACGTGACGGCGAATGAGTTTCGCCGTGCCCTCTTCGAGCATGGACACATTGGATTTTGATACGGATATCCATTCCGGGCGAGCGTGGAAAACATGCCGAGCGGACCGCGGATTTTGTTCCGCGGACCACACGTAAAAGACATTGATCCACGCATGGATGCGCATCCGATGGGTCGAACGTTGGCTCAAAATATATTGCAACGGATCCCAGGTATCGTCCAGCGCTTCCGCACGCGGAACGATTTGAGACCGGTAATAGGCGTCTCCCCGGCCGCGCACCTGAACGAAAAGATCGGTAAAGCCGCCCGATTGCGCATCTGACAAAACACGATCCAGGGAAGCTTTATTTTTTAATGCATCCCGAACGACCCAAAGCGCCCTCCGTCCGGCTTCCGAGGCATTCCCGAGACCGCAAAAGCTGAGAAAAATGACAAAACAAAAAAAATTGCGCATGAAATAAAAAAAGGCAATCTGAACGATTGCCTTAATGGTATGCGGAAGCTTTCAAAGGATCAAGCCGTAAAGGCCGTCTCCTCATAAAATTCACATCGCCGTTTTTTTCCGATCCGGACCGTGGCCAAACGCCCGTGACCGATCGTTTTGACGCCGCACTTGTGGATAGCCAGCAAAAGATGCGCGCAGATCGTTTGTTTGCGATGATTGAAACATTGGATTTTTCCCTGATGCTCGGACGTCTGCGCTGCGGTCTCGACCGGTTCCGCGTGTTTTTTGACCGTGGCGGTTTTTTTAGCGGTTATCTCGGCTTTTTTCTTTACCGGTCGGGCCGATTTTTTCTTCGTTGCTTTTTTGACCGTTTTCGCGGACCGAGCCCCGGTCTTTTTGGATACTGTTCGTGCCATGCCTATTTACCCGCCATTTCTTCTTTTTTGGCCTTGATGCGTTCCGCCAGAGTCATCTTACGCTTTTCGCGGACTTCGCGCTCTTCTTTGGCTTTTTCCCGTTTTTCGATCTGCTGCGTCTCGTATCCGACGATTTCCAGGACGGCCATGGGAGCCGCGTCGCCGCGGCGATTACCGAGTTTTAAAACACGCGTATATCCGCCGCCCGTATAATTCGGATTTTTGGCTTTCCGCTCATCGTCCAGTCCTTTCAGTTTGGGACCGATTTCATCGACGAGTTCGTGGATAACGGATCGGAATTTCACTTTTTCGCCGTCCTCGGCTTTCTGCAGCTGTTGTTTCCCCAACCGGCTGAGAAGCAGGCGCCGGGCCGCCAGATCGCCCTGTTTGGCAAACGTCAGGAGCCGTTCCGCTTCAATGCGCGCCGCTTTGGCTTTCGCGAGCGTCGTGACGATCCGTTTGTGTCGAAACAATTCGTTGCACAGATTCCGCAGCAACGCTTTGCGGTGCGACGCCGTTCGGCCCAGTTTGGCAACTTTTTTACCGTGTCTCATGACCCTGTCCTAATCTAAAATTATTCCTCGCCGTTCAGATACTTCGAAATGTCCATTCCGAAGCTCATTCCGCGCTCTTCCAGAATCTTCGTGAGTTCCGTTAACGATTTACGCCCGAAATTCCGGTACTTGAGCATTTCCGACTCGTTTTTACTGACCAGATCGCCGATGGTTTTGATGCCCGCGGCGCGCAGACAATTGTGCGATCGCACCGACAATTCCAACTCATCGACGCTCATCTTGAGCAGCTGTCGAATACGTGTGGATTCTTTGTCCTCGACGTCCCCACCCTGGGTATCCTCGTCCGTTTCAAAATTGATGAATAACTGGACGTGGTCCCGCAACAGCCGCGCTCCGATCGTGACCGCATCGTCGGGCGTGATGCTTCCGTCCGTCATCACTTCCAGAACCAATTTTTCGAAATCGGTATGCTGGCCGACCCGTGTACTTTCAATCGTATAACGGATATTTTTGATCGGATTAAAAATCGAATCGATCGGGACGGTTCCGATTGGCATGTCAGGAAATTTATTTTCTTCCGCTGTGATCCAGCCTTTGCCGCGTCCGATCCGCAATTCCATCTCGAAATTGGCATCCTTATTGAGCGTGGCAATGTGCATGTCCGGATTCAGCACCTCAAAATCGATTCCGTTGGACGCCTTTTGGATGTCCGCTGCGGTCAAATGACCGGGTCCTTTGACGTGAACGACGACTTTCTCCGGCTTCTTGTTATGCAGTTTAAAACGAACGGCTTTCAAGTTGAGAATGATTTCCGAAACGTCTTCCGCAACTCCCGGCACGGTTGAAAACTCGTGCAGAACGCCGTCGATCCGGATCGACGTGATGGCGGCACCGGGAAGCGAGGACAACAGCACGCGACGCAGTGAATTACCGATGGTCACACCAAAGCCTCGTTCGAGGGGCTGGATGATAAATTTACCGTACGTATTGGTGTACGATGACTCCTCGAGTTCGATGCGCTCCGGCATCTGTAGACCTGCCCAATTTTGCACTTCTAATCTCCCTTAATTAGAGATTGACAATCTATATCAAATAAAACTATTTCGAATACAACTCGACAATGAGCTGTTCCCGTACGTTGACCGGGATCTGCTCGCGTTCGGGGAGGTTCATAAAACGACCCTTCAGTCCGGCTTTATCGACTTCTACCCAGGCCAACTGACCGGCGTCTTTCTGACGCTTCAGCGATCCGTGTATAAGGGCGAGTTTCTTGCTCTTTTCCCGAATGGAAATCTCGGCGCCGGGCCTGACATGAAATGAGGGCACCGTCACGAGGCGTCCGTTCACCTCGACGTGCCGGTGCAGGATCAACTGACGGGCCTGCGATCGTGAAGCCGCGAAACCACAGCGGTAAACGACATTGTCGAGACGACTTTCCAGAAGTTGAAGCAGAACCGTACCTGTCACGCCCTTCCGCCGTTCCGCCCGCTCAAAATAAGAACGAAATTGGCGTTCGAGAATGCCGTAAATACGACGAACTTTCTGTTTCTCACGCAACTGGATACTGTAGTTCGAGGGTTTCGACCGACGGTCGCCATGCTCTCCCGGGGGATAATTGCGCTTTTCAACCGGACACTTTTCCGTCAGGCATTTGGAGCCCTTCAAAAAGAGTTTTTCACCTTCCCGGCGACACAGCTTGCAAACCGCAGCGGTATATCTGGCCATATTGCTCCTGTTTATTCTTGCTTAAACTCGGCGTTTCTTCGGAGGACGGCAGCCATTGTGAGGAATGGGCGTCAAGTCACGAATCGCGGAAATTTCCAGACCTGCGGCCTGCAACGCACGGATGGCCGACTCCCGTCCGGCTCCCGGCCCTTTCACGCGAACCTCCACGCGGCGCAACCCCATGTCGATGGCCGTCTTGGCGGCCGTTTCAGCGGCCACCTGCGCGGCAAACGGAGTGCTCTTTTTTGATCCGCGAAACCCCATCCGGCCGGACGTACACCACGTAATGACGTCCCCGTTGAGGTTGGTCAGCGTAACGATGGTATTATTAAACGTCGCGCGAATGACGGCAATACCCGTCGCTTCAACGATCTTCTTTTTTTTGCGTACCGTGGGAGCCGTGGGTGTCGGTTTGGCCACAGAATCTCTCCTTATCGAATAATTGGATTATTACTTCTTCGCTTCAACCTTCTTCAAACCGCCGATCGTACGCCGCTTACCTTTGCGCGTCCGGGCATTGGTTCGTGTCCGTTGGCCGCGCGCCGGAAGCCCTTTGCGGTGGCGCAGGCCGCGATAACACCCGATATCCATCAATCGTTTGATGTTCAATGTGTTCTCGCTGCGCAACGCGCCTTCTACTTTTAATTCCGCGTTGATGATGTTACGGATGCGGTTTTCTTCGTCTTCATTCAATTCTTTGATTTTCTTCAGCCTATTGACACCCGCTTTCACGAGGATCTTTTCGGCTGTCGTCCGGCCGATACCGTAGATATACGTCAACGCGACAAATGCGCGTTTTTCTTTGGGCAATTCGATTCCAGCTATACGAGCCACGGTACGACTCCTTATCCTTGACGCTGTTTGTGTTTCTTGTTCTGACAGATGACCCGAACCACACCTTTGCGGCGAATCACCTTGCATTTGTCGCAGATTTTACGGACGGATGATCGAACTTTCATGGCAACTTCCTTATAACTCTTTCTATTTATAACGATAGGTAATGCGGCCCCGGCTCAAATCGTACGGAGAAAGCTCGACCGTTACCTTGTCACCCGGCAGTATTCTAATGAAATGCATGCGCATTTTGCCGGATATGTGCGCATGAACTTCGTGACCATTTTCAAGTTTGACCTTAAAAGTCGCATTCGGCAGCGTCTCCAGAATCGTTCCGTCGACTTTTATCAGATCCTCTTTGGCCAATCAAAATTCCCTTAAGTTATTTGAAAACAGCATGCCGAAAATGGAAGCACAATATATAATAATCTTTGCCAAAATCAAGTGCATTCTAGAACAGGTCCGTGATTGTCAGGATTTCCGGACCCTCTTCCGTTACGTGAACCGTATGTTCAAAATGGGCGCTCGGTTTGCCGTCCGCCGTGACGACTGTCCAATGATCTTCCTTGGTCATGACTTCAAATGTCCCCATGTTGACCATGGGTTCGATGCAAAAAACCATACCCGGCTTCAACCTCGGTCCTGTTCCGGGCCTGCCGAAATTCGGCACCTGAGGCTCTTCGTGAAGTTCCCGGCCGATCCCGTGGCCGACCAGTTCTCGGACCACTGCAAATCCATGTTTTTCAACATGAGCCTGGATCGCGGCAGAAATGTCATGAATTCGATTACCCACTCGCGCCTGCTGGATTCCCTGATAAAGCGATTGCCGAGTTATCTCCAGAAGGCGTTTTTTATCGTCACTGATCTGTCCGACCGGAAGTGTGACCGCGGAATCGCCGTAATAACCGTTTTTAACTACGCCGACATCGACCCCGATGGTCATCCCCTCTTCCAGAACGATATCGGCCGACGGAATGCCATGAACGACGACATCATCGACGGACAGACAGGCACTGGCCGGATATCCGCGATACCCTTTGAATGCCGCCTTACCTCCCCGGTTTTTGATGAACGCGTCGATTTCCCGATCCAGTTCCGACGTCGTAACGCCGGGACGCACCAACTGGCTGGCATGGCGCAGACAATCGGCGACGATGCGACAGGACTCGCGTATTTTTTCAACTTCCTGAACGGATCGGAGATGAATCATGCTTAACCGCGCCGCCCCCGGATCCGGCCCGTTTTGAGAAATCCGTCATAGTGGCGCATGACGAGATGCGATTCGATCTGTTGCAGCGTATCCAGCGCCACCCCCACAATGATCAGGAGAGACGTTCCTCCAAAAAACGAGGCAAAACTTGCCGTGATGTCCGTCGAGCGTCGCACAAAAAACGGCAAGATGGCGATGATGCCGAGAAAAACAGCGCTCGGCAGCGTCACGCGGGTTAAAATATTGTCGATGAAGTCCGACGTTTTTTTGCCGGGACGGACGCCCGGAATGAACGCGCCCTGTTTCTTGAGATTATCTGCTACTTCCGCAGGATTCATGGCAATCGCGGTATAGAAGTAGGTAAAAAAGACGATGATCACCAGAAAGATCAGATTATAGGCGACCGAATCGATTGAAAAATGGGACGTCACCCATTCGGAAATGTCGCCGGGAAAAAACGTCGCAATCGTATTGGGCACGAACATGATCGACTGCGCGAAAATAATCGGCATCACACCGGCGATATTGACGCGCATCGGGATGTGCGTCGACTGCCCGCCGTAGACTTTTCTGCCGATCACGCGACGCGCGTACTGTACCGGAACTTTACGAATCCCCTGCGTGATGAAGACAATGGCCGCGATAATCGCCAGCAGCACGGCAATCAACACGATCTCGAGCATCAGGTGGCGATTACCGTTTGCGATTTGTTGGCCTTCATCGAAAAGGGCCGCCGGAAATCGCGCCAGAATACCGATCGTGATGATCAGGGAAATCCCGTTTCCGATTCCGCGTTCCGTGATTTGCTCGCCCAGCCACATGATGAAAATCGTACACGTCGTCATCGTCACCATGGTCAGCAGATAAAACGTAAAACCTTGATCCGGAACGACCTTGACCTCCTGATTCCCCGCCACCACGCTCAACGAGCACATCCAGGTCGCCACGCCGATCGCTTGAACCGCGGAAATGGCCACGGTACCGTACCGTGTCATCTGATTGATCTTCTTCCGCCCTTCTTCCCCCTCACGCTGAAGTTTCTGCAAGTACGGCACCGTCGTCCCGAGCAACTGTAGGATGATCGATGCACTGATGTACGGCATGATACCCAGCGCGGCAATCGTCGCCTGACTCAACCCCCCGCCGGCGAACAAATCGTAAAACGACAGCAGCGTATTTTCCGCCTGACGGAAATACTGAGCCAGAGCGCCCGCATTGATTCCGGGAGCGGGAATGTGCGCCGCGATCCGTTCAATCAGGAGAATGCCCAGCGTGAAAAAAATCCGCTTTCGCAGTTCCGGTATTTTAAAAACGTTCGAAAAAGTTTGAAACATGAGGACTCTCTTTATCGGCTATTTCTTCTTTTTCTTCTTTTTCAGTCGTGTCCGTTTGACACCCAGCACCGTTACCTTACCGCCTGCCTTTTCGATTTTTGCTTTCGCCGACTCACTGATCGCATGAACTTCGACGTCCAACGCTTTGCTGAGATCCCCGTTGCCCAGCACCTTGACGGGTTCGTTCTTGTACGTGATCAACCCTGCCTTGTGGAGGGAGTCGCCGTTGATCTTTGATCCGTCGACACGGGTCAACTGAGCCAGATTCACGATCTGAAATTCTTTTTTGAAAATATTGACGAAGCCGAATTTCGGAAGCCGGCGCTGTAACGGCATCTGTCCGCCTTCGAACCACGCCTTCATGTTGTTGCCAGAACGCGATTTCAAGCCTTTGTGACCCTTGGTCGACGTTCCGCCGTGGCCTGAACCTTCGCCGCGCCCGATCCGTTTCATCTTTTTGCGCGACCCTCGCGCGTATTTTAGCTGGTTGAGTTCCATGATCTTCCTATGCCGATTTTTTCGCTTTGGTGACTTTGTATCCGGCGTTCGCCGTCGTCGTTTTTTCCGACTTCGGCTTTTCCGATACCGATTCCACGGCAACGAGGTGCCGTATACTTTCAATCATACCTTTGATTTGGACGGACTCCGTGTGTACGACCGAATGGCCGCGGCGGCGAAGGCCGAGCGAACGCGCGGTGGCGCGATGGCGGTGGGAATCTCCGTTGATGCTGCGAACCTGCGTAATTTTGAGATACTTCATGGCGTTCCTGCTACTTTTGAAATACTTCCATTGCGGTGAGACCCCGACGGTTGCCCATCTCCCGGGCATTGGTGAGTTCCTCCAGGGCACGCATCGTTGCTTTCACGACGTTGTGCGGATTGGAAGAACCCTGACATTTGGTCAGAATATCCGTTACTCCAAGAGATTCCACGACGGCGCGTACAGCAGCGCCTGCAATGATCCCAGTCCCCTTCGACGCCGGTTTCAGAAACACTTTGCCAGCGCCAAACTTCGCACGTACCTCGTGCGGAAGCGTTCCGTTGATCAGGGGCACATAAATCATGTTCTTTTTCGCGTCTTCTTTGCCCTTGGCGATGGCATCGGGAACTTCGTTGGCCTTGCCCAGGCCGATCCCGACGCGCCCCTGACCGTCACCGACGACGACAATGGCATTGAAGCTGAAACGCCGGCCGCCCTTAACTACTTTCGCGACCCGATTGATATGAACGACACGTTCCTCTTTCAGATCCAGTTCGCCCGGATTGTCGTTTTTGGGTTTTCGAGTAAATGATTTTTTCATCGAGTATTACCTTCTCGGATTAAAATTCCAGACCACCTTCACGGGCGCCATCGGCCACGGCTTTGATTCGGCCGTGATACTTCAACCCGTTGCGGTCAAATACAACTTTACTGATCCCCTTGCTGATGGCCGCCTTGGCCAGCTCGAGCCCGACCTGTTTGCTCTTGGAAATTTTCCCGGAACTTTTTTCCACTCGAATCCCTTGCGCCAGGCTGGACGTTTGCACCAAGGTAGAACCGCTAACATCATCGATCAGCTGGGCATAAATTTGGTTGAGACTGCGATAAATCGTCAACCGTGGACGCTCGGACGTTCCGGATACTTTCCTCCGAATCCGGCGGCGAATTTTCAGCCGTTTGGCCTGTTTGAGTATATTTTTATCTGCCATGATGTTCTCGCGTTTATGATTCGCTATGAATTACTTCTTCGTTGCGGCCTTACCGGCTTTGCGGCGGACGGTTTCGGTAGCATACTTCACGCCTTTTCCCTGATACGGCTCGGGCGGTTTGAAAGACCGGATCTTTGCGGCGACCTGACCGACGAGCTGTTTATCGATTCCTTTGACCGAAATGGCCGTCGGTGACGACGCGGTCACTTCGATCCCCACCGGAGGAACGAACAGAATTGGATGCGAAAATCCGAGATTGAACTGCACCATTTTGCCTTTGGCCTCCGCCTTGTAACCGACGCCGACGATCTCCAGCTTACGCTCGAATCCTTCCGTCACGCCTTTGATCATGTTGGCAATGATGGCTCGTGCCGTACCGTGCAGTGCGCGCTGGAAACCGACATTGCTCTTGCGGGACACCTGAATGACGTTGTCCTTGCATTCGATCATCGTGTCCGGATGAAACGTGAACGACAGTTCGCCTTTCGGACCTTTGATGTGAATATCCGCTCCCTTCAGCGTGACCGTGACGCCTTTTGGTACCGGAATCGGCTTTTTTCCAACTCGTGACACGTGATAGTCTCCTAAAAATGATCGTTCACTAATTTACCAGACGTAGCAGAGCACTTCTCCGCCGACGTTCTCCCGACGCGCCTGCTTGTTGGTCATTACACCCTTTGAGGTGGTGAGAATGGCCACTCCGAGATTGGCACGTACCCGCGGCAGGCGGCCGACGTTCGCATACCGACGCAGGCCGGGCGTAGAAACCTTCGCCAGATATGAAATCGCGTTTCGTTTCTGTTCGTCATATTTCAACTGGATTCGGATAATACCCTGTTTGCCATCGTCAAAGTTCATGTAATCCTTGATGTAACCCTGCTCCAGAAGAATCTGCGTAATGTCGCGCTTCAAGTTGGACGCAGGAATGTCGACGCTTTTCTTTTTGCCTTGGATCGCGTTCCGAATTTTGGTCAGATAATCCGCGATGGGATCCGTCATGGACATATCAAATACTCCTTCGAATAATTTTCTACCAGGATGCCTTGCGAACGCCTGGAATATCGCCCGCCAGAGCCAACTGGCGGAAGCAAATCCGGCAGACGCCGAATTTGCGCATGAACCCGCGGGCCCGTCCGCATCGACGGCAACGGGAATGGTGGCGCGTCGGAAATTTCGGTTTTTTTCTTGTTTTTGCTTGCCAAGCTGTCGTCGCCAAGGTCGTTGTTCCTTTCTATCGGTTACTTCTTGCGGAACGGCATGCCGAATTCCTTGAGTAGCTCATAGGCTTCCTCGTCGGTCTTGGCCGTCGTCACGATGGTAATGTCCATCCCGCGCAGGCGGTCGATCTTATCGACGTCGATTTCGGGAAAGATGATCTGTTCTTTGACGCCCAGTGTATAATTTCCACGCCCGTCGAACGACCGGTCCGAAACGCCGCGGAAGTCACGGATACGCGGAATCGCGATATTGAGCAGCCGATCCAGAAATTCGTACATCGCGGCCCGGCGCAACGTCACGTAGCAGGCGATCGGTACGCCCTGACGCAGTTTGAAATTCGATATCGCTTTTTTGGCTTTGCGAACGGCCGGCTTTTGTCCGGTGATCATCGTCAGATCCGCCAATGCGGCATCCAACAGTTTGGGTTCCTGGGTTGCCAGTCCGACGCCCATGTTGATCACGATCTTATCGATCCGAGGCGCCTGCATCACGTTTTTGTAGCCGAACTTTTTGATCAGTGTGGGGACGATTCGTTCCCGGTAAATGCCCTGCAGTCGGGCCTGATATCCCTTTGGCAGCGCCTCCCGTTCACCGACGAGTCCGGAGCTTTCGCCTTTTTTTTCTTTTTTGGCTTTCGCCTCTTGGTTGTCTTGTTTTGCCATCGAAGTTGACCTCAAACTTACTTAGTTGATGACCTCGCCGCTGGCCCTGGCCACCCGGACTTTTTTGCCGTCTTCCAGACGCTTGTGCCCCACGCGGCTGCGTTTGCCGCCATGAACCAGCATCACATTGCTGGCGTGAATGGGCGCCTCTTTCTCCTGGATGCCGCCTTGCGGATTTTTCTGGTTGGGCTTGATATGTTTCTTACGAAGGTTAATCCCTTCGACAATGATTTTATTGTCGCCGATAAGAACCTTCAGAACTTTGCCCTGCTTGCCTTTGTGAACACCGGCAACGACTTCTACGAGATCATTTTTTTTGACATGCATAATCTTTTTTCCTGCTTACAATACTTCCGGGGCCAGCGAAACAATTTTCATGAATTGTTTTTCACGCAATTCACGCGCGACCGGACCAAAAATACGGGTGCCGGTCGGTTCTCCGGCCGTATTGATTAAAACGGCGGCATTTTCGTCAAACCGGATGTACGATCCGTCTTTCCGCCGTGTCTCTTTTCTCATTCGCACGACGACCGCTCGCGCCACGTCGCCTTTTTTCACGCCGCCGCCCGGAATGGCATCCTTGACGGAGACGATGATCTGATCACCCAGGCGCGCATACCGGCGGTCCGTTCCTCCGAGCACACGAATACACATGACCTTTCGCGCTCCCGAATTGTCCGCAACATTGAGACGTGTAAATTCCTGTATCATAAATTACTCACCGTTAATGATCATTCGTAAAATCAGGCTGCTTTCTTGACGATCTCGATCAGGCGCCATCGCTTGCGCTTACTCACCGGTCGCGTCTCCATGATACGGACGGTGTCCCCGACGTGGGCCTGGCGTTCTTCATCGTGGGCCATGAGCTTCGTGGTCCGTTTGACGTATTTTTTATAAATCGGATGACGCACCTGACGTTCGATCGCGACGACAATGCTCTTTTGCATCTTGTCGCTTACGACCACTCCGACCCTCACCTTGCGGCGATTTCTCGTTTCCGTTTGCATGTAGCTTGTTGCTCCGTTCCTAATAAAATTATCCAAGCAGAATTTTTTTTAATGACAACATCTCGGCCGCAAATTCGCGCCGCCGCGGATGGACGGACAATTTTTTGACGGCCTGACGGAGACGGGACCGGTCGCGGCTGATGTGATCGCCCTGGATGACGTCCCTGGCGTCTTCCACGCCGTATTTGCTGCTCAGTTCCGTTAAAATCGTCTTGGCCGCTTTGAGTTCTTCCTTCCGGGCCTCTTCCCGCAACAGGGTCTTGAGCAACGCAATTTCGCGGCGCTTTTCACCTAGTTGAAGTTTATTGTCCAGCTGCCCTAAGCGGTGTTGAAACCGTAGATCCATCAGCGCCGATTCCGCATCGGTCAACATGGTCTTGATTTCGTTCGCCGGCAGTCCCCGAACCTCATGCGCTTTCATGGTCTCTCCTTACGCTTTAATTTCCCCGCGCGCGACAAAACGCGACTGCAGCGGCAACTTGAACGCGGCCAGACGAAACGCTTCTTCGGCCTGTTCGCGTGTGACTCCGTCGATCTCGAATAATACCCGGCCCGGCTTGATGACCGCCACCCAGAATTCGGGCGAACCTTTACCGGAGCCCATTCGGACTTCGAGAGGCTTTTTCGTCACGGGTTTGTCCGGAAAAATCCGGATCCAGATTTTTCCGCCGCGTTTGATGTACCGCGTCATGGCAATACGGGCCGCTTCGATCTGACGGGCGGTAATCCATCCGCATTCCGTCGCCTTGAGTCCGTAAGTCCCGAAACTGACTTCGCTGCCCCGGGTCGCTTTGCCGCGCATCTTCCCGCGATGATGTTTGCGATACTTTATTTTCTTCGGCATTAACATGGTCGATATCGCTCCTCGTCGAACTAATTACTTCGTCTCAAATGGGCTCAGCACTTCACCTTTGCACACCCAGACCTTCACGCCGATCTGGCCGTACGTCGTTTGTGCCGTACCGTAGGCAAAATCGATGTCGGCGCGCAACGTGTGCAGCGGGACACGGCCTTCGCTGTACCGGTCGGCACGCGCGATTTCAGCGCCCCCCAAGCGGCCCGAAACCGCCACCCGGACACCTTCCGCACCCATACGCATCGCCGCACGCGCTGCATTTTTGATGGCGCGGCGGAAAGGGATTTTTCCTTCCAGTTGACGGGCAATGTCGCTCGCCACCAGCCCGGCATCCGTCTCCGGAACCTTGATCTCCGCGATGTTGATGCGAATTTCTTTACCCGTCAGTTTTTTCAATTCTTCCCGCAGCTGGTCGACGTCCTTCCCTTTACGGCCGATGACGATCCCCGGGCGCGCCGTGTGAATCGTGATCGTAATCACTTCCGCTTCTTTTTTGATACGCTCGATGGTAATCTTCGTCACGCGGGCATCTTTAGGCAAACGGGCCGAAAGATATTTCCGCAACTTCAGGTCTTCTTCGAGTTTGTCGGCAAAATGTTTTTCGTCGAACCAACTCGAGTTCCACGAGCGGATAATGCCGAGACGTAAACCTACGGGATGTGTTTTCTGTCCCAAAACTGCCTCCTATGACTTTTCGGAAACGACGATGGTCAAATGGCTCGTCCGCTTGCGGATCATGGAACGCCGTCCCATGGATCCGGCCCGACCTCGCTTAAGGGTCGGACCGCCGTTGACGAAAATATCTTTGATAAACAAATTTCCGGTATCGACCGCCGGGTGCAAAAACTGCGCATTGGCCACTGCCGACCGGAGGGTTCGCTCGATGTGTTCGGCGGCGTCTTTACGGGTGAAGTGCAGGATATTGAGCGCTTCTTCGGCACCTCGTCCCTTCACGAGTTCAACGGCCCGGCGCAACTTTCGGGGAGAAATTCGAATGTATCGCGTCAGTGCTTTTCCTTCCATAAACAACGTCTCCTTACTTCTTCGCGGCCGGAGCCGTCGTGGCCGCGGCCGCCTTGGCGCCGGAATGACTGCGGAATACTCGCGTCGGCGCAAATTCACCGAGCTTGTGTCCCACCATGTTCTCCGTCACGTAGACCGGGATGAACTTATTACCGTTGTGGACCGCAAACGTGTGTCCAACAAATTCAGGACTGATGACACAGGCCCGTGCCCAGGTTTTGACAACTTTTTTGTTTCCGCTTTTGTTCATCTCTTCGACTTTTTCGAACAGCTTCGGAGAAATGAACGGACCTTTTTTGATCGAACGACTCATGGTATTTTACTTCCGACGTTTGACGATGTAGACGTTGGTACGGTGATTCTTCTTCCGCGTCTTATATCCCTTGGTGGGCTGGCCCCACGGTGTCACCGGATGCGGATTGCCCTGAGGAGAACGGCCTTCTCCGCCTCCATGCGGATGGTCGACGGGGTTCATCACCACGCCGCGGTTGTGCGGTCGGCGTCCCATCCATCGTACGCGCCCGGCTTTGCCGATCGTGATGTTCTCGTGTTCGAGGTTCCCGATTTGACCGATCGTCGCGTAACAATTTTCCAGTACGCGCCGAATTTCTCCGGACGGTAAACGCAATTGAACAAATCCGCCGTCACGGCTGACAATATTGGCAAACGATCCGGCCGAACGGGCCATCTGTCCGCCGCGACCGATCTTCAACTCGACGTTGTGCACGTTCGTACCGACCGGAATGGCCTTCAACGGCAGCGCGTTGCCGATCTTGATCTCGGCGTTGTCGCCCGACATCACGGTGTCACCCGCCTTGAGCCCTTCCGGCGCCAGAATGTAGGACTTTTCACCGTCCACGTATTGCACCAGGGCAATATATGCCGTGCGGTTCGGATCGTACTCGATTCCGATCACCTTGGCCGCCACGTCCGTTTTGCGGCGTTTAAAGTCGATCAAACGATATTTCTGCTTGTGTCCGCCGCCGCGGAAACGTGACGTCGTGTGTCCGATGTTGTTGCGTCCGCCCGTTTTTTTCTTCGTCTCGGTCAGGCTTTTCTCCGGCGTTGACTTCGTGATCTCCTTGAAATCCGCCACCGTGATGTACCGTCGACTCGACGTATAGGGACGATATGATTTTACCGGCATGATCCAACTCCCGTACGACCGTGAATGAAAGAACCCACGATCATTTTATGCTCCTTCAACAAATTCAATTTTGTTATCCTTGACCAGCGTCACCACGGCCTTTTTCCAATCGCTCGTCCGGCCTTCGGTCCGTCCGGATTTGGTGAAACGAGTGCGTATTTTGCCTTTGACGTTCACCGTGCGCACGGAGGCTACTTTTACGCTGTACTTCTGCTCGATCGCCTGCTTCACTTCAATTTTATTGGCATCCCGGGCAACCTCGAACACATACTGATTCAGCGGCTCGCCGTTGCGTTTGGGACGATCCTTGATCAGCGTCGCCTTTTCGGTAATGACCGGACGCTTGAGAACGTAATTGAGTCGCGTAATATTCATCGTGACCTCTACGGTTTGACGGCGCCGAACGCACCGCTCACATTTTGTAACGCCGTCTCATGGAACAGCAGATAATCGGAATTGACGATGTCGTATGTCGACACGTCCTTCACCGTGCTGATCTTGAGGCCCGGAACGTTGCGGCAGGATTTTTTGAAATTCTCATACGCACGCTGATCTTTGTCGGTTTTGACGGCATGCGTCTTATCCACCAGCATGAGCACTTTCGTGATCCGCTTCGATTTTTTCACGGATTCTTCCGCTTGCTCAGCTTTCTTTTTCCCCTTCTTTTCCGAGTGGATCGGCTTCTGAAATCCGAGATTGCCCAGAACTTCGTACACTTTTTTCGTCTTCGGAGCTTCGGCACACAGCGTGTGAAAATCCTCCACCACCATGATCCGTTCCTTACTCGCCTTGTAGCTGAGGGCTGATTTCCGCGCCAGTCGCTTGAGTTTGACGTTCAGGTCTTTCTTGTGCGTATGCGGCCTCGGACCGAACACGATTCCGCCGCCCGGCCACAGCGGGGTCTTGACCGATCCTGCGCGCGCTCCCCCGGTGCCTTTTTGTCGCCACGGCTTTTTCGTCGTACCGGAAACATCGCTGCGCTCAAGTGTGCTGTGGGTTCCGTGACGCTTGTTGGACCGCTCCGACACGACGGCCAAATAAATGGCGTGGTCGTTCGGTTTGATTCCGAAGATGTCTTTCGGCAGGTCGGCTTTGCGTCCGCTGTCTTCGCCCGTTATTTTTTTAATATCGACTTTCATGACCTATTTCCTGCTCTACTTGTGAATCTCGATGTAGGAATTCGTTGCCCCGGGAACGCTGCCGCGAATGAACAAGACGTTTTGGTCTTTGTCCACGCGAACCACGCGTAGATTTTTAACGGTCACGCGCTGACCGCCCATCCGGCCGGCCATTTTCATTCCTTTGAACACCCGCGACGGATCCGAACTTCCGCCGACCGAACCCGGCGCACGCACACGGTCGGAGGCGCCGTGCGTCGTTTGATTGATCCCGCCGAATCCGTGTCGTCGAACGACACCCTGAAAACCTTTGCCTTTGGAGGTCCCGACCACGGTGACGCGATCGCCGACGTTGAAAATATCCATGTTGATTTCCGCGCCCAGCTGCAAAACGTCCGGCTCAAATCCGTCGAACTCCCTGAAAATTCTAGGAAAGGCCTCTTTGATTCCTGCCTTGGCGGCATGACCTTGAATGGGCTTGTTCGTACGCTTGGCTTTTTTGGCGCCGACGGCCAGTTGGACGGCCTCGTAACCGTCCTTTTCCTTGGTACGAATCTGAGTAACCACGTTCGGCAACGCTTCCACCAGCGTCACGGGAACGATATTTCCCGCTTCGTCGAATATGTTACTCATCCCAATCTTACGTCCAATCATTCCACTCATGATTCGTATACTCCTGTGAAACAACCCTTACGGATCGCCCAACTATTCTTCGTTTTACGCGCTCGCCGTGACCTTCAATTCAATGTCGACGCCGGCCGGAAGCTCCAATTTTGACAGCGCTTCGACCGTCTTATTGGTCGCATTGAGAATGCAGATCAACCGTTTGTGAATGCGCGTTTCAAACTGCTCGCGGGACTTCTTGTCCACGTGAGGCGAACGCAGCACGGTGTACACCGTCCGATCGGTCGGAAGAGGAATCGGGCCGCTGATAACGGCGCCGGAACTCTTGGCCGTGCGAATGATTTTGTCAATCGACTTATCGATCAGATTGTGATCGTACGCCTTGAGTTTGATGCGAATGCCTTGTCCTTGCACAGCTTAATCCTTTGATTACTTCAGAATCTTGGTGACCACACCGGCGCCGACGGTCCGTCCGCCTTCACG
>CAYZJB010000024.1:8434-51353 GCA_964478735.1 uncultured Bacteroidota bacterium | reverse complement strand
ACCCGTCGCGATCCATGATCCAGATGTTATCGCCGCCCGCTCGGTCGCTGGTAAACGAGATTTTTTTACCATCCGGAGAAAACCGCGGCTGCACGTCGAGCGATTTTCCACCCTGGAGCAATTTCGCTTCGCCGCCGGCGATCGGCATGATATAGATATCGCCGAGCAGATCGAAGACGACGTCTTTACCATCCGGACTGACGTCGAGGTTCATCCACGTCCCTTCGTCCGTTTCGAAGTTCACGTCGATGGCCGGACCCGGCGGTTCGTTCACGTTCCATTTGGGTTTGTCGTCCTGAGCGAAAATGGAGGACAGGATGAGAAGGGAAAGGAGAATGGATTTCACGAAGAGGCTCCAGATTTAGATATAGACAATCAGATGGCCATTTCAGGCGATTCTTGCAATCGGAAATGGCTTCATTTTTAGGACAAGCTTCATTTGCAATGGTTGTCAATAAAATCACCCGAACTCGATTTGTAGTCTCTGAAAAGAAACTGAATCAAGTTCAAGTGACTTTAGTCCAGCAATTGTGAGATCAACTAACTCGCCGCCGCCGTGGCCGTCGTGTCCTTTGGTTCGTCCTTGATCGGGGCGCTTTCGACTACGCTCTTCATTTTGTTCAACCCTTTTTCGAAATCGGGACCGATCATGCCGTCGAGCAGCGGTTTGAACAGCAACGTGCAGTCGCCGCCGTTTTTCCAGACCACTTTCGTTCCGCCGTCCACCGCTTCGTACATAAGGCTGCCGCTGGACTTCATCGAACCTTTGTCGAATTCAAGATTGTAATGCACGCCGGTCGCCGGGTCGGACTGCGTGATCGTCATCATGCCGTCTTCGTCATCGACGACCCATTTGCTCACCGCTCCCACGCCTTCCACGGGACCTTCGTAGCTGTAGACGATCGTCGGGTAGGCCTCTTTGGTCCACGCGCTCCATTCCGGCCAGCGTTGCAGGCTGTTGATATACGGATGGATTGCGGCGGGCTCGGCCTTGATCACGACCGACCGCTCGACCGTGTACGTCGACGGAACGAAAAAGGCAATCACGAGCAGCAGCACGATCACGCCGAGACCGATCAGGATTTTTTTCATGGCTTCCTCCTTGTGGGGGTTGTGGTTTAGGGAACGGGAAAAATTAGAAATCGGTCATTTTAAAGTCTGTTCACTCTGAATTTGTTTCAAGGTCTCCTAAAGCACGAACGTGAGACGCCGGAGACCGCTGCAGATAACGAATCGATAATCCCGGACTTTTACGCGTGTAACACGGTCACGCGATATTGAAAGCGCTTGAGAAACAAAAAAGAAAGGAACGAACAATGAAAACGATTTCCGCCGTGCTGTGGTTGCTGATGATCGTCTCCTCCGTCCTCGTCGGACAGGAGCGCAGCGAAAAAGTCGAAAAGATATTGGACCTGGCTGCGAGGAATTTAGAGGTCACACTCAAACAAGGCAACGACAATTTACGGGAAAGTGCAATCGTCGTCGTGTCGGAATTGTCGCGGGAATTTCCCGGTACGGACCTGAGCAACAACATGATCCCGCTCATGTCGATTTTGCGATCGCACGAACGGCCCGGCATGCGCATTCTCGCCGCGATGGCCTTACGCGAACTCAAAAACGACGAGGCCATGTTTGCCATCCAAGAAGCCGCTCGCTTCGACAGTAATCAAACGGTCCGGCACATCTGCCAAACGCTTGGCCATGTGAAGAGATAGCACGCTCGGACTTCGTTCCCTGAGTTTATCGAAGGGAACGAAGTTCAGTTTTTCCGTCGGTCGCTTCGACAGGCTCAACGACCGTAAAGTTTCCTTCCTTAAGCTCCGAGCCGGTGCCGTGTGTGTTAGGCGGCGCCGGCTTTTGTTTTTCCGTAGCCCGCGTTGATTTTCTGCGCCCCTCTGATTATCATAGCTCACGTTTAAGGAATCGACATCATGCTGGATCTGAAATTCATTCGGGAAAACACGGACGTCGTCAAGCGTGCCGTCCGCGATAAAAAATTCGACGCCGACATCGACGGCATCCTCCGTGCGGACGACGAACGCAAATCGATCATCCAGCGCGTGGAGGAAATGAAGGCCCGCCGCAACAAAGCGACGGACGACATTGCGCGGCTCAAAAAAAACAAAGAAAATGCCGACGCGCAGATCGCGGAAATGAAAACCCTCGGCGATGAAATCAAAACGCTCGACGATCGACTCAAAACCGTCGAGGACGACCTGCGGCGACTTCTTCTGACCGTACCCAACGTTCCTCATCCGTCGGTACCGGACGGCCATTCTCCGGACGACAACAAGGTCATTTTCGAATGGGGGAAAAAGCCGGAAACGGATTTTAAACTGAAACCGCACTGGGAACTCGCGGAATCGCTGGGCCTGATCGATTTTACGATCGGAGCAAAGGTCGCCGGATCGGGCTTTCCCGTCTACCGCGGGGCGGGAGCCAAGCTGCAGCGGGCCTTGATTAATTTTTTCCTCGACCAGGCGGCCGTCAACGGGTATCTCGAAATTCAACCGCCCGTCGTCGTGAACGCAGCTAGCGCGACCGGCACCGGCCAGTTGCCCGACAAAGAAGACCTGATGTACGAAGTCACACGCGACGAATTGTACCTGATCCCGACCGCAGAGGTGCCCGTATCCAATATCCACCGCGACGAGATTCTGAAAGAAGAATCGTTGCCGATTCGCTACGCCGCCTACACGCCGTGTTTTCGCCGTGAAGCCGGGTCGTACGGCAAGGACGTACGCGGTCTCAATCGTCTGCATCAGTTTGACAAGGTTGAACTGGTCAAATTCGTCCACCCGTCGGCGTCGTATGACGAATTGGAATCGCTGAAGCAGGACGCCGAACGTCTGCTCCAGGCGCTGGACTTACCCTACCGCGTCCTCCTCATGTGTAAAGCGGACATGGGTTTTACTCAAACCAAAAAATACGATCTGGAAGTTTGGTCGGCCGGCCAATCGCGCTGGCTGGAGGTGTCGTCGTGCAGTAATTTCGAAGCGTTTCAGGCGCGGCGGATGAACATCAAGTTCAAATCCGGACAGAACAAACCCGACTTCGTCCACACGCTCAACGGGTCGGGGCTGGCCCTGCCGCGTGTCGTCGCTGCGATCCTTGAAAATTACCAGACCGACGAAGGCACGGTCGTCGTTCCCGGTGCGTTGCGTCCCTACATGGGCATCGACGTGATCAAGTCCGCGCGCTAGCCCGTCCAATACGATGCGGCGCGCCCCTGCTCCTCTCAGCGTTCCGTCGCCATATCTTGACTTTCTGGAAAAGCGACTGGGCTTTTTCCTGCCATCGCCCTCGCGCCGCGATCTGGAACCAATCATCCGTCGCGTCGCCTCGTTGTCCGAACGTTTCATTGATCGCGAAAAAACGCACGACGTTTACCTCGACGATCCGCAGGACCGGCTGGCGTACCTTGTTTATTATACCACGGTCAATCTGTTGAAGTTCTTTTTTCCGCTCGGGGAAATCCGGTTTGCGACGCGTTACTTCGACTCGCGGTCCGTGCGTATTCTCGACGTCGGATGCGGTACCGGATCGGCGCTGCTGGGATTCATGTTCTGGTACGGCGAACGCTTCGGCCGTCCCGTCGAAGCGACGGCGATCGATCATTCACCGCACGCGCTTCAGGAACTTCAAAAAGATGTTGCCGAACTTTTTCCCGAATCGCGGCTTCATGTCAAGCGAGTCGACCTGGGAAGCGACCTTCTGCCGTCGGGTCCGTTCGATCTGATTCTGATTGGAAATGTCATCAATGAAATGCCGGACGGCGGCATTCGACTCTTGCAAAAAGTTCGGGACGCCGCGGCTTCCGACGGGTGGGTCATCATCGTCGAACCTGCCCTGCTTCGGACGTCTCGCGGATTGCTGCGACTTCGGGATATCGCCGTTGAATCGGGATGGACGGTATTTGCTCCCTGCACTCGTCAGTCCCATTGTCCGGCGTTGGCCAAAGACACCGACTGGTGTCATCACGAATTGACGTGGCGGCGCCCTGAGTTTATCCGCCGGATCGATGAGAATCTCGGCATGATCAAAAAATCGCTGAAATTTTCATATTTGACGTTGAATCAGGCCGGCTTCACGATGGCGAACGCGTTTCCTCACGGAACGGATATTTATCGCATGGTAAGCGAACGATTTGATGAAAAAGGCCGAACGCGGTTTTTTCTTTGCGGTACGACCGGCAGACGTAGTTTTATTCGAAACCGGCGTGATCGTCGGCCGGCCAATCAAGATGTGGATCGCCTGGAACGTTATGATCTCGTGACGTGCAGCGGATGTAAATTTCGGGAAAATGACGTGTCGATCGGAAAAGAATCGCGGATACAGCTAGGGCGCGGCGGGAGCGCGATTGATGAGTAAATCGACGGCGTTGACGAATTCGTCGATACTGAAAAGTTTGTTCATATACATATCGGCTCCGGCCGCCAGGACGCGGCGTCGGCTTCCGGCCACCGTCAGGATCATGATGGGAATATGACGTGTTTCAGGTTTTTGCTTCAATTCTTCACACAGCCGGATCCCGTCCTTGCCGGGCATCATAATGTCGAGGGTGATAAGGTCGGGCTTTTCGACGACGGCCTTGTCCATCGCCTCGGCGCCGTCACGAGCTTCGACAACTTCGTAGGACGAAAATCGAAGGATTCGCCGGATCATATCGCGAACGTCGTCTTCGTCGTCCACGACAAGGACTTTTTTAGTAAATTTTTTATCCATGAGTGTTATTAATATACGACCCAAACTGTCGGACTGTCAATCCGGTTATTTGCGGATTCGACGATTTATATGAGAATTTACGCGCAATTGTAAATCCGCGTTTACGGTTTTGTAATAAAATCTGACGGTATGAACCTCGATTCTGAAATTCGCTACCTGCCCGGCATCGGTCCGAAGCGGGCCCAAGCGTTACACGACATCGGGCTCGCGACGGTCTGGGATCTGTTGAATTATTTTCCGCGCCGGTATCTCGACCGGCGAACGATTGCCCCGATCCGCTCGCTTAAGATCGGTCATGCGGCAACGGTCGTCGGCCGGGTCAGCCATTTTGGGACAGTCAAAAACCGGTCGTCGCGCGGCTCCCGATTCAAGCTCGTGCTCGAAGACGCCTCAGGCACGATCGATTTGACGTGGTTCCAGGGCGCCCGGTATTATGAAAAAGCATTTACCGAGGGCGAATGGCTCGCGGTTTTCGGCAAGGTCGAGATCTTCGGCCGCAGCCTGCAAATGACACACCCGGAATTCGACCGGCTGGACAGTGAATCCGATGACGCGTTCCTCCACACGGGGGCCATCATCCCGGTCTATCCTTCAACGGAAGAATTACGCACAAAATTCCTCGACAGCCGCGGCCTGCGTAAACTGATCAAACCGGTTTTAGAACTGACCGAAACGATCGAGGAAACTATACCGCTCTCCGTTGTGGAAAAGTATCGGCTGATTTCACGCGCGACGGCGTACCGCCAGATTCATTTTCCATCGTCACCGGACAATCTGGACCACGCCCAGCGGCGGTTGAAATTCGAAGAATTGTTTTATCTGCAATTGCTACTGGCGTATCGCCGGTCCAAGGTTCAATCGGACGACCGTGGGATCCGTTTTACCGACGGAGGCGAAAAAACGGAGCGGCTTTTGCAATCGCTGCCGTTCGACTTGACGACGGCCCAGAAAAAAGTTCTGCAGGAAATCTATGGCGATATGGACAAACCGACACCGATGAACCGGATGATCCAGGGCGACGTCGGCAGCGGTAAAACGATCGTGGCCATTCTCGCGATGCTGCGCGCGGTCGAAAACGGGTACCAGACCGCCCTGATGGTGCCCACGGAAATTCTCGCGGAGCAACATTACATCGTGCTGCAGGAACTGCTCTGGGGCCTTGGCGTTCAGGCCGCATTGCTCAAAGGGGGACAAAAAAAATCGGAACGCGACGCCGTGTTGTCGGGGCTGGCTTCCCATCAGATCGATCTCGTCGTCGGAACGCACGCCCTGTTTCAAAGCGACGTGACGTTTCATAAACTCGGCATGATCGTGGTCGACGAACAACATCGTTTCGGCGTCATGCAGCGCGCGGAAATTCGCCGAAAATCGCTTGAGCGCGGATTCCACCCGGACGTCCTTGTCATGACGGCAACGCCGATTCCGCGTACCCTGGCCATGGCCATCTACGGCGACCTCGACGTCTCCGTGATCGGAGAACTTCCATCGGGGCGAAAAACGATCCGTACCGCGATCCGGACCGACGACGCGCGATCCAAAGTGTACGATTTCATCCGCACCGAGATCGGTAACGGCAGGCAGGCGTATATCGTGTATCCGTTGATCGAGGCCAGTGAAAAGACCGATTTGAAAGCCGCGACCGACGCCTTTGAGCATTTATCGAAGGACGTTTTCTCCGACCTTCGAATGAGCCTGCTGCACGGCCGGCTCAAAACCGAAGAAAAACAACACGTCATGTCTCGTTATAAAAACGGCGAGATCGATATCCTCGTTAGCACGACGGTCATCGAAGTCGGGATCAACGTACCGAATGCCACGATCATGCTGATCGAACACGCGGAGCGATTCGGCCTCAGCCAGTTGCATCAGCTTCGCGGGCGCGTCGGCCGCGGGTCCGAACAGTCGTATTGCATTTTGATGACGGACCGGCGGGTATTTTCCGACGAGACACGGGCCCGGCTCCGGATCATGGAAGAAACAACCGACGGATTTCGCATCGCGGAGGAAGACCTGAAAATTCGCGGTCCCGGAGAATTGTTCGGTACGCGTCAGTCCGGCCTTCCCGAACTTAAAATGGCGAATCTCGTGGAAGACCGCGAGTTGATGGAGGACGCCCGAACTGCCGCGTTCGGCATCATTCGGCAGGACCCGCAAATGCGCGACCCCCGCCACGCCGGCATGGTGAAGAAATTCAAGGCCCAATATCTTGAAAAACTTGAACTCGCCCACGTCAGTTAAACCTTATCCGGTTTCGCATCGTCCAATCAACGAATTTTAAACCGAAAGAAAGGAGCGACGATGAAAGGAATTGGGATCGGTTTGCTGATGATCTTTGCGTGGATACCCGCCGCTGCGCAGGAGGATAAAGATTTCGATTTTGGCTTTCGAGCCGAATGGTTTGCCGAAGACGAGGACGGGAAGGACGTATTCGTCTGGATGAACGACATGGACCTGACCGATTTGTCGGAGTTGCCGGAGCCGCCGATGTTCGAATTTGACGGCGGATTTGACATGGCAGGCAAGGAAATCGAAATGATGCTGCCGGACGATGACGAACTGAAGATCACGAAAGAACAACGCGACAAAATGCGGCAGATCCGCGATGCCACGCGCCGGCAGAATATCCCGCTTGAAGCCGATATCAAACTGAAAAAGATGGAACTTCGGGACCTGATGCATGCGGAATCGCCGAACAAGGAAAAAATCGCCGCCAAAGTGAAGGAAATCGACGCCATCAAAACACAAATCAAAATCAACCGGCTGCACAGCCGCATCGACGTTCGCAACGTTCTGACCAAGGAACAACGCGACAAACTGGAGGAAATGCGCGCTACCCGCCGCTTTCACTGGAAAGGGTTTCCGGGATTTCACATGCGCCACGGATTCCCCGGTAAGATGAAAAACAAGATGCGATTGGAAAAAGAATAGGTTCCTCTTCTTCTGACGCCCGCCGCAAGCGCTCATTTTTGTAGCATTTGCGGCGTTTTTTTTTATATTGCCCTGACTTAAGACAATATTTTTTAATGATTCATACGGCACCGATCAAAATGACAGTTTCGTCCGTTCAAACCGGCACTCCCCGTGTATCGACGATGGTCCGGGGCCTCGCGGGTTCGCAAATTCTCGGAATCGCCGCGGAGATCCGTTCCCTGTCGGCGCAGGGAAAAACCATATGCAACCTGACCGTCGGCGACTTCAGTCCGAAAGAATTTCGAATTCCGGCATTTTTAGAAGACGCCATCATTCGTCGCTATCGTGACGGAGAAACCAATTACCCGCCGTCCGACGGCATGATGGAACTGCGCAGAGCCGTCCGTCACTTTTATCGGGAATGGCTCGGCCTCGATTATGCCGAGTCGTCGATCCTCATCGCGAGCGGGGCGCGTCCGATCATCTACGGCGTGTATCGGGCAGTCGTCGATCCGGGAGAAAAACTCATTTATCCGACGCCGTCGTGGAACAATAATTATTACGTCCACATGATCGGCGCGGACGGTACGGCGCTCGCGTGCGATCCGTCGAACGCCTTTTTGCCGACACGCGGCCTTCTGGAACCGCACATCCACGACGCCGTGCTGCTTTCGCTCAACTCGCCGCTCAACCCGACCGGCACCGCGTTTTCCGAAGACGCGCTCGCCGGCATCTGCGATCTCGTGCTCGAGGAAAACCGCCGCCGGGCCGCTTCGCACAAACCGTTGTACCTGATGTACGACCAGGTGTACTGGATGCTCACGTTCGGCGATACACGCCACGTGCATCCGGTGGCGCTGCGGCCGGAGATTGCCCCGTACGTCATTTACATCGACGCCGTGTCGAAGTCGTTCGCGGCGACGGGCGTGCGCGTCGGCTGGTGCGCGGGCCCTCCCGACGTCGTATCGCGCATGTCCGCAATCCTCGGCCACGTCGGCGCCTGGGCGCCCCGCGCGGAACAAATGGCGGCCGCCGATCTGCTGATGACACGCGACGCAATCGAATCGTACCATCGCGAAATGAAATCGGGCATTCAATCGCGTCTCGACCTCCTGTATCGCGGGATGAAATCGATGGAATCGTCCGGACTTCCCGTTCGTGCGATACCGCCGATGGGGGCCATCTATCTGACCGTCCGGTTCGATTGCATCGATAAAAAGCTGCCGTCCGGACGCCGCGTCGAATCAAACGAACAGATTCGCCAGTACCTTCTGCACGAAGCCGGGTTCGCCGCCGTTCCGTTCGAAGCGTTTGCGTACGAGGGACAACCGGGCTGGTTCCGTCTTTCCGTCGGCGCGGTTTCCGAGTCGGAGATCGAGTCCGTATTACCGCGCGTCCGGCGCGCGCTGGAGTCCCTGTGATTCCGGTCGGCGGACTGGCCAGAGACTGGATCGTGAGCGAGTGGGTTCAGGGCACACCCGTCACGCTCGATCACCTTCACGGCAAAGTCGTTCTGATCGAAGTTTTTCAGGTCAATTGTCCCGGCTGTTTTCTTTACGGGCTGCCGGAGGCGATCGAAGCACATGCGCATTTCCCAGCGTCCGACTTTGCCGTCATCGGTATCGCCACGGCCTTCGAGGATTTCGAACTCAACAGTTCGGACAACCTCCGCCTCCTGCTCGAAACGGGGGAAGTGATCGGTGAAACGAAGCGTGTGTTGACGGAGCGCGACTGGCTTACGGATGGACGATTGCGTTATAAAATCCCTTTTCCGGTCGCCACGGATAAACTGGCCAAACCGACGACCGACGGTCTTGAAAACCAGCTCGACGACATCATCCGTCGCGACATTACGAACTTCGACCGGTTCAGTTACGGCGAACAGGCGCGCATCCGGGACCGCATCCGCACCTTCATGCTGGAACGCGAATGGGTACCGCAAACCTTCGATAGGTACGGATTGCACGGTACGCCGACGAGCCTGTTGATCGATCGGACCGGGATATTACGGTACAACGTGTTCGGCGCCGACGGGCACATGATGGCGCGCATCCGTGAACTTTTACTGGAACATTGACCGCGACGATGCGTGAAAAACAACCGACGGCCGACGAGGTGTTTGTCAACCTTCTCCGGGCATCGCGCGAAGACGAAAAAATCAGGAAATTTTTGAACGTCGTTGTCGATCTCGACGATTTCGAACGGAAATCGTTGATCAATTCATTCATCTCCGAAATGGCGCTGAAGGGTGCGCCTTCGGAATTCATCCAGGCGATTGCCGCCCTGCGGGATCGCGATTTGACCCGGGAAGTTCGTAAATGGCTGGCTTCATCCTGACTCCTACGATCATGTCGACGAAGCGGTGGACAATCATGCTGGTGACGATGGCGGCGGTGGGGACGTTCGTCGGTACGGGGCTGATAAAAGAAGAACGGCCGCCCGTCCTGAAAAACTTGGCGGCGATTTTTGTTCCTCCGGGCAAGCCGTCGTACATCGACTTTTTCAACGACCATTACGTTATCGTCATCGATCCGGGACACGGCGGCGGATGGCTGAAGGACACGGGCTCGAGCGCCAAACTCGAAAGCGAAACGTATTATGAGCGCGACGTCGTATGGGAGTACGCGCTGTTGATCGAACAGAAGTTGAGAGACAACGGATATGCCCACGTGTACAAAACCAAGGACACGGCGGGCGACAGTACCTTGTCCATCTTCGGCCGAATGAGAAAAATCCGGGAATTCGGCGAAGCGGTGGATAAAAAAGTCGTCGCGATAAGCCTCCACTGGAATTATTTTTCCGAGCAGCCTTGGGTCCGCGGTACAGAGCTGTACATCGCCGAAAAACGAAACACGATGAGCCGCAAACTGGCGGAGTTCATCCAGGGTCCCATCCGTCACATCATGGAAATTCACGGAAAGGGATTCAAAAACAAAGGTATCGTCGAGCGCGATTATAAATTTTTGCGCGAAAACGAACTGGCCGTCCTAATCGAATTGGGTTTTGCCAGCAATCCGGTCGATTTACGCAAGATCATTTACGAAAAAGACGCCATCGCGGCGGCCGTCGTCGAAGGAATCAACGGATTTTCCTCATATCTGGAAAGACGCCATGTCAACAACAAGGAATTGGCGGAAATCGATTCGGCCGATCTCGAACGCCAGAAAGAATTTTACCGGCTCGACAAAACATTGAACGGTTGGAGCTGGAGACGCGATCAGATCACGAATCGTACGAAAAAAATTTTGTCGGCCTATCAGGCCGTCTATGAGGTGCCGTCCGACGAAAAAACGCTGGTTCTCACGTTCGACAACGGTTATGAAAACGGTCTGACCGAGCGGATCCTTGACCTACTCAAAGCCCATGACGTCAAATCCGCGTTCTTCATCACGGGCGCCTATTTGAAAAACGCGAAGCCGATTGTACAACGCATGATCGCCGAAGGCCACGTGGTCGGCAACCATTCGATGAACCACCTGAGCATGCCCAAGCTCGACTACGACCAGGCAAAAGAGGAAATTTTACAGCTCGAGCGCGCGTTGTACGACTCACTGGAATATAAAATGTCCTACTATCGCCCGCCGAGCGGCGAGTACAGCGAACGGTCGCTTGCGATCGCGTCGTGGCTGGGCTATCGGACGGTGTTCTGGTCGTTTGCCTACGACGACTGGGATACACAAAATCAACGAGGCTGGCAGTACGCGTACACGAAAATCATGTCCAATGTAACACCCGGGACGATCCTCCTGCTCCATGCGACCTCACGCGACAACGTCGAGGCGCTGGACCGGGTTTTAAAAGATTTGAAACAAGAGGGCTATCGTTTCCGTACACTGGATGCCGTTTTCAGCGAATCCCCCTGATCACCGTCGACGAGCCGCTGTTTACCGAATAACGTTTCCGATAAATCGCATAGACATTTAAGCTGGTTTTCCATGGTCGAACAAACCGCAGCGCAACCGACCGACCGCCGTTCGCTCTGGCGGGACGTCAAAGAAGCCGTTTCCGGAAGCCAGCAGGACTTTACCGAAGGCAGCCTAGGCCGCGCGATCACATTGTTGTCGATCCCGATGGTGCTGGAAATGTCGATGGAATCGCTGTTTGGCATTGTCGACGTGTTCTTCGTCTCCCGCCTCGGCGCCAATGCGGTGGCCGCGGTCGGGGTGACGGAATCGCTGCTGACGATCCTGTTCGGCGTGGCGATCGGCGTGAGCATGGGTACGACGGCCATGGTCGCGCGTCGGATTGGGGAAAAGGACGACAAAGGCGCCTCGGTCGCGGCCGCCCAGGCCATTTGGATCGGCGTGAGCGTTGCGGCCGTGATCGGTGTGATCGGATTCTTCTTTACGCCGCAATTGTTTGCGCTGATGGGGGCCTCGGACGACGTCATTCGTGTCGGCGCCGGCTACGGACAGTGGATGTTCGCGGGTAATATTACGATCATGCTGCTGTTTTTGAACAATGCGATTTTCCGCGGCGCCGGGGACGCCGTGATTGCAATGCGAGCGCTTTGGATTTCCAACGGCATCAATATCGTGCTCGACCCGTGCCTGATCGTCGGAATCGGGCCCTTTCCCGAACTGGGCGTCACGGGTGCGGCCATTGCAACCAACATCGGCCGCGGAATCGGCGTACTTTACCAGTTTTACATGTTGGCCCGGGGTAATTCCCGTATCCATATCCACAAAAACAACTTTCATTTGGACGTCGAAGTACTCTGGAGGCTCATCAAGGTTTCGATCGGCGGCATTTTACAGTTCTTGATCGCGACGGCGAGCTGGGTCGGACTGGTCCGTATCATTGCGCTCTTCGGCAGCGCGGCCATTGCGGGATACACGGTCGCTCTGCGGATTATCGTCGTGACGATTTTGCCGTCGTGGGGCATGAGTAACGCGGCGGCCACGCTGGTGGGACAAAATCTAGGCGCGCATAAGCCGGAACGTGCGGAAAAGTCGGTGTGGGTGACGGGATTATGGAACGCAAGTTTTCTCGGACTCGTGTCGATCGTGTTCATTGTATTTGCCGAATTTTTGATCGGAATTTTCACCGACGATCCGCAGGTCACCCATTACGGCGTGAATTGCCTTCGTTATGTAAGTTACGGCTATATTTTTTACGGTTACGGCATGGTCATGGTCCAGGCTTTCAACGGCGCCGGAGATACGTACACGCCGACGGTGATCAATTTTTTCTGTTACTGGCTGTTTCAGATTCCGCTCGCGTACGCGCTGGCGGTACCGTTGAACCTCAACGCGTCGGGAGCTTTCCTCGCCATCACAATCTCCGAATCCATCATCACCGTGGTGGCCATCCTCGTCTTCCGAAGGGGCAAGTGGAAAGAGCAGAGGATATAGACGCCGTCTACCGGCATGAATACTTTTTCCGTTCTACATCCGTTTCCCACTATTTCGAAAATCGAAAAATCCACTTGCATTGCGGAGAGTACCATGTTATATTGCCGTCCCTTGGAAAAGACGCGTTTGTAGGTTACATAGAAACAATGACTTGTGAATAACGGGAGATAATAAAGTGAAAATGTCATTTAAAACCACCATGCCCAACGCCGTATCCGTCGAGCGGAAGTGGTACATTGTGGATGCCTCCGGCAAAACCCTGGGCCGTTTTGCAAGCCGGGTCGCTTCCATACTCAAGGGCAAAAATAAACCCTACTACGCGCCTCACGTCGACTGCGGCGATCACGTCGTGATCATCAATGCCGAAAAAATCCGCGTCACGGGCAAAAAAACGAAAATGAAAGAATACATTCGCAATACGGGCTATCCGGGCGGCCAGCGCATCGAAACGTTTGAAACCCTGATCCGTGCGAAACCCGAGCAGGTCCTGTATCATGCCATCCACGGCATGTTGCCCAAAAACCGACTGGGATACCGTATGATCAAAAAGCTGAAAATCTATGCGGGAGAAAAACATCCGCACGCCACGCAGAACCCCGAAACGTTGAACTGGTAATAGGAGCATTATGACTTCACAGGTAACAGCCGTCGGCCGCCGTAAAACCGCCAGCGCTCGCGTAACGCTGATTCCCGGATCGGGAAAAGTCACGGTCAACAAGCGTGAATTTGCCGACCACTTCGAACGCGGAGCGCACCGCTTCATGATCGAAGAGCCCCTGCGGGCCGCCGACGCTCTCGGTAAGTACGATATCGTCGCCAACGTTCGCGGCGGCGGCAAAGCCGGCCAGGCCGGCGCCGTCCGTCTGGGAATCGCCCGCGCCCTGGTCAAGCTCGATGAAGAAATCAAAAAGGCGTTGAAACCGCTCGGTCTCATGACCCGCGATCCGCGCATGAAAGAGCGCCGTAAGTACGGTCTGGCCAAAGCCCGCAAGCGGTACCAATTCTCAAAGCGTTAATGTCTAATTCATCAATCACACCTTTGGATTCGGTCAGGGGTGTCCCGCGTTGCGGGATTCTGGCCGAAAATGACAGAGGTGGTCGTTTAACCCAGGAGTAAGCGAAATGTCAAGCACCCCCACTTCCTTCGACGGCAAAAAGAAGCTCGAAGAGCTGCTCGCCGCCGGCGTCCACTTCGGCCATCTGACGCGCCGATGGAACCCCAAAATGAAGCCGTATATCTTCATGGAGAAGAACGGCATCCACATCGTGGACCTGAAAAAGACGGTATCGTCGCTTCAGGAGGCCTGTGTTCAGATCCACAAACTCGTGTCGGCCGGTGAAAAGATCCTGTTCGTCGGAACGAAAAAACAGGCCAAGGACATTATCAAACACGAGGCCGTCCGCAGCAAGGTCTTCTACGTCAACGAGCGCTGGCTCGGCGGAATGTTGACCAACTTCTCGACGATCCGCAAAAGCATCAAGCACATGAAAAACATCGAGAAGAAGGAAATTGACGGCACGTTTGAGAAAATCACGAAGAAAGAACGTCTGACGCTGGAGCGGACCAAACTGAAACTGAAAAAAGTTCTGGAAGGTATCGAAGACATGCGCCAGCTGCCCGGCGCGATTTTCGTCGTCGACGTCAAGAAAGAACACATCGCCGTCAAAGAAGCCAACGTGCTCGGTATTCCGGTGTTTGCCATTGTCGATACGAATTGTGATCCGGATCAGGTGAAATTCGTGATTCCCGGCAATGACGACGCCTCCAAATCGATCCAGATCATCACGCAGACGATTGCCGACGCCATCGTCGAGGCCAATCAGCACGTGGCCGCAAAGGAAAAAGAAAAAGACGACAAAGAAGTCGACATCGAAAGAGTCAAAGACGAAACGCGGATCAAGTACGAAGAGAGCGAACAGTTCAAAAAGTACGAAAAAGCCGCCAAAGAAGAACCCATCGGGAAGTAAGATCATCGAAAGTCAAGGAGAGTCAAAGAATGGCGGAAATTAGCGCCAAAGACGTGATGGCCCTGCGCGAGCAGACCGGAGCGGGGATGATGGATTGTAAAAAGGCCCTGGCCGAAGCCGGAGGCGACACGGAAAAGGCCATCGACATCCTGCGTCAGAAAGGGCTGAAAAAAAGCGCGGAAAAAGCGTCACGCGTCGCCAATGAAGGCATTATCCTTACGCACCTCAATGAAACGAAGACGTCCGGAACGCTGCTCGAAATCAATTGCGAAACCGATTTCGTCGCACGCAACGAGGACTTTGTCGCGTTCAGCAAAAACGTATTGAATCAGATCGCCGCGACGCGTCCGGCCGGATTGGACGAACTGCTGTCGTCCCCGGCCAGTTTCAACGGAAGCAAAACGATCAAAGATTCTCTGTCGGAATTGACCGGCAAGATCGGTGAAAAACTGGAAATCAAACGCTTCGTCACGATCGACGTGAAAAACGGCGTGCTCGCCGGATACGTTCACCCCGGCAACAAGCTCGGCGTGATCGTCCAGCTGACCGCCGACGGTCTTGACGACGCGGCACGTACCGAAGCCCACGTGCTGGCGTACGACATGGCCATGCAGACGGCGGCGATGAACCCGGGGTACGTCCGGAAAGAAGACGTTCCGCAGGACGTCATTCAAAAAGAATCCGCCATCCTGCGCGAACAGACGCTGGCCGAAGGCAAACCGGAAAAGATCGTCGACAACATCGTCAAAGGCCGCCTGGAAAAATTCTATCAGGAGGTCTGCCTGCTGGAGCAGACGTTCGTCAAAGACAACGCGAAGACCGTCAAGGATCTCATCAACGCCTTCGGCAAGAAGGTCGGTAAACCGGTCACCGTCGAGCGATTCGAACGGTATCGGCTGGGAGAATAATTTTCTCAAAAAAAACCACGAATTTTATTCGTGGTTTTTTTATGTTCACACCACTTAAGGAGTCGCATGCCCGTACCGGTTTTCAAACGCGTATTACTCAAGCTCAGCGGCGAAGCCCTGATGGGCGATCAGGGATACGGCATCGATGACGCCATCCTGCAGCAGATCGCCGAAGAAATCAAAGAAGTCAAATCGCTCGGCGTTGAAATCGGCATCGTCATCGGCGGGGGCAACATCTTCCGCGGACTTGCCGCCAGCGCCAAAGGGATGGACCGCGTGTCCGCCGATCACATGGGCATGCTCGCGACCGTGATGAATTCGCTCGCGCTTCAGGACGCGCTGGAAAAGCAGGGGCTATTCACCCGCGTGCAGAGCGCGATCAAAATGGAGCAGGTGTGCGAACCGTTCATTCGCCGCCGCGCGATCCGGCACCTGGAAAAGGGCCGAATCGTGATCTTTGCCGCCGGTACCGGCAATCCCTATTTCACGACCGACACCGCCGCGTCGCTGCGTGCGATCGAAATCGAAGCGGACGCCATCCTCAAAGGTACGCGCGTCGACGGCGTGTACGATTCGGATCCCGAAAAAAACGACGGCGCATTCAAATTCGATACCATCAGCTATATGGACGTGGTCAAACGCGGGCTCAACGTCATGGACACGACTGCCGTGACCCTGTGCATGGAGAACAAACTTCCGATCATTGTGTTTAACCTCAAAGCCCCGGGAAACTTGAAAAAACTCATCCAGGGCGAAAGTGTGGGCACCCGCGTTCAATAACAACGACGTCGATCTAACCCATAGGATAACCGCCATGTTCGATCTCAACAAGCAATACCACGACACCGAAGAAAAGATGAAAAAATCCTGCGAAGCGGTCCGACATGAATTATCCAAGCTTCGCAGCGGCCGGGCCACGACGACCCTGCTCGACGGCGTCAAAATCGACTACTACGGCACTCCGGCGCCGCTGAACCAAGTCGGCAACGTCTCCGCTCCCGAGGCACGTCTCCTGACGATCCAGCCGTGGGACAAGAGCATGGTTTCAGCGATTGAAAAAGCGATCCTCGAAGCCGGCCTCGGTCTCAATCCTCAAAACGACGGAACGCTGATCCGCATCCCGATCCCCGCGCTTAACGAAGAGCGCCGAAAAGAACTCGTCAAACTGTCAAAAAAATACGCCGAAGACGGACGGGTCGCCATACGTAACGTGCGCCGGGACGCGAACGAACACATCAAAAAAGCCGAAAAAAACCACGAGGTGTCCGAGGACGACTCCAAAACGGCACAGGACAAAATTCAAAAAATGACCGATCTTTATATCAAAAAGATCGATGAAATGCTCGTACTCAAAGAAAAAGAAATCATGGAGGTTTGATCTCATTGACCTATGGTTTTTAATTACCGGGTTGACTTTTGTCAGACTGCAGGCCGCATTCTTGATTCCCAAAAACGGATTTCGTAAGTTGGCCCACGTTTAACCCATCGCAAGGAAAGGAGCATTCATGGCCTTCACACTACCCGCTCTTCCCTACGCTCACAACGCCCTGGAGCCGCACATCGATGAAATGACGATGCAGATACACCACGGCAAGCATCACCAGGCGTATATCAACAACGCAAACGCCGCTCTGGAGAAACATCCGGAACTTCAGAATAAATCCGTCGACGATCTCCTGAAAAACCTGAACGCCGTGCCCGAGGACATCCGGACGGCGATCCGCAACAATGCCGGCGGCCATGCCAATCACAGCCTGTTCTGGACGGTCATGGGACCTGGAAAAGGGGGCGAACCTAAAGGCGCTCTCGGCGAGGCGATCAAGAGCAAGTTTGGCGGCTTCGACAAATTCAAAGAAGAATTCACCAAAGCTGCCACGACACGCTTCGGCAGCGGCTGGGCGTGGTTGTGCGTCGACGCCAAAGGCGACCTGTCCATCACGAGTACGGCCAATCAGGACAGTCCGATCTCGGAAGGCCTGACGCCGATTCTGGGCCTGGACGTGTGGGAACACGCGTATTATTTGAAATATCAGAATCGCCGGCCGGACTACATCGGAGCGTTCTGGAACGTCGTCAACTGGGACAAAGTCGGCGAATATTTTGCCGCTGCGAAAAAATAGGATACTTCGAATGGATCTGACGAAGGAAATCAAAGATAACGTGCTCACGACAACCGTCGAGGCGTTGTGGAACTGGGGTCGCAAGAATTCCCTATGGCCGATGCCGTTCGGTACGGCCTGCTGCGCGATCGAGATGATGGCCACGCTGGGGCCGCGGTACGACATGGCCCGCTTCGGCGCCGAGGCCATCCGATTTTCACCGCGCCAGTCGGACATGATGATCGTCTCCGGCCGCGTGTCCATCAAAATGATGCCCGTGCTCAAGCGGATCTGGGATCAGATGCCCGATCCGAAATGGTGCATTTCGATGGGCGCCTGCGCGTCGTCCGGCGGGTTTTTCAATACCTACACGCTGATCCAGGGAGTCGACCAGTTTATCCCCGTCGACGTGTACATCCCCGGATGTCCTCCCCGGCCGGAAGGCCTGATCGAAGCGGTGATGAAAATTCAGAAATTGATCACCAAACGCGAAAAAGTGTACGAGCGCGACAAAACAGACGATGGAATGTGGAGCGACGAACGCGTCGGTATGGCCGACCGCAAGAAAGATCTTGTTCCCGAAGTCGTCACGGGAAAATATTGATTCAAGGTTGGTAATAACCGCCTGAACGTGTGACGGACAAACGGCGAAACGATTGAAGCTGTATCATGGATACAGCTTTTTTTATGACCCCACTCGACGAATCCCTTCAGTACCTGTACAACCTGCAGTTTTTCGGCATCAAGCTCGGGTTGGAAAACATTCGCCGTCTCTGCGCGTTCGCCGGCGATCCGCAACAACGGTACGTCTCGATCCACGTCGCCGGTACCAACGGGAAGGGGTCCGTTTGCGCCGCGATCCACGCCATTCTGCGACGACAGGGATTTCGCGTCGGCCTGTATACGAGTCCGCATATCCATCACTTCCGTGAACGCATTCAGGTCGACGGCACGCCGATTTCGGACGGCGATCTGATCCGGCTCACGAACCTCTTTCGGTCGGAAATCGACCGGTTGAATTGCACATTTTTTGAAGCCACGACAGCGATGGCTTTCCAACACTTTGCCGAGGCGGGAATTCAGGTTGCCGTCGTGGAGACGGGACTGGGGGGCCGGCTCGATGCAACGAATGTACTGGAACCTCGCGCTGCCGTTATCACGTCGATCGGACTCGATCATACGGAACATCTGGGTCATGACATCGCGTCGATCGCACACGAAAAGGCGGGCATCATCAAATACGGAATTCCCGTCATCGTCGGTCAGATGGAAACCGAAGCGCGCGACGTCATTCGTGAAGCGGCTTCACGGCATGGCGCACCGGCGCTTTTTGCCGGCGAGAGCATTCACATCGATCATGCCGTCGTGACTTCCATCGGTTCGCGTTTCGATCTCACCATCGAGAACCGGCGTTTTTCGGATCTCTTTACGCCGCTGGCGGGACGCTACCAGATGTGGAATGGCGCCCTGGCTGTCGCGGCTGCCGTTCGGTCATCCCTCGATATTTCCGAAACGTCTGTACGTGAAGGTCTGGCATCCGTTCATTGGAAGGGCCGATTACAGAAGATTGCCGATTCTCCGGCCGTTGTTGTCGATGCCGCCCACAACGCGGCGGCCCTGTCGGCCCTGATCGATACGCTTCTTGAATGGTTCACGGCGGAACGCATTCATCTCGTGATCGGAATGTTGAAAGACAAGGATTATGTCGAGGCCGCCCGGCGGATGGGACCGAGGGTCGGAAGCGTTACGACCGTAACGCCCAATTCGCACCGTGCGGTGCCGGCGGAAGAACTCGCGTCGGTCTTCGGAGAAAAAGCAAATCCCGCACGTTCGGTGCGGGATGCGATTGAAACGCTACGCCTTCACGTTTCACCGGGCGACGTCATTGTGGTCACCGGCTCTCATTTCGTCTTATCGGAAGTCGAATTTTGAGGCCGATGAACGCACGTTTTCGTATTGATACATTCATCGGGCAATAGATTTTTTTCGACGATCCCTCCGTTTTTCACCGCCTCAACGATCGCGTTCACGTCGCTTTCCCTGACCCATCCGTACCAGATTGCATCCGGATAAATCACAACGGTCGGGCCGTGCTCGCACTGTCCGAGACAGCCCGTTTTCGTCGCGCGAACGTCCCCGGCGAGCCCGTGATCGGCAATGGCCTTTTTAAAAAGCTCCTGCATGCGGAAAGTATTTTCCGGATTGCAGCACGGTTTCGGGTTGTCTTTGGGACGCGTATTGTGGCAGATCAGGATATGATGCTTGAGCTTGGGCATTAGACCGCATTCATCCTGTCGACGATTTTAGAAATCATACCGTACGCTTTTGCTTCCTCGGGCGTAAACCAGTAATCACGGTTCGTATCCTTGGCCACGCGGTCAAGGGGCTGACCGGTTTCCGCGGACAGGATCTGGTTCAATTCTTCACGCAGCCGAACGATCTGCGTTGCGGAAATTTCGATATCCTTCGTCGTTCCGCGCGCACCGCCCAGCGGCTGGTGAATCATGATGCGTGAATGGGGAAGGGCCATGCGGTGTTCTTTTTTTGCCGCCACGAGGATGATCGCTGCCGCGCTGGCTGCGAGACCGCTTACAATGGTCTTGACGGGCGCATCGATCAGTTTGATCGTATCGTAGATGGCCAGGCCGTCGTCGGCGACGCCTCCGGGCGAATTGATAAACAGCTTGATCTCTTTTTTTCGGTCCTGATCGTTGAGAAACAGGAGTTGACTGATCACCCGGCGCGTCACCTTCGGTTCGATCTGCTCGAACAGCAGGATGGTTCGCGACTGCAGAAAATGTTCCATCATCTTCCGCATGAGGGGATCCGCGCCGTTATCTTTGGTTGCTTCGTTTTCTTCTTCATCCAATCGAAACATGAATACTCCTTATGAATGAGCTATGGATACAAAGTCTTTGACGGCCTGTTCGAGGCCCTTGTACAGTGCACGCGCGAACAATGCGTGGCCCACGTTGATTTCCTCGACGTGATCGATTCGGCTGAGCAATCGCAGGATGTTCAGGTCGATCGCTCCGCCTACGGCCACGCCGACATGCAACTGCGCGGCGGCGGACGCCAGATTGCGCAGGGTGTCCAACTCCATTTCCATCTCCGGGATCGACGACGACCGAACGAGGCGGCCGGCATCCAGCTCGACGTAATCGAATCCGAGTTTGACCGCACTTTTGACGTCGTCGACTCTCGGCTCGACCCGAATGCTCGTGACAATGTTGTTTTGCCTCAGTTCCTGCACCATCCCGTGCAGGCGATCCGATGGTTCCGACAGACCGACCGGCCCCGTTTGTTGTTGCGGTAACCGCGAAATCAGCGTGACCATCCCGGGTTTAGCGGCCGTCGCAACAGCCAGCGCGTCCGGATGGGCCGGAATCCTCAGGTTGAGGTGCGTGTGGACAACGGCGTGCAACAGCAAAACTTCCTGGGATTCACCCTTTCCGGTCGTGTACACGATGCTTTCGACCCCGTTCTGTTCGAGAAACGGAATGACGTGAAGCGGATCGGGCTGCCGACCTTCCGCCGCATTGCGCATTTCCACCACACTGTCGAGTGATACACCCAGACGTTTCAAATCGTCATCCTTAGATTAAAGACCGACGAATCTCGCGATTTCAAGAGCGAATTTCAATAGCGAATCCCCCAAATGTGACACGGCTACACGCTTAATTCGATCAACTCTATAGTGGTACTCATCAGATCGACCGGTCCGGAGTCGGAAATCCAAACGTCATTTTCGATGCGGATTCCGAATTGTCCCGGAAAATAAACGCCCGGCTCGATCGTCACGACGTCGCCGGTTTGAAGCGTCTCATCCGACGCAGCGCTCAGTGTGGGCGTTTCATGCACGTCCAGCCCCAGTCCGTGCCCGAGCGAATGGGAAAAGAAATCCGCAAATCGACCCAGTTCACGTCGTACCGCATCGTCCATCTGCCGGCATGACGTACCGGGTGCAGCCGATTCGACTGCAAACCGGTGGGCACGTCGGATGGTATCATAGGCGCTCCGGAAATCTTCCGGCGCTCGTCCGGCAAACAGCGTTCGTGTCATATCGGCATGATAGCCGTTCACAACGGCGCCGCAATCGATCAATACGGCCTCTCCGGATCTCAGGGCCCGATCGGTTGGCCGTGCGTGCGGCAAGGCCGATCGTTCCCCAAACGCCACGATGGTTTCAAATCCCGTACCGTCGGCGCCCGATTGGCGAAGGAGGTGGTCCAGTTCAATCGCCAGCTCGCGTTCACTCACGCCGGGTTTGATCCGGTTCACGGTTTCTTCAAAAGCAGTCTCGGTGATCCGGATTGCCTTTTGAATGGCGACAATTTCTTCGGACGACTTCTTTCTGCGCAACCGATCGACTACCGATTGGATCGGTATCCAAGTACTGCTGGAAATCGAAGTTTTCAATTTTTCCACCTGCTGGAAGCTGAGTCGTGAAGCTTCAAAACCGATTCGCCTTCCCGGCGGAATACAATTCGATTTTGCAACGGCTTCGACCAGCGTTTGTCCTCGTGCTGTGATAAATATCTCCGCTCCATTGACCTCTTCCCGGGCCTGCTCCGTGTATCGCCCGTCGGTAAAAAACACCGCCCCATCAGGATGCACGACCAAAGCACCGCTCGAGCCGGTGAAACCGATCAAATACTGCAAATGGACGGGGTAAAACGTGATAAATGCGTCAATGTTCTCAGATTCAAACAGTTGCACGCATTTGCGGAGGCGGTCCACCAAAAACATGCCCTGAAAGTAGGCCATTTATCTGCACCGTTCAACGTATAACCCGAATGTGTAAATAGTTCTTGCATTTGCGAAGGAAAAACAACAATTTTGCCCTGCAATTGACTTATTTTTAAATGTAATAAAAACATAGTTTTTCAGGTAGAACGAAGGAGAGAGCATGATCACGGTTACCGTCGGCGACAATGAGCCTTTCGACAAGGCGCTGAAACGCTTCAAACGCAAATGTCTTCAATCAGGACTGATGCGTACGTTGCGTGAGACGACGCACTACACAAAACCAAGCGAAAAGAAAAAAGCGGACCGTCTGCGCGCCATTCGCAAGCAGCGCCAACTGCAGGCTGAACAGGGCTGATCCCGTTCCAAATTTCCGTAATGTAAACCATCCAGCGGGATGGTTTTTTTATGCCCCGACGTCCTCCCCGAAACGATTACGTTATCATTCCAGTACCCCTGCGCGTCGATGCGGATCCGTCATGGACAGGAAAAGGCGTCACGATCGCTTTTATCGACAGCGGGTTTTATCCGCATCCGGCGTTGACGTACCCCGAATCGCGAATCCGCTCCCTGATTGACGTCACACCTGAGAAATACTCGTCGCCCGATTTCGAAACCGTACATGCCTCAAGCTGGCACGGCACGATGGTCGCCTGTGTGGCTTGCGGTAACGGCCATTTCTCCCGGGGATATTATCACGGCATCGCGCACGGCGCCGACGTCGTGCTCATCAAAGTATTCGACGGAAAGAAGATCCGTTCGACCGCTCTGTTGCACGCCATCCGGTGGATCGAAAAAAACGCGCACGCTTTCGGCATCCGGATCGTCAATATCAGCGTTGGCGGTGACGGCCGGCGTCCGGCGACGACAGCGATTTGTGCCGCGATCCGACGTCTCACCGATTTGGGGATCGTGGTTGTAGCGGCGGCGGGCAATCGACCGGACCGGTTCCCGACCGCACCGGCGTCCTGTGAGGACGCCATCACCGTCGGGGGAATTGACGATCATAATGCTGTCGATGGAAAACTTAGCGAATACGGCACCTCTCACGGTTCGTTGAGCCAGGGACTTTCAAAACCGGACATCGTTGCGCCGAGTAACCTATTACCTGCCCCGATGCTGCCGGACAATGCCGTTATCCGAGAATCGGAAATTTTACACCAATTATATAAGACTCCTCTTCGTCGACTGCGGACCGAAATCAAAAAACATCTCAGGTACATTAAACTGGCCGTCGGCATCGAAAATCGTCCTCCGAACGCCATACGTATGGCGATCCGGGAGCGAATGACGGCGGAAAAATTTTTTGCGCCGTACTACCAGCACGTCGACGGAACGTCGTTTGCCGCGCCCATCGTATCGTCGGTGATCGCACAGATGCTGGAAGTCAATCCCACATTGTCTCCGAGAACGATCAAATACATTCTTCAAAAAACGGCGCGCCCGCTTCCGGATATCGCGCCGGTCAAACAGGGCGCCGGTCTGATCGCCGCACGGCGTTGCGTGGAATGGGCGGCGATGGAGCAAGATCTTGAACCGCGGTTGGATTTTCCGATCGTGACGGACCGACGAATCACCTTTCGACTGCACGCCCCCGAAGCACGGCACGTTGAAATTGCCGGCGATTTTACCGCGTGGAAAACCGGGGCCCTGCCATTGACCCTGCTGGACCATGGTCTGTGGCGCATCGATATTCCCGGTCTGAGTCCAGGAAAGTATGCGTACAAATTTCTCATTGACGGCAAGTGGACCCATAATCCGGAAGATCCACGACGCGTCCCGGATGCTTTTGGCGGTGAAAATAATTTTTTGATTGTGCCGTAAACCGTGCACGATAACCACGCCGTCGTTTTTCTTCACATATCTGCCGACTCCCATGTTTTGAAAAACAGCCGCCGCTTTTTTGTCCTGCCGCTTGCCCTGATATAAAACAGAATTTCTTATCCGAGGTTTATGAAAAACGCTTCTTATTCTATCGTTGCTCGTTATCATGGACAGCACCGTATCGCAGGAAAGCCGAACGTACAGCAGACTCGGGTTCTCCGCCGGCAATGTATCGGGGGTCGGACTTTCTCATCAGCGTGAACTGTTCGATAATCTGTCGGCCATGTTTCTAGTCGGCGGTATCGCGCAAGAAAGCCATGGGGACTTCAACACCGGTATGTTGCTCAAGTACACCTTCAGCCGGATCAACCGGAACCTTCGCGTCTACTTTGTGGCCGGTGGCAGTTACTTTTTCGACCGGGACATTGACGGAATTGACGACGTGGAGACTCAAACGTACACCGACCGCGAGCGGCGGTACGTCAAAATGGGCGGCGGACTGGGTTTGGAAGCATTGTTTTTTGACGGCCGGTTGGGCGTCGACGTCAATTTTATCGGTGCGGGCGCGAGTTTTCAGAAAAAACAGGGTGCCCGGAAATATACGTTTGGGGACAAGCCGATCCTCGGACCGCAGATCAGCCTGAATTATCACTTCTAAAATTTCTCTATCGTCTCCTCCTTCTCCAGGGCCGGAAAACGTTGGTTTTTCAGCCCTTTAATTTCTTTTCTATATCATTCTATATCGAGTTGACAACGCGGCGGGTTCTGGGTAAATTTTTCCACCTGTCTTATGAAAACCCTCCTTGCCCTGCCGCTTGCAGGGGCCGTGGTTGTAGGCGCACTGAGTGCGCAAACCGAAGTGCCTGAACTGATCATTCCCGACGGCCATATTGCACCCCTGGCCCGTGTCGTGCTCTCTCCGGATGAAAAATTTATTTTTACGCTTAGCGCAGATGAGACGGTGCGCCTGTGGGACTTCGCGACCGGTGCTTTCGTGCGGACGTTTCAACACGCAAGCCATTCCCTCGCCGTAACGCCCAACGGAAAATTTCTTGTGACCGGGTCGCCCTACATCTTTTCACGGGACAGTGTCGTTCGCGTCTGGCGGATCGACAACGGCATGATGATCCGGACCGTACCGGCCCATGACGTCGTCGGCCTCGACGCGACGGGCACGACGATGGTCGTTCTCCGGCGCGAACACGGACAAATGACCGTGTTTCGATGCGGCGTTCTGGTCGGCGGTATCGAACCGATCCTGACGATCGACAGCGCAACGGCCTGGACGACGGACCATGGACTTTCACGGGTCGCGTTCGGTTTTACAGACGGACGGATTGAATTCGTCGATTTGAGGTCTCGCGAACGACAAACCCTGCGGCATCACGCGGAAGACATTACACAATTATTTTTTACCCGCGACGGACGGTATTTGATTTCCGGCGCCGGCGATCGGCTAATCCACGTCTATGACCTCCGCGACCGGGTCCTGCGTCATTCGTTGTGGGCCAATTTCAACCGCGCATTTTGTGTCGATCCGACGACCTCTACCTTATGGAGCGCAAGTTTTGAAAATACCGTCGACCAGTTCGATCTTGCGTCCGGTTCCTTCACGGGCCTGATTGATCATCACGCGTATTCCATCGCGTCCATGGCCGTGTCGCAGGATGGTGAACTGCTGGTGGAAGCGTGCACCGACAAAAGGATTCGGGTCATTCACGTGCCGACTCGCCGCCTGATCAGAGAAATCGGGCCGGCGACCCTCTTTGTCAGTCATTTATCACTCGATGCGAGCGGCGAGTACCTGGTATCCTCAGGTTTCGATCACCGCATCCGGATATGGAACATTCACACCGGGCAGTGGATTCGAAGCATCCCGTCGCAGAACGTGATGAAAACCGTCGTGCTCGATTCCCTCGGCTGGATGGTTTCGACGGTCGCCGGACCCAGTCTCGACATCAAAACGTGGCCCGGGGGCGACTTCCTGCGGATGCGCGGCTATCACGAATTTCTCTGTTACGCGTTGGCGGTGAGTCCGTCTCAAAAATGGATCGCGACGGGCGGGTACGACCGCCGAATTCACGTCTATGCGGCGTCCGATGGTCCACCCGTCGCAACGATGACAGGGCACCGCGGGAACGTGATGGCATTGACGTTCGGCGAGGATGAACGCGTCCTCTTTTCCGCGTCATTCGATGAATCGCTGATCGCGTGGTCGATCGACGACGAGCGCCCGCTGTGGACGATCCGTGCCGGACTTATAAATGAACTGATCCCTGGGAATAACGGCACCCTCATCGGCGGCGGTCAGGACGGCTGGATCTACGAATGGAAAACGGACAACGGAACGCTTCACCGAAAATGGAAGGCCCATTCCAAAGCCATTACGTCACTCGTTCTGCATCGCAACACGGACCGGCTGATCACGGCATCGGAGGACGCGACGGTCGGGATCTGGAAATATTCAACGGGTCAACGGGAAGGGGTCCTCGAAGGTCATCGGGGAGCCGTCAACAGCGTAGTGGTGACGCCGGACGGGCGACGGTTGGCCACCGCCGGACATGAAGGATCCATCCGTCTGTGGGATATGGTCTCGATGAACCTGCTGGCCATTTTCGTCGGATTGAAAAACGACGAGTGGTTGACCGTCTTATCGGATGGCCGATATTTCGGCTCGTCCAACGCCGATGAGGCGCTGTATTATCGTTTGGGCAGCCAGATGTTCGGCATGCGGCAATTCGCCGGTGCATTCCGGGTTCCGATCGAAGAGGCCCGTCTGGACGACCTCAGCACGGCACGAGTCAACTGGAGCAGGCCGCCGATGGTGGAAATCGTCCGGCCGTACGCAACCCCCAAAATTTCAGACGGAACACTGAAATTCGAAGTCAACGCGCAAAACGACGACCCGCTGAATCTGCGTTTGTACTTGAACAATGAACTTATCGAAGACCGGCGTGTCGACCCGTCATCGACGGTCCTGGAGTGCGTCGTCCGGCTTCGCCACGGCCATAATCAAATACGCGTCGTCGGGGTCGACGACCACGGACTGCAAAGCCGTGAGTCAAAACTGTACGTGTATTATGAATGATCAGGATTCGGGATGCTTATCCAGCGAGAAGTGTTCGCACGTATCCGTGAGGTGGATCGTTTTTTTGTCCAGGCGGCATTGATATTCAAAAGCGAGCGTGCCGTCCCCGATTTTGACGAACGACAGGCGGTTGACGCAATTTTTACAAGATCGGGATCGGGATGCTCGAATGGCGGCCTGCGGAAATTTCTCGAGTAATTGCTGGCTGTCCCTCAGGGATTGAACCGCCTCTTCGTTGACGCGGCTGAATTCTTTGAATACGCGATGAAGGGCCCTCAAAAACAAGCTCACCTGTCCCATCGTCCGCCGCATTTTGATCAGAACGTACAACTGGACCATCAGGATGACGGAGAAAAGCAGAATGACGATGATTTCAGTCATGGGCGAAAGTTACGGTGACATTGCATCAATGGCAAGCAGGGGGTAAAAACCTTGATATTCAGGGTTCTCATGGTTACTTTGGGCCGTTAAACCATAAGGTCAATTATGGATTTTATTACCATTCTTACGATATCCGGTGGGGGCATCGTCATGTTCCTCATCGGCTGGTTCATGGCCCGCTACGTCGGTCGCTTGAAGGTTTCCGAGATCAAAAAAATTGCGGAAAACACGCTCCGGGACGCTCACCGGGAAGCCGACAACATCAAAAAAGACGCCCAGGTCAAAGCCAAAGAACGCTGGCATCAATATAAAATGAAAATGAACGCCGAAGCCGAAGAACGCGAAAAACGGCTGAAGCAATACGAAAGCCGACTGGCCAACCGGGAGCGGGAACTTCGTCAGAAACTGACGGCCCACCTCGACAAAGAACAACGTCTCGAGCGCGAACTGCGGTCCCTGACCTTGCAAGGTGAGGAGTTGAAACGGCGACAAGCCCAGATCGACGCCGTGCACCAGGAACAGGTCGCGAAACTTGAAAAGATAACGTCGCTGTCCCAGGAAGAGGCCAAACGCCAGTTCCTCGACACCATCGCTCAGCGCGCACAGAAAGAAGCGGCGGACTTGATGCTGAAAATGAAAACAGAAGCCCAGCAGAAGGCGTCGCACGAGGCCAAATGGATCATCGCCGATTCGATTCAACGCCTAGCGTCCGACCAGACAGGAGAAAACACATTGACGACGGTCGACTTGCCCAACGAGCGCATCAAAGGCGTGATCATCGGCCGCGAGGGCCGCAACATCAAGGCATTTGAAAACGCAACAGGCGTCAAAGTCATCGTCGATGACACTCCGGAGGTCGTCGTGCTCTCCAGTTTCGATCCCGTGAAACGCGAGATCGCGCGCGTCGCGATGAGCCGGCTCGTCGAAAATCCGAACATCCAGCCAGAGCAGATCGAAAACGTCGTCGAAAAAGCGCGGCGCCAGGTCGAAGCCGTGATGAACAAAGCGGCGGAAGAAGTCTTGAACAACCTGAACATCAAAAACGTTCCGGCGGAAATGAAAAACATGCTGGGACGGTTGAAGTTCCGCACCAGTTACGGACAGAATGTATTGCAGCATTCCCGCGAAGTTGCGTTGCTGGCGGGTTCCATGGCCGCCGAACTTGGCTACGACGTCCAACTGGCGCGTCGGGCCGGTTTATTCCACGATATCGGCAAAGCGACAACCAGCGAAAATGAAGGAAGCCACGTGACCATCGGCGTCGAGGTCACGACACGTAATAAAGAACACGAAATCGTCGTCAATTCCGTGCTCGCGCACCACGACGAGGCCGAGCCCATTCATCCCATTTCGCAACTCGTGACCGCGGCCGATATCATCAGCGGTTCACGCCCCGGCGCACGGCGAGAGCCCCTCGAGGCGTACGGCGCCCGCATCGAAAAACTGGAACAGATCGCTTCGCAATTCGAAGGCGTCCAGAAAGTCTACGCCATTTACGCCGGCCGTGAAATCCGAATCGTCGTCGAATCGGATAAAATGGACGACGCCCAATCTGCGTTGCTCAGCTCCAATATTGCCAACAAGATCCAGAGCGAAATGCAGTATCCCGGCCAGATCAAGATCGTCGTGATACGGGAACGGCGGGTCGTGCGGTACACGAACAGCGCCACGTCCACCATGGATGAAACCAAACAGGAAGAAACGATTGCCAACGATGTCTGACAAGAAATGGGTTGCATCTTCGGCGCCATTCCCGTTACATTGGACTGGTTTCTCACCGGCCGTTGGAAAAATAGGAAAGGAAAATGGTTATGAATCGTAAGCCGGTGGCACGGGTCCTTGCCGTCCATGATGCGACGAAGCTTTTACGCGGCCTGCTGGGCATGCTGATTTTTGCCGTGCTCACCGCCGTGGGCGCCTGGGTTGCGATTCCAACGCCGTTATCCCCCGTTCCGATCACGATGCAGACGCTGGTCGTCGGACTGTCCGGCGCCTTGCTGGGCGCACGCTGGGGCGCCCTGAGCCAGATCACCTACCTGTTCATGGGAATTTGTGGTTTACCTGTATTTGCGGGCGGCCTGGGCGGCATTGCGGTCGTCGCCGGGCTTCGCGGCGGGTATTTGCTCGCTTTTCCCGTCGCCGCGTGGCTGACGGGATATCTGACCCAGCGAGGAAGTCACTTTATCTGGACGGTATTTTCCTTTTTTATCGGCAGTTTGCCCGTTTTGATTTTCGGAACGCTACAGCTCAGTCTGTTGACAACGGCGAGTTGGATGCAGGCCCTGGCCCTGGGAGCGTTACCGTTCGTCGCGGGTGATTTTGTCAAATCCGTTGCCGGCGCGGGCGTCATGATGGCGCGGAGGCGCTGGAAGGAATAAAACTTTTCGACTCACAGCCAATAGCGAAGGGGTTCGACCATGATCAACAGTGAGAGTCGGGTGCGCTACTCGGATAGCGAACCGATCAATGAACTGTTGTCCGAGATCGCCGAGAAGATCCGATCGCTCGAATCGTCACCCGGTAGCATCGTGGGCAACATCGTCGACGACGTCACGACTTGCGTCCGGGAATTCACGGAACAACAACTCAATCTCAAGAAAAAACTAACCCGGATCGGTTCGGCCCTTTCCGCCGAACGGAACCTGGACACCCTGCTCGAGATGATCGTCGTCGAAGCGATGAATTTCACCAATGCGGACGGCGGAACGATCTACATCATGACGCCGGACGAAAAAAGCATTTCGTTCAAGATCCTGCAAAACCGTTCGATGAATAGCCGCATGGGCGGCACGACCGGCAAACCGATCACGTTTCCTCCCGTCAAATTGTACAAAGACGACGGATCCCGCAATGAACAGCAGGTTTCCGCTTACGTTGCCCTGACCGGCAAGACGGTCAACATCGCTGACGTGTACGACGCGGAAGGATTCGATTTTCAGGGTACCAAAAAATTCGACGCCGGCACGGGCTACCGATCGAAGTCGATGATGGTTATCGCTATGCGCAACCACGAGAATGAGATCATCGGCGTCCTGCAGTTGCTCAACGCGATGGACCGTCGGGGCAACGTGATTCCATTCTCTTCCGATTATCAGGAACTTATCGAGTCGCTGGCTTCGCAGGCCGCCGTCGCCATCACCAACACGACGCTCATCCACGATTTGAAAGCGCTGTTGGACTCGTTCATCCAGGTCATCGCGTCCGCCATCGACGAAAAGTCACCCTACACCGGCGGCCATATCCGACGTGTCGCGGAATTGACCCAAGCCATTGCGCGCGGCATGAGCGAAACCGACCAAGGCCTGTGGAAGTCGTTCCGGATGAACGAAGACGAGCACAACGAGCTTCGGATCGCGGCGTGGATGCACGACATCGGGAAGATCACCACACCGGAATACGTCGTCGACAAGGCGACCAAACTGGAAACGATCTACGACCGCGTCAACTCCGTCGTCGGCCGTTTCGAACTCCTTCGCCAACAAACGATGCTGGAGTATTACAAGAAAAAAGAAAAACTGTCCGCCGGTAAAGGCAAAGATCGAACGGCAAAACTCAAGGCCCTGGAGAAAACCCACAAGGCAACGTTGAAGCAGATCGACGAAGATTGCGAGTTCATCAAAACCTGCAATATCGGCGGCGAATTCATGGAAGACGCCAAGATCGAACGCCTCAAGCGTATCGCGGCACAGAAGATCAATATCGGCAAGGAGACGATCCCCTTCCTCAGTGAAAACGAAGTGTACAATCTCTCCATCCGCCGCGGTACATTGACCAATGAAGAGCGGTTGATCATTCAGAACCACGTCGTATTGACGATCAAAATGCTGCAGCAATTGCCGTGGCCGAAAAAACTGCGTCGTGTGACCGAATGGGCCGGCGCGCATCACGAGGCCCTTAACGGAAAAGGGTATCCCTACGGACTGACCGCGGAACAACTGTCGACGCAGGCCCGCATCATGGCCATCGCCGACATATTCGAAGCGCTCACGGCAGCCGACCGTCCGTACAAACCGGGCAAGAAGATTTCGGAATCGATCAAAATTCTCCTCGCCATGGTCAAAGAGGGACATCTGGACGCCGACATTGTCGACTACTTTATCAAATCCGGTCTGGCCCGGGACTATGCACGCCGGGAACTCAAAGACTACCAACTCGATGTATTCGAATATGACGGTCAGAAGTACGACTGCCGTCGTGACGGACCGGCGAGTTAGCCTTTCCTCTTCTCTTCGTGCGATTAGCTAAAGCGCTGACCATTGCCGGCTCGGATTCCGGGGGAGGAGCCGGAATTCAGGCCGATCTTCACACCTTTTCCGCGCTCGGAGTTTACGGCGCGTCCGTCATTACCAGTGTGACGGCGCAAAATACCGTCGAAGTCTCCTCGATCTACGACCTGACGCCCGATCTAATAAGCATTCAAATCGAAACGGTCCTGCGCGACATCGGTGCGCATGCCGTCAAGACGGGCATGTTGTCCAATGCCGGCATCATCGAGGCGGTGGCATTTCAAATTCAAAAACACAAAATCCGTAATTACGTCCTCGATCCCGTCATGATTTCCAAAAGCCGGGCACAACTGCTCCGCGACGATGCCGTCGACGCCTTGATGGAAAAATTAATACCGCTCGCGCTCGTCGTGACGCCCAATATTCCGGAAGCGGAACGTTTGACCGGATTGAAGATCGATTCATTGAAAGAAATGGAACGGGCCGCCATGAAAATCCGCGCGTTGGGCGCCAAAGTGGTCATCGTCAAAGGCGGGCATTTGAAATCCGACGCCGTCGATGTACTGGTGGACGGACAATCGGTCACCACTCTCCGTGCCCGTCGGGTCGCCACGAAAAATACGCACGGCACCGGATGTACGTTCAGCGCCGCCATCGCCGCCGGACTGGCCCGGAGCATGTCTCCCCTGGAAGCGGCGCGGAACGCCAAACGTTTTGTCACACAGGCCATTCGGCATTCCCTCAACGTGGGTAAGGGTCCGGGTCCTCTCGGACATGCATACCGTCTGTGGGGCCGTTTCCGATGACCGAAGTCAAGACCCGCTGGACGGTCATGGAAATGGTGACCTGGACCACGGACTATCTTCAGCAAAAAGGTTTCGACCACCCGCGCCGCAATGTGGAATGGCTCCTGAGCCACGTCCTCAGCTACCGGCGACTCGATCTGTACGCCAACTTCGACAGACCTCTGACAGCGCACGAAATTGCGGAATTCAAAAATTATCTGAAACGGCGCCTGACGAATGAACCGCTGCAGTACATCGTCGGTGAAACGGAATTTTACGGCTATCGTTTCAAAGTGACACCGAACGTCCTGATCCCCCGGCCGGACACCGAAGTCTTGGTCGAACGGGTCTTGCAATACGGCTCGGCCGGGTCCAAAAGCCCGTTGCGAATCCTCGACGTCGGTACGGGTTCCGGCAATATTGCCCTCTCGCTGGCCATGGAATTGACAAAAAAAAATCGGGCGTACGAGATCGTGGCGATCGACAAAAGCGCCGAGGCGATCGCGATTGCCCGGGAAAACGGTACCCGATTGGCTGCGACCGCCGTGACGTACCGCGACGGCGATATTTTCGAAGACGATTTCGTTATGCAACTTTCTCCGCCTTTCGACGTTCTGGTGTCCAACCCGCCGTATCTGTCTTCGCGCGAGTACGCGGCGTGTCCGGAGGAAGTCCGTCAATTCGAACCTCGGATGGCGCTCGACGGCGGAGATGACGGACTGCTGTTTTACCGCAGGCTGGCCGTCATCTCGAAACGATGCCTGGCGGAAGGCGGCGCCGTGTTTTTGGAAGTCGGATACGACCAGGCGGCGACCGTGGTCGCCATTTTTAATGACGCGGGATATGTTGAAACTCAGATTGCAAATGATTACAATGGCATACCGCGTGTCGTTCACATCACGATAGGCCGATGAATTTCGATTATCGCCGACAATACGAAGAATTCTTCAACTCGCTGCCCGATGGAGCGTTCGTGGCGGACGCCAAAGGCGACATCCGCATGATCAACGCATCCGGCGCACACGCGCTCGGATTCGAACGTCCCGACGAACTGATCGGATCGCCGCTCACGTCGTTGTACGCCAATCCGTCGGACCACGACGCCATGTTGTCCGTACTCGGCCACAAAGGGCGGACGGACAAAAGTATTTTTGACTGGAAACGAAAAAACGGCGAACCGATGCTGGTGGAAATTACGGCGCGGCCGATGCGCGACGCCGACGGAAAGATCCATGGCATCCAGGGGATCTTTCGGGACATCAGCAAGCGGCTCGAATCGCAGATTGCCCAGCAGGAAACGCTCGCCGAAACGGCGGCCCGCGGGATCGACCAGACGCGGTTTCTCGAAGCCGTTCATTTTTATCAATTCCGTCCCCTTTCGCTCTATCTTCAGGGCGTTGCACATAATCTGAATACGCCTCTCGGAAGCATTCGCGGCCGGGCGGAACTCATGCAGCATCATATCAAAAAAAACTCCGGTCGTCTTGAGGCGATTGCGGACGCGAACGTTCGAAAAGACCTTGAGGCCCTGCTCGAAAAAGTCGTCAAAGGCGTCGCCGATATCATCGGCCAGGTCGACCGGGCGAGTCAACTTATCCAGGGCTTTGCCGGTAAAATTTCCATGGAAGTGCACGACGAGGCCGACGAGGTGGACCTCAATGATCTCGTGCGGCGTGAAATCGCATTTCTCGAATCGAGCCTGTATTTTAAACACAAGATCCAAAAAACGCTGACGCTCGCCGACCATCTGCCGGTATTGAAAACGGTCTATGCACCGATCAGCCACGCTTTTCATTATCTCATCATCGACGCGATGATGGCCATGGCCCGCGGTGAGGAACGAAAACTCGACATTCGTACGTACGCAAAAGACGGCGGCGCCTGTATCGCCGTCTCCGATTCTCGAAGCGCCGGCGACGCCTCGATGCCTTTTTCGGAACGTTCGCGGGAAAATCTTCCGGACGAGGCCTTCTTCAGCGCCTATGCGGTCGAACATTCCCTTGCCGAACTTCTGCTGCGATCCATCGGCGGCGAAATCATCGAGGGACCGAACGGCGTTGAAATTTTCGTACCCGCCCCCGACGGGGAACGCAAGCCCTAAAACGCATGCCGATCCAACTCTACAACACGCTCACGCGCCGCAAGGAAGAATTTGTTCCGCGCGACAAATCCGAGGTCACCTACTACTGCTGTGGCCCGACCGTCTATAACTACATTCACATCGGAAATGCACGGACGTTTGTCATGGCCGACGTGATCCGGCGATACCTCGAGCATGCCGGATACAAAGTCAAATTCGTCCTCAATATCACGGATATCGACGACCGGATCATCCACACGGCCAACGAACAGGGCCTCGATTTTCACGCCGTCGCGCAGATGTATACGGAGGCGTTTTTTGAAGACATGGCCGGCATCGGACTGAAATTGCCCGATGCCTTCCCGCGCGTGACGGAACACCTGAACGAAATCATTGCCATTACCCAAAAACTGATCGCCAATGGTCTCGCGTATGAAAGCGACGGCAGCGTGTATTATCACGTCGACGGCTTCGACGGCTACGGGAAATTGTCCGGAAAGAACCCCGACGACCTGATCGCGGGCTCACGCGTGGAAGTGGACGAAACGAAACGAAACCCACTGGACTTTGTATTGTGGAAAGCGGCCAAACCCGGCGAACCGTCATGGGACAGTCCATGGGGCAAGGGCCGTCCCGGCTGGCACATCGAGTGTTCCGCCATGTCGACGACGCTGCTTGGCGAAACCATCGACCTGCACGCGGGCGGGGCCGATTTGATTTTCCCCCATCACGAAAACGAAATCGCCCAGAGCGAAGGCGCTTCGGGGAAGCCCTTTGCCCGCTACTGGATCCATTTCGGCTTTTTGAACGTCGACAACGAAAAGATGTCGAAATCGCTCGGCAATTTCTGGCTGTTGCGCGACGCGTTGAAAAAATTCCGTCCCGAAGCGATCCGGTTGTTGTTTTTACAGACGCACTACGCGAGTCCGCTGAATTTTACCGAAGACAATCTTCACGCGGCGGAGAATGCGCACAAGCGGCTCGAAGCGATTTTGAATCGGTCGCAGCAGGCGCTGGAGCTTCGCGAACAACTGGGCGGTTCGGTCGGGCGCGACGAGGTACACGAATTTGTCGAGGCATTTTCCAAGCAGCTCGACCGGTTTGAGCAGGACGTCGAAGCGGCGATGAGCGACGATTTCAACACGGCCGCGGCGATGGGCAAGATCTTCGAGGTTTTCAACGGACTTGCGCGCATCACCAGCACGAAAACCCTCAATAATTTCACGGCCTACGTGATCAAACGCGCGCGCGATTTGATTTTGCAGTGGAACGAGTTTCTCGGTTTTCTCAACCTGTCGACGCCCCAGTCGCCGGTCAGCAGTAAACGCGTCGACGATTTGGTCCAGTTGCTGATCGATTTACGCGCGCAGGCCCGTGCAAAAAAAGACTGGGCCACGTCCGATCTGATCCGTGATCGACTGAACGCGATGGGCATCGCGCTTGAAGACTCGCCGTCCGGCACCTTATGGAGGATTCAATCATGAAAAAGCTCCACGACATTTCCGTCACGATCTCCAACGACCTGGTCACCTGGCCCGGCGACCCGAAGGTCGACATTCAACTGCCGATCCAGATCAAAAAAGGCGATCCGTGCAACGTGTCGAGATGGCAGATCGGAGCGCATACCGGTACCCATGCGGACGCGCCGTTTCATTTTCTCGACGACGGCATCGGGATGGACGCGATTCCGCTGGACGTCTTTATCGGACCATGTATCGTCGTCGAAGTGCAGCCGAAAATGCATATCGAGCGGGAGGATTTGCTGAAAGCCGATCTGAAGGGCCACACGCGGGTTTTATTTAAAACCAAAAATTCGCTCCACTGGAAAAACGGCGACCGGGAGTTCGACAAAGACTTCATCGCGGTCGGACTGACGGGTGCGGAGTATCTCGTCGAACAAAAAGTCCGGCTGGTCGGCGTCGATTATCTGTCCGTGGAGACGTTTCACGCGGAATTCGAGCATCCGGTCCATAAACATTTGCTCGGCAACGGCGTGACGGTACTTGAAGGCTTGAATCTATCGGACATCCGGCCCGGCGAGTACGAACTGCTCTGCATGCCCCTCAAAATCAAACACGGCGATGGTTCCCCCGTCCGCGCGGCGTTGAGGGAGTTGAACGGGTGATAGACGGATGAAACCAAGTTCAACAATGTTTTTCCAATCGTCGAAGTCAAACGGCAACTTCTGCTGTTCCCATTAAGTTTCTCGTTTTTTGAATTTCGTTTGTTGCGATAGCTTATGAAAGCATTCCATGTTGCATCTGTTGGTGCGATTGGTAATTGGAGAGTGCGAACTCTCTGGGTTCAGTGAATTTCGCTTCGATCCGATTAAGCCACGACGCACTCGTCGGGTAAAAACGAGGGATGCTTTATTTTTTTTCTTGCCGACCTGCGAATGTCAGGCCGCCGGTGAGGGGAGACGTTGTCAAGCACCATGTAAATTCGGTCTCGAGCAGGATAATCGCGCTTGCATGCGCTCGAAGACCTGCAGCCCTTCTTTCCAACGTTTTCGGATTCGAAATCCCCACAGCCGGTCTTTTTTAAAATCGTAGAAGGCCAGCCATTGCCTGGTTCCATGAGGTCGGGTGTAGGTTGCCGGCCGCCGCCGGGGTTGACCGCTCGCACGCAGCACCTTGGCGATTTCTTGGACGGTATAGCCATGGGCCGAATGGATGATGACTTGAGCGCGGCGAGACGGCGTGCAACTCTTGCCGTGACGCAGTATCCTCTGAATGTAGTACCAGCATTGGAGTGTTTCTCCAATTCTTTTGCAGGCAACCCCACGCTAGGCCGGGCCTGGGAAGAAATCAAGGCCGAATTTATGAAGCTTTAATTGTGGCGGTTCGGTTTCATCCGGAAGCTGAGGGGGGAGTTTCGAGATGCGATCATTTGGTATGACCATCAGAGAAGCGGTTTGGGGTCGGAGTTTTTTCTTTGCATCGATGAAGCTATCGAACGCATCCTCCGTAATCCTTCCTCCTATCCCATCATTCATAACAACATTCGACGCGCCGTCGTCAAGCGATTTCCATTCGCGATCTTCTTCGAAGCCGACAATTCAGAAATAAGGATCTTGGCGGTTTTTCATTCCCGCCGAAATCCGGCTCGCTGGCGCAAGCGAACATAAGCGCATTCCCCCATTCGTCTACCGAACCGGTTCGCTAAAGCGCACGAAAACGGAGGACTCGCTACATCGCCTTGTCCTTTTGTCTTTCTCGATCGTCTTTACTTTTCAAAATCGCGATTTCCTGGGCGAGGGTCTTGACTTTGTCGGCCAGCGAGGAAATCACGATCGAGAAATGCAGCAGGATCATCATTCCAAAAAATATCGCGATCAGAAACAAGAGCGCCGGGGCATAGGCAATACCGACGGCGTGGGCCGTCCTGTCGAGCAGATCTCGCCAGAACGAAAATACACACCCCACCAGCGCCGATACCAACCACAACAGCGCATACCGCTCGCGTAACTTTCCCCGTCGCACGAGTTCCAGGATAAACAACAAGAGTCCGAGGCTCGCAACGACGGCGATGATCTGGAAACGCTGGATGTCAACCGATGTGTCCATGTTGAAAACTCCCGAAAAAATAGATTCTTCTATTCACAAAAGAATCAAAATGGTCTAGCACTGCATGACTGGCCTTGAGAAAAACGCCGCCCGGAATCTGAGGTCGCGCCTTAATATGAGTGAAAAACCTGTTTGAGTCCCGACAAAGGAGCGAGTTTGTTTTTCACAACCAACTCGAGCAAACTCAGATTCAGGCGTTTTTCTCACAGTCTTGATTTTTCTTTGGTTACTTTCTTCTTATCAAGAAAAAGAAAGTAACATTCGGTATTCAAATTTTGTACGATTTTGGGGTTACTTCATGTAGTCAAGACCACTCTGATCATTGGTTGTAACAGGTTTACGCAATGCGCTCATCAAAATGGCGAGCAGCACCTTGGTCATGTAATAGCCGGAACGCCAGAACGTGATCGACGATTGTCCGCCCTGCCGTTCGCGCATCCGGACCGGAACTTCGATGATACGAAAGCCCGCCTTGCCCAGCATCACGGCGCTTTCCGGCTCCGGATAATCCGTCGGATAATGCTCGGCCACGACGGCAAGAGCGCTACGTTTGTACGAACGAAATCCCGACGTATTGTCCGTCAAACGTTGCCGCAGGATCATGGAATTGACCCACCGAAAAATCCTGATTCCGATCCTCCGCATCGACGTCGATCGAAACCCTCCGTTGTCCTGCATAAATCGCGATCCGATCACGACGTCGGCCTTGCCGGAGCGTAAAGGTTCCAGCACCGTACCGAGAAACGTCGGGTCATGCTGACCGTCGCCGTCGATCTGTACCGCCGCGTCGTACCGCAACACGTGAGCGTACATGAACCCGGTCTGTACGGCACCTCCGATCCCCAGATTGAACGGCAGGTCCAAAACGCACGCGCCGGCTTCGCGCGCCACGGATGCCGTGTTGTCCACCGATCCGTCGTTGACCACGGCAATGTCGATCGTGTCGTGCGTCAACTCTGCAGACGCGCTGCGGATCGAAGCGACCACGGCACGAATGTTTTCCGATTCGTTGAACGCGGGTACGATGACGAGAACACGCATATTATTCCCTTAGAAAGCGAACCGCTGTTCGCCACGACAACATTCCGGCGAACAGCGCGGCAACAAACGCCATGAGTACGCACCCCATCGGACGTAGACCGGCGTAATAAGCGTACATGAACCAAAAATCGATGATGTACACGAGCCGTTCCCGATCTGCGTCCGCGACCGGAAGACGGGCGTCGCCCGAAGCGATCTGAAAATGATCCATCCCTCCATTGCGGTGAACCTGAAGCGATTCAAGCAGCAAATCCCAATGGCCTACCACGGGAGAAAAATTCGGAACGAAATGGCTCTTGTACATGAATTCCGGATCGGTAAATTCGCGCGTGAATGGAAATTCACCGATGTGTCTCAAATAACTTCCAAGATAGACGGCCGAACCGCCCAGTTGGATCACGCCGCCGAGGATGGCGAGGACGACAAACCATCGCCGGTATAACTTTTGGTCCAGCAGCAGTCCTATGGGAAAAACGAGCAATGGAATCAACGGAAGCAAATATCGCGGTCCCCAGCTTCCATCGGCCGCCCAAGAAAAAAATTTGGCATGAAAAACCACCATCACTAGCGACATCGAAACGATGAAAATAAATTCCTGTCGAAATCGTTCACGAAATCGCCTGGCGGCAACAAAAAATAAAATCGTTACCGGCGCATAAAGAAAAAAACTCTTACCCGAACTCAGAAGCAATCCGTACAGACCAACGAACAGCGGCGTCGAAAACGATGCGGCGTTGCGTTCGGAGTAGCCGGAGGCAAACGGATTCCCGAATATCATCCACTGATAGATGGCGACGGTACCAAGCCCGATGGCGATCCACATCGATAAAATCGACAACGCATGCGCCTGATGACGTACGCCTGCTCTGATTTGCGAAAGAAAGTTCGAAAAACCGTTGGTGGTATCGGTCCTCAACAAAACAACATACAGAGCAACACACGGAATCAGGATGACGAACGAAATTTTCAAGGTGAGCATCCAAGCCAACCAGGCGCCGGCGATATGGATATCCCGATTTCGTCCAGACTGTTTGTACTCAAACAACGCGCGAAACGATCCGACGACGCACAGGATCACGGCAATGTCCCGCATCGCAGATTTTGTATACGGAAAAATATTGGTCGTAAAAAGAACGACGACGGTCAGAACAAAACCCGTGCGCTTTGAGAACCCCATCGACCGCGCGAAGCCGTAAATCATCACTGATAAAAAGCCGACGAGGAACTGGTTGGTCAGGGAAAACGCTCCTTTGAGGATGAGTATGATGAAGGGACTGTCGGACGCAACGAACGCAGTGAGGAGTTTACCCAGAAGATAAAAAGGAATGGACAACAACGTGTAGCCGATGCCGGCGCCCACGTAGTACCGACCGTCCGCACCGCGCACACCATTGTCGACAATGCCTTCCGGAATGGCCAGCGTACCGTGTTCAACGATGCTCCTCGTTTCGAGAAAAAAAACGTTTTCGTCCGAACTCGCAATACGTCCGCCGGCAAAAAGAAGACAGACCGACACCGTCATCCAAAAAAGCCAGAACGTGTCTTTCTGCTGAATCCGCCGCGGCATTTACACAGTCCCCGAAAGCGGTATGCGCAGCCGAATGACGCTGCCCGACGCGTCGTGCCGTACGATCTCAATTCGCCCGCCGTGGCGTTTGACGATACCATAGGCGATGGAAAGGCCCAGACCGCGGCCCTCGCCGACGTCCTTGGTGGTAAAAAAGGGATCGAAGATTCGATCGACGATCGCTTCCGGGATACCGCAACCCGTGTCTTCGACTTCTATGACGATGTCGTCGGCATCGTCTTGTTGTTCACGCCGCGTTCGGATCGTGATCGTCCCCTTGCCGTCGATCGCGTCGATAGCGTTCTGAACAATGTTGGAAATGGCCTGGTTCAGATGAGCCGGGAAACAGTACAGGGACGGCAACGGTTCGAGTTCGCAACGAAGCTCGATGCGCCCTGCGGTGTGGGCGGAAAAGAAACGCACCACGTTTCGTACGCCGTCGTTGATATCGGCCATTTTGTATTCGGCCTCGTCGACGCGGGAAAAATTCCGCAAGTCCTGGACGACGGAGATGATGCGCGACAGAGCGGCGCGGGCCGGCAACACGCATTCTTTCAGATCGGCAACGGCCCTGGACAGGGGCTTCGCTTCGGGTCCGACGAGACTCTCCAGCCGGGCCATGTGCTGTTCCAAAAAATCGAGATTGCCTTTGACGATTCCGGCGGGATTGTTGATTTCGTGAGCGACTCCCGCCACCAGTTTTCCGATGCTTGCCATTTTTTCGGTGTGGAGCAGCTGGGTCTGGGTCTCCTGCAGCGTTCGCAACGTTTCGGCAAGTTTGGCATTGGTTTCATGAAGTTCCGCCGTACGTTGCGCCACGCGTTTTTCGAGGTCCTGGTACAGATCGGCGTTTTCGAGAGCGACCGACATCATGTCGCACAACGTCGACAATATTTTAACGTCGTCGGAGGTCAACGGTTTTCCGGACGTCGCGTCCACGCTCAACGTACCCGTCACGACGACGCCGACGCGGAAAGGGATGATGGCGAACGAATGGGTCCCGGCGTTGGCCAAGTCGGGATAGTCCCGCATGTCGGTTTTGAGAAGCGGCACGCCGGATTTGAACACTCGGGCATGCAAGTGAAGAGGGTCGTTCACCGAATACAGACTGGGTGGCGGTGGAGCCGTGCCGTCCATGCCAATGGATTGCGGGCGAACGAATCGATGTTCCGTCTCGTCGTAAAAAAAAATCATGGCTCGCGTGTATCCGAGCCGGTTTTTGATGATGTCGAGAACGATGTCGATGAGTTCATGCCGGACCAGCTTGGCATTGAGTGCGGCATTGGCTTCGATGACGGCTTCGAGCCGGATCAGCGTGTCCGTCGCCTCGCGATATTTTTCGTTGGCATACGTGATCGTCTCTTCGATATCCGTGGACCGGCCCGGGAGACTGCGTTTGTTGCGATCGACGATGTCGACGACCAGCCCGATGGCATAGGCGGCGACGATCATGGCGATCAGTGCGATCCAGTGCATCATCGACATCGATACGCCGGCCGACATCAGCCCGAGGGGAACCAGGACGAGGGCCAGCAATCCGGCCAACGCCACCCAGCGCGTGATCGAGCCGAACCATTGCAGGAGCGAAGGCGACCACGTGAATTCGTACAGACACCGATCGTGGCCCCATTCCACGCACTCCACTTCGCGG
>CAYZJB010000024.1:0-8334 GCA_964478735.1 uncultured Bacteroidota bacterium | reverse complement strand
AAACAGCTGGGGAATGCCGGCAAAAAGGCCCAGGCGGTAGTTGCAGTTGTGTTTGTAAAAAGGATAACCCGGCAGGTTGCGAAACTCCAACAGGCACCGATTTCTGTTGAGCTCCACGATTTCGTACTTGCCGAACCGGACGGCCTGATTGGCCACGGACGGGATGCGACCGTATAAATTATGCGGATTGAGCAGGCTGAGCGCGAGTTTTCCCAGCGTACCAAAATTATCGGCAGTGGAAAACGTGAACAGACCGACGCGGTACATGACGTTTGCATCGTGAAACACCGCCTTCATCAACTCGCATAGTCGGGTGTAAACATCAAACGAGACCCAGTTGTTTTCGTTCGTCAGATGATCGAGCGGTAGACCGCACTCGTGAACAAACGTTTTCACGGCCGCATCGCCACGATGCATCCGTAGATAGGCGATCATCGTCCGAATCACCTTGCAACTGATATCCTGCTTGATTTTCGATGCGGTATGCTCCACGACGCGTTCAATGTAACGGGATTCCATCACGAAGAAAAGCGGAATTGTCTACGGCTGCGCCTCTCGTCGTCGTCGAATTTCCTCCGCTAGTCGCGGAGATTGCACCAGGCGCAACGCTTCGTCGAAGTGCCGGCGTGCGGCCTCACGATCGGCGATTCGCAGCGCACGTTCGGCGAACTGGATCGCGTAATAATTTCGAAGCATATCGGCCATTCGATCACCACCCGTATCGGACGTGAATTCGGAAAAGTCAAACCGTGACGGGTCGATCGCTGAAGCACTGTCCGGCATGGTATGCAAACGATACGCCGCATAACATGGTTCCCAACGATACCGTTCGGCAAAGCCCTTCTCAAACGGCCGGATCGGCGCATAAAACGTCGCATAGACCGGACGGTCGGGATTTTGAGCGATCACGTCATGCAGCATCGCGAGATAGTGGGCCTGAATGAAGTGCGGATTGAACGGCCTACCCTCTTCAAACGGACGTACCGCGGTCAAAAACCGATCAATCGAGACCCGGGACCTTTCCATTACGTCGGGATACCATCGGCGCAGCATGTCGAGGTACCAAGATCGACGCATCAATTCGACGTCGAGGAGTACGTTACCGGAAAATCGTCGTTCGACCTGTTGATAATACATCATTGGAAAAGCAAAGGGATCCCAGTTGGCCAGAACGATCGCGTTGGGCTCGACCAGTTTTTCGAGATTGTCCGCAAATCGGTCCGCGAAGCGATACGTGCGCATCGATTCTTCAACTGCGGTGTTGTGGAACCGCCAGACGGCGACGACGATACATCCTGCGGTGAACGCGAGTCGTGCAGCCGGGTAAGCCCATCGCTGCAGGATCGAAGCGGCGCCAATTCCCATACCGATCATCCACAGCATGTAAAACGGTAAATACAAAACGGCTATGAGAGCGCGTTGTTCATCCCGTACGAACGCATCGGCAATCGTGAGATCGACGTTACTGAGATATCCGACCAACGGACCGGTCATGATATGGAGCGCGATCAGGGCGATCGTCCAGTGCCGGTCTTTTTTCCACATCTTGATAGCGCCCCACACTCCGAGCAACACGCCGGACCATGTAAATTGTTCCACGAGACATCCGTAGGGCGATGCAAGTTGAGAGACCAGCATTCCGGCGGAACGCGTCGTCGTCACGTCGAGTCCGTACTGGTGCCGGGTCACGACACGCCAAAAATTGGTCCACGTCTCGGGATTCCCCCAGTCCATGACCGGATCGGCGATCGATGCGATCGGCAAATACAGATACGGCAAAAGTCCGGCGGCAAAATAAAGAAGACCCTGTCCGATCATGCCGCGAGACAAAAAATTCCGGTCGATCATTAAAAAAATAATCAGGCCGAACGGAACGAGCGCGCCCGAGGTGTGGTGATTGGTCAGCGCAAGGCCGGTGATCAAACAATACAGTTTGAACAATTTCAACTGACACGTTTGGTCCCGGTCGGATGCGGCCTCGATCCAGAGGATGCCGATGTAAATCAAAATGCCGGTCAAAAGATTATTGAGACCGTAGACTTCCGTGATGACCGCCTGGCTAAAATAGGCGGGCGCCGACGCCGTCCATACCAGGGCTCCCGCCAGGACACCGAACCAGGGCCAGGAGTTTTTCAATTCCGGATACCAGCGACCCGCAAGCCTCCGCAATCCTGCGGTAATGAAAACCAATCCGATACCGGACGTCACGGCAGAAAACAGATTCACCCGGTAGGCGATCGAGCCGACGGGAATCCATGAGAACAGCTTGGCCAGGATTACAAAAAGCGGGTAACCCGGCTGGTGTGGAACACCCGTCGAAAAAATGGCTGTAATCAGTTCACCACTGTCCTCGAGCGTTACACCGGGAGCCGTATGAAAAGCGTACGCCGCGCAAACGACAACGCATAAAAGCCATTCAAAATATTTTCGGATTAAATTCACGGGCGAGAATTTAAGTGCTTGTTTTTATGGAGTCAACAGACTTTTAAGCTTGACTGTAAACTACTTTCATATTGTTGACGGAAAAACCGGCAGATTAATAATATTCTTTGTTATATAAATATATGATTATCAAATAATTAAAACTATGGCACGGCAATTGAACTAACGATGCATCAGCAATTGTCATCAAAACCTTAACCATAGGGAGGTTATTATGAAAGCAATCCTTCAAAAGTCGATGTGGTTGGCCGCGCTATTTGCGGGCTTCTACCTCGCGTCCTGTTCCGACAAAGATTCCCTCGGTGTCGATGAACAGGCGATCGCCGACGAGATCGAACTCGACGACGAAGAACTCTACGGCGTCGACATCATGGGCGAAGGCGAAGACTCGGATCTCGGCAAAGCCGGTTCACTGTCCAAGGCCTCGGAAACCATCGATCCGGAACGGTACGGCCGTCGGGTCCGGATTCGCCGCCAGGCGCTGGAAATCGTCAAGTCCGAGGACGGATTGACCGCTACGGCGACGATTACCTACCGTTTGACGGGCGTGTTAGCGCTGCTCGATCATGTAGAGGGAAATGAATTCACCCTGTACACGAAGCCGCTGGGACACACCATACAGCGTAAGGTCAAGTTCGAAAAAATCACGGACTCGACTGAACTGGCCAATACGGACCGTGAATGGAAACGCGTCGGTGTCACGCCGGCGTACGGGGTCTCGGACAATGGGACGCTCGCGCTCACGGGCAATGTTTACATCAAAATCACCGACGGCGTAACTCAGGAAGTCAAAGAGTGGACGATCAGCGATCCTCTGGAATATTTCTTCGAGTCGGTGCATGAAATGCCGTTCGTCCATCCCGGTGACCAGGTCCATATCGAAGTCGCCATCGCGAACAATGGAACCGACGGCGATCCGTTCGGAATCGTACATCGCGGCAAACGCCGGGCGTTCCGTTCGGAAAAAGAAACGTTCAACGATAACGGCGAAGACGGTGACGCGGTTGCCGGCGACGGCATCTACACGATCGAATGGGAAGTGCTGCCGATGCTGAACGATGCGGGTTTCCATGTCGGCGTGATCGACTTCTTCTCGTCGAACACGATCTTCGAATCCGACCCGGAACTCGGTCCTTATAATTCTCTGGTGGTTGCGCTGCCGTACAACAAGCAGCCGCGGTAAGCTTCTCCTGCGGTGAGTTAGTGGGCGTCGGGCAGGCGGGTGTTTACCTGTCCTGCCCGACGTTTATTTATCAGCCCTACCGGACAGGACAATGATATTCAAAAAATTTTTCTATATTCTTTTTGCACTACGATTCTATCTCGCCGTAGCCGGACTGCTCTGGTGGCTGCTGCCGGCACAGCGCCAAAATGCGGAATTCAACATTTTCCGTGTCACGGCAACGGCACTCGATTTTATGGCTTCGGAAAGGGACAGAATTCTGGCCGAGGGTCGTGGAATCGAAAAGCGGAACGTATCGCTGGCGACGCTGATCAACGGCCGGGCCGGAGGCCGGACGCCCGATTAGCAGGAAAGTCTGTTAGGCATCGCAATCGTCACCTCAACCTCAGTCATCGCGCCCTATTACAACTCATCTCAAAATATCTCGCACAGTTCGCAAAGGTATAACCCCTCCCTACCCTCTCCTTGCTCCATAAGTTTTTCCAGCATTTAAGCTCTTGGGGGAGCAAGGGGAGGAACGGGGAAGGGTTCGGCGCACTAATTACGGCTCCAACGTTTTGCGCATTTTCTCCTTGACTGAGCATCATCCACAGCAAAATCTGATGAACCTTATTATTGGACATAAAGTCTTTGCGATCTTGGCGAGATTTTGTTCTTAAGATTAATTCTTGTAAGGAACTTTCCTAATACCCCGTACGGTTTTTCTTCGATCGGACTTTGCCCGTGTGAAGGTCGCACGGGTCGGTCGGCTGGTAGCGGGCGTTAAAAACTTCGTTGATTTTTGTCGGACATAACGGGGTGGCGAGCAAACCGGTGTCGCTGCACACCTCCAGCCGTACGACGCCGCCCGGCATCTCAAAATCTTCCTCCGGCAATTTCAAAATCCGATGCGCGTCGTTCATGAAGCGTCCCCACAACGGCGCACAGGCCGTTCCGCCCGGATTTTTGGGGCCGAGATTGAATTCGTACGTATCGTACCCCATCCACACGCACGTCACGATGGACGGCGTAAAGCCGATATACCAGCCGTCCGACCATTTTTGCGTCGTACCGGTTTTCACGGACGCCGGGCGATTAAAAAATCTTCTTGCCGAATGACCCGTGCCGTTGGGTAAATCGATGCTCGCTTTCATCATGTCGGCCATGATGTACGCCGTCTCCGCGCTCAACACTTCCTTGACTTTCGGCGTCGACTGCCAGATGATGTTGCCGTCCTTGTCTTCGATTTTCAGGATGCCCGTCGGCTCCGCTTTGAGTCCCTTATTGGCCAGCACCGAAAACGCCGACGCCATCTCCAACGGCACGACGTCGGACACTCCCAGGGCTAGTGCGTCGACCGCATCGAGCGGCGTGGTGATTCCCATGCGTTGTGCGTAACCCACCACCTGGGTCGGCGGAACGACTTCTTGCATCAGCCGGATCGCCGGCAGGTTGAGCGAGCGTCCCAATGCTTCACGCAGACTCGTCGGTCCGCCGCGGCTCTCGTCGTAATTCTGCGGCGTCCACCGTTTGCCGTCTTCCATGATCAGCACGACGTCCTGGTTGAGCAGCTTGTACGTCGGCGAATAGCCGTTGTCGATGGCCGCGGTGTACAGAAAAACTTTGAAAGACGACCCCGGCTGGCGTTTGATCTGCGTAACGTGATTGAGTTTGTATTTTGTAAAATCCCGTCCGCCGATCATGGCAAGAATATGTCCGTTGGTCGGATCGAGCGCGACCAGGCTCGACTGGACGCGTCCGTAAAAGACGCAGAGCGAATCCACGGCGCGGCGGTCCGCCAGCAGCGATGCGATCTCCGCTTCGTCGTACCCGTCCCGGCGCAGGTAACGCGGGAGATAGTCCCGCGCATTGGCCCGAACGACACCGGCTCCGAATTTATCGAGTCCTACAAATTTTTCCTGCTCGCTCTCGACGTACGCCTTTTCGGCCGCAAGCTGGAGTCCCGAGTGAATCGTCGTATAAACGGACAATCCGTCTTCGTAAATATTGACGTTCAATTCCTTTTCAAGCGCCTCAAGCTGCAGGCGGACGTACTCCGTGAAGTACGGCGCGAGACCGATGGCTTCCCGTGTCTGGCGCGGTTCCGGTTCGAGTACGGCTTTTTTCGCCGCCTCATAATCGACCGTCGTGATAAATCCGCTTTCTTTCATCCGATACAGGACAATGTTCTTCCGCCGGTTTGCCGCGTCGAGATTTCCGCCGTAATAACTCGGCGCCTGAAGCAATCCGATCAGGTACGCGGATTCTTCCAGTGAGAGGTCCTTGACGTTTTTTTGAAAATAGGTCTGGGCGGCCGAGTGGATGCCGTACGCCCCATTGCCGAAATTCATGTGCGTCAGGTACATCTCGATGATTTCGTTTTTCGAATACGCCCGTTCGATCTGGATGGCGGTCAGGACTTCTTTGAATTTCCGGGCGATCGTTTTTTCCGACGTCAGGTAAAGATTCCGCGCCAGTTGCTGCGTGATCGAACTGAACCCCTCTTCGGCCCCCATGGCGGCAATGTTGACCATCGCGGCTTTGACGAACCGGATCATGTCGACGCCCCAGTGGTCGTAAAACCGGTGGTCTTCCGTCGCTAGCAGCGCCTGGACCACGGGCTTGGGAATTTCACTGAACGGAATACGCGTGCGGCGTTCGCGGTAAAATTCTTTCAGTACTTTACCGTCGATGGAGTACACCTTGGTACTCAGCTTGGGATCGTAGACTTCCAGTTGAGCGATGGACGGCAATTCGGGACTTACGGAAATCGTCACGATCACGAACACGGTCAGCGTGGAGACGAGGATCCACGCGGCCGGTTTCAGCGCCCGTTTCCACGCCGGAACGTAACGGTCGAAGTTTTCCCGGGGCACACGCTGCGTCGTCAACGTTTTTTTCGATACCTGGCGGGGAATGGCGACGGGCTCCGTTTCCTTCTCGTTGTCCGATGCGGGAGGGACCTCGGCGCTTTTTTCCATCGCAGGCACGTCTCTTCGTCGGCGCCGCATTACGAACTCCAGGGCCGGAAGAGGCCGTGATCGTCCAGTCCGAGCAACTGCGCCACTCGGCCGGCGATAAAATCGGCAATGTCGTCGAGCGTCTGCGGACGATGATAAAACGCGGGCATGGCCGGAACGATCCGTGCCCCGGCTCTTGCGAGAGTCACCATGTTTTCCAGTTGAATCACGTTCAGCGGGGTTTCTCGCGGAACGACGACGAGCGGTAAATTTTCTTTTAACATTACGTCGGCGGAGCGCTCGATCAGGTTGGACGAGGCGCCGTGCGCCAGTCCGGCCAGTGTTTTCATCGAACAGGGGATGACGACCATCGCCTGGCGGCGAACGGAACCGCTCGCGATCGGCGCCGCGATCGCATGCACGTCGAAGGAACGGATCCGGCCGTTCCTGCAATCGTCCGGATACCGCTCGGCGAGATACCGGTCCATCGGAACTTTGTCGAAATCGACGTCGATCTCCGCTTTGGCCGTAATCTTCGCAGCATCCGACATGATCAGATCGACCTCGATCCAGGATTTGACCAGGAACCGCAGAAACCTTAAGGCATAGAGGGTCCCGCTGGCTCCCGTGACGGCAACGATAATGCGTTTCATATTAACGGCAAATTATCGCAATCCGAAGCTTAAATCAATGTCGAATAGCGGCGAATAGCAGTGAATGGCAGCTACAAACCAGGTGAGCAGTCGCAGCACGTCCAAAAAGTGTCACCTTGAACATGTCGAAGTGTGGCACTCTCTATTTTTCTATATTCTATTCTTATTGTATGATCAGGCTTCGACCGTTCGACGAGCTGACGGTAGCCGCGCTCAGCCTGACATGCCATTTTTAAGTTTTGAAACTTTTTGGACAGCCCGATTTATACTATTTCGCAGGCAACGTCAGCCGTACGGGAAAGCAGTTCGCAAAATTCTTTTTCCAGTTCTACGCCCCGATTTCGGCCGTACCAGAGATGGAGTTCCTGCTTGACCTGATCGATCGGGATGCCATCGGCTTTTCGCCGTTCGAATAACACCTGCCCTTCCCGCGGGCGTGGTCCCCACTGGAAGCGTTCCACGCCGTCTTCGTCGAACACGATCAGTTTGGGAATCTGGCGTTTGCCATCCGTCAGATAATTGTCCATGACGTCGAGGTTTTTATCACGCAGGATAAAGCGAAGGGTGATGTTGGGATTTATTTCGGCCATGCGTGCGATGAAGGGGATGTTCTGCGCCGAATCGCCGCACCAGAGCTCGGAAATCACGATCCACGTTTGAGCCGGAAGTTGCCGTAGTGTCGCCGCCAGGGTAGGAGAAACCGTGTATGTTTTTTCTACGCGGCGCATGCGTTGTTCGTTGAGACGGAAGTAATCTCCATGCGATTCGTCACCGGGTTCGAGCACACCGCCGGCTTTGCCGGCCAGTAACTGCCGGTATGCGGCGTAATCGAGAGGTTCTCTTTCCATCACATCTGCAAGCGTCATCAATTCTCCTGTGTCGTCTTCCCTGCTCATGTAAAGCAAATCGCGTGTCCGTGACCATGATAAGAATCAGGTTTTGAACGTCTGTCTCTACAACGTTTAACTGGAGAATTTATTTCTTGGCGCGAGGTGATGGGCAATCGGTTCAATAAAATTTTAGTTGTGGATTCGCAGAATCCAAGCTTACATTGCAACCGCCAACTCTAAGTGGCCAACCAGTAGTCCTGTTTCTATCCGATATCGGAGGCCACGGC
>CAYZJB010000023.1:44668-51412 GCA_964478735.1 uncultured Bacteroidota bacterium | reverse complement strand
AATTCCTGGATTGGTTGAATCATGTGAATTTTTTACCTAAGATGAGATTGGTATCTACTTATAGATGCAGAAACCCGGTTTTTTCCACATTTCGAGGGAAAAATGACAAACCTTGATCCAGTTGGTTGGTGAAAATTGGCCTCTAAGGCTCAACGCCTTGCTTTTCAACGACCTGGCCCGTATGTTAAGATTGAAATTTTGGCGCCCCAGCGCGTGTTATTTAAGAGAAGTCAATCGAACGAAAGGCAGCAGAATTGAACATTTCGTCTCAAGCCAATACCGAAAAATTCAAAAAGGAATTCGAGGAGTTCCTCCAGCAAAAATACAGCCCGAACCCGGAACCCGACAGCAGCGGAAATAAAACCGGCGTTCAAGATAAAAAAACTCCGGAGGAGATCGACTTCGACCTCAAACCGGAAGAACTCGAAGCCTACCTCAATCAGTACGTCGAATGCCAGCAAGAGGCCATCGAAATCATTGCGACGAAAATCGCTACGCATTACAACCGGATGAAACTCGACGATACGCTCACCGAGGAACAAAAACTCGTCGGTAACATCAAGAGCAACGTGCTCCTCATCGGACCGACCGGCGTCGGTAAAACGTATATCGTCAAGCTCATTGCCAATAAGATCGGCGTGCCCTTCGTCAAAGGAGACGCGACGAAGTTCAGCGAAACCGGTTACGTGGGCGGCGACGTCGAGGACCTGATCCGCGAGCTCGTCCGCGAGGCCGACGGCGACATCAAACGCGCCGAGTACGGCATTGTCTACCTCGACGAGATCGACAAGATCGCGTCCTCAACCAACATGCGCGGCCTCGACGTGTCCCGCTCCGGCGTGCAGCGGAATCTGCTCAAGCTCATGGAAGAATCGGAGGTCGATCTTCGCGTACCGCACGACATGGCCGCCCAGATGGAAGCCGCCATGGAGGCTCAGCGCACGGGCAAAGTCCAGCGCAAGAAGGTCAACACGCGAAATATTCTCTTCGTCGTCAGCGGCGCGTTTTCGGGCCTAGAAGAAATTATCGCGAAGCGGTTGAACCAGAAACGGATCGGCTTCGGCGCGGAACACAAAACGGCCAACAAGTCCAACAAAGCCGAGCTGTTCAAACAGGTCACAACCGACGACCTGGTCGAGTACGGATTTGAATCCGAATTCATTGGCCGCCTTCCCGTTGTGGCCAACCTGAACGAACTGTCCGTCGACGCCCTGTTCAATATCCTGAAAAACCCGAACAGCAGCGTCACGCTCTCCAAAAAAAGGGATTTCGAAGCATACGGCATCGAGGTCGAATTCGACGACGACGCCCTGAGAATCCTGGCGGAACGCGCCTATCAACAACGTACCGGCGCCCGCGGCCTCGTCAATATCCTGGAGAACGTATTGATCAAATTTGAAAAGAAATTACCCTCCACGACGATCAAACAGTTTCGTGTCACGAAGGCGGTCGTCGAGCGGCCGGAAGAAGAGTTGAACAAACTCCTGGCCGCCGGGGATATCCGCGATTTCCAGCGTGTTTTTTTGACCCAGCACGGCATCGTCATGGAATTCCCGGAGCCGACGGTACAGTTCATCATGGACAAAGCCCACGCAGCCAAAAAAAGCGTGCGCAAATTTCTCGATGAGACGTTCAAAGACTATGAGTACGGACTCAAACTGGCCGGCATCACGGAATTCAAAATCACGGAGACCGTTCTCGACGAACCCAAAAAGTTTCTCGATAACCTGGTGAAAACGTCCTATGCCAACAAATAATGTCGTCATCGTCGACGGCGTACGGACCGCGTACGTCAAGGCCGGAACGCTTTTCAACAAGCTCACGGCCGTCGAACTCGGACAGATCGCCTTGCGCGAGGTGCTGGCCCGCACCGGACTGCGCGCGGAGCACATCGACGAAGTGATTGTCGGGAATATCGCACAGCCGCCCGAGGCCACGAACGTTGCACGCATCATCGCCCTCGAAGCAGGTCTGCCTCGCCATATCCCGGCGTTTACCGTCCAACGCAACTGCGCCAGCGGCATGCAGTCCATCGTCGATGCGTATCTGCGCATCCAGGCGGGCATGGCCGGCATCATCGCCGCAGGCGGTGTCGAATCGATGAGCAACGTCCCGCTGCTTTTTCAACAGACGTTCACCGATAAGTTCGCTGAATTCTACAACGCCCGCTCGTTCGGGCAAAAAATGGGCGCGCTGTCGAAACTGCGCCTGCGCGATCTCAAACCCGTAATCGGACTTCAGGTCGGACTGACCGACGGATTCTGCGGCCTCAACATGGGAGAAACGGCGGAAGTGCTGGCAAAAGAATTCCACATCTCACGGAAAGAACAGGACGAGTTCGCCCTGATGAGCCACCTACGGGCCGCGGCATCGACGGACAAGGGAATTTTGCGTGAAGAGATCGTCCCGGTCCTCCTTCCGCCGGATTACAAGACCGTCGTCGATGAGGACAACGGCATACGTAAAAATCAAACGATGGAAGCGCTGGGTAAATTGAAGCCCGTTTTCGACAGACGGTACGGAACCGTCACAGCGGGAAATTCGTCCCAGATCACGGACGGTGCATCGTTTGTCCTCGTCATGTCGGAGGAAAAAGCCCGTTCGATGGGACTCCCTCCGCTGGGCCGTATCCGGGGATTCGGATTTGCGGGACTCGATCCTGAGCGTATGGGTCTCGGTCCCGTGTTTTCGACACCGATCGCGCTCAAACAGGCGGGCTTGACGATGAAAGACATCCAGTTGATCGAAATGAATGAGGCCTTCGCCGCCCAGGTCATCGCCAATGAAAAATGTTTTGCGTCAAAACAGTTTGCCAACGAAAAACTCGACCGGCCGGACGCGCTGGGTGAGATCGACCGGAACATCCTGAATGTCAACGGCGGCGCCATCGCGCTCGGCCATCCCGTCGGCTCGACGGCCAATCGTCTCGTGATGACGCTCCTCAAGGAAATGAAGCGGCGTGATCTGCAATTCGGCCTCGCCACGCTCTGCATCGGCGGAGGCCAGGGCGGAGCGATGGTCGTCGAACGTGTATAAATTTTTCACCACTGAGGCCACCGAGAACACAGAGAATGAAGATTCATGCTTACTTTTTTTCTGAACTTCCTCGCACTTCATCCCGCATAGAATTCTTCTGCGATCTCTGTGGGCTCTGTGGTGAGATAGTCAGACTCCGCAAGTTTTCCTGACGTGGCTTCATTAACCCACGACGAACTTCGCCGCTACAGCCGCCATTTGATACTGCCTCAATTCGGCCGCGAGGGCCAGGAAAAGCTGAAACATTCCCGAGTCCTGGTCATTGGCAGCGGCGGATTGGGCAGTCCAGTATTACTCTATCTCGCGGCTGCGGGAATCGGTACCATCGGCATCGTCGATTTTGACGTCGTCGACGAATCCAATTTACAGCGCCAGGTCCTGTTCACCGTCGACGATGTCGGGCAGCCGAAAGTCGAAGTCGCCCGGCGGCGGCTGAACGCGCTCAATCCGCATGTCAATGTCCAAACGCATCCCGTTCGACTCACGTCCGCCAACGCCATGGGCGTCCTGTCCGGGTACGACATCATCGCCGACGGCACGGACAATTTCCCTACTCGCTACCTGACCAATGACGCTTGTGTGATTCTCAACAAACCGCTGGTCTCTGCATCGATTTACCAGTTCGAAGGTCAGGTTTCCGTTTTTAACGGTACGGATGAATCCGGCCGCCGCGGCCCCAATTACCGCGATCTGTTCCCCGTTCCACCCCCTCCGGATGCCGTCCCGAGCTGCGCGGAAGGCGGCGTGCTTGGCGTGTTACCGGGTATCATCGGAAGTATGCAGGCGAATGAGGTTCTGAAACTGGCATCGGGCATCGGGACACCGCTGATCGGGCGCCTCCTGATTTTTGATGCCCTCCGATTTGAAACGCGCATTTTACGATTTACCTCCGATCCGGAGAATCCTTTAACCGGCGTGCAACCGACACAGACTGCGCTGATCGATTATGAGGAATTTTGCGGGTTTGGAGGACAACAGGCGGTGCGGCAAATGACCGCGGCGGAGTTAAAACAATTGATCGACAGCGGCAGGCCGTTTCAGCTCATCGACGTGCGGGAACCTGCGGAGCACGAGTTGGTCCATATCGGCGGTGAACTTATTCCCCTCTCGACGATTGAAACGCAGACAAACCGGATTGCGCGCGATCGTCCGGTGATCATTTACTGCAAAACCGGAACACGCAGCGCTCACGCGGCCCGGCTTTTACACGCGAGGGAAAAATTTACCAATCTGTTTAATTTATCCGGCGGAATTCTGGCGTATCTGGATGCATTCATGCCCGATGCGCCTCGTTATTGAGCGCGAATCCCAGATAGCCGCGATGTTCGGAAGGAATCAATTGCCTGTACCATACGTTGCGTATAAACTTTCCAGCGCTGCAAGAAGTGTATCGGGATTATTGTCCGTAACGGTAACGTCAAACCGCTCAAGGATCTCCGCGACACGCGCGTAGTTGCCCAGATTCAGCTCGCCGTATCCCTCGTGAATCAGGATGTCGTGATAGGTGATCGAACGATCGTGTGTGAACACGTACGCCGGATTGCGATTACGCACGAATCGGGCGCGTATGACGCTTGCCAAATTTTCACCACGCTCCCACGCCAGCGCCGTCCACGCGGCATACGCATCGATCAGCGAGTCACCCGCGATCACGGTAAAATACCCGTCGGCCGCGTCGAGCGAATCCTGGCGCAACGTCGTCCACCCCAGACCGACGTACGCCTGGCGCTCTCCTGGAATCAATTTCGAAAACGCTTCATGGGCCCCGGCATAATCGCGGCCGCGAAATTTCGACCACGCCGCGTCCAGCGGGTCATCGTCTCCACAACCAAGAGACACCGTCATAAAAAAAAGCAGGACGCCGGTGTTTTTTTTCATTTTGCCGTAGCGGCTCCTTCCGATTATTTATACTGGCGTCGTGGAAGAATGGTCACGATGTTTTTTACAAGTCCGAACGATTTTCGATCTCTTCGATTCGGCGGCGGATATCCATAGGAAGCGCTGTCTTTTTTTGTGAACGGTAATCGTAAATGACGATGACCCCTTCGCCTTCGGCAACCACTCCGTCCAACCTTTCGCTGGCCACACGATATTCCATGATGAAACGATCTGCGAGAATGCTTCGTACGCGTGAGCCCACGCTTACGCGATCCGGATAAACGAGCGGTTTTCGAAATTTGCAATCGGTAAATCCAAGGATCGGACCGATACCGGTTTCTTCCATGTATTCGGTAAACCGCATTTTTCCGAAGTATTCCATCCGTGCGCTCTCGAAATATCGAAAGTAGACGATGTTGTTGACATGGCCCAGGGCGTCCATCTCACCCCACGCGACCGGCGTTTCGTATACGACCGGAAATTCCGCCAGCAGTTCGCGGTTCATAGGTCTGCCAATTTCGATTTTTTTCGGCCTTCGTTTTGTTTGACCAGCCAGTCGTAAAGCGGCTGGTAATATTCAAGCATCGCCTTAGCCGACAGATCTTCGCCCGTTTTTTCACGCAGAACGACGCGCCAGTCGCGGCTTGCGCCCGGCGTCATGATGCCTTTCAGGAAATCGCCAATGGCTTTGTTACCGTAGTAGTTGCAGGAGCGCGGATCCTGGTTGAGAATTTTTTCGGCGATGTGTTTATGTAACTGAAATTTGAGAATGCAGGACATCGCGTAATCGTAGTATTGTCCCGGATCGTCGATCATGTGCGTTTTGGTCGTCGCATCGGCGAATTCCTCTCCACGCTCCGTCGGCGGCACAACGCCCTGGAACGCCCGGACGTGCTGCCACCATCGCGTGTTCAATTCTTCTTTTGGCAGATCTTTTTCGTACAGGTCGTATTCGAAATGCGTCATCGTTCCGGCCGACCACGGGATAAAAACGACGGAACTGTTGGACAACGCATCGTTGAGAAGCAATTGCACTTCGTCAACCCGGTCGTCTTTGTTGGCCAGACCGAGGTCGATCAGGTACGGCCGCTGCGACGCGGCGATCGCCATCAGGTCGCCGATCCCTTCGTGGTAACCGCGATTGGCTCCTGCGCGGAGCATCAACGGCACGTTCGGGTTCGTATAACAGATATAATAATATATATGCCCCAGTTCATGGTGCGTGGTTTTGAACCAGCGCATGTTCGGTTCCACGCTCATGAGCGAACGATAGTCCTGATTGAGATCGAGGTGCCAGGCCGAAGCGTGCGTGTTTTTCTTTCGGCCGCTCGCGGGATCGGCGGGATACAGGTCCGACTTTTCCCAAAAAACATGATTGAGCGTGTCGAAACCGAGGCTCACGTAAAATTTCTCGGCCTGTTCGACGATCCATTCTTTGGACCGGTCGGGGAATTCGCCCTCGGTTGAAACGTCGACGAGACCCGGCCAGTTCTGCGCCCAGCGGTTGGTGAGCCAGTGCGCGGGAATGTGGTCCGGAACAGGCTGGCGATATTTCTTCGCCAGTTCATATCGCACATACGTATGCAGTTCCTCATACAACGGACGAAGTTCCGTCACCAATTGGGCCATCAGGTTTTTCATCTCGTCCGCCGTCATACCGTAGTCGGCCGTTTCGAGGCCGAAAAACGACGAATATCCCATCTCGCGCGCCACGCGATTACGAAGCGACTGCAGCTTGATCATGTCCTCGCGCAGGACCTTACCGACCTCTTTGGAGGCGGCCCAGACGGCCTCCCGTTCTTTCAAATCCGTCGAGTTCTGCAAAAGCCG
>CAYZJB010000023.1:0-44568 GCA_964478735.1 uncultured Bacteroidota bacterium | reverse complement strand
GGGCATACGCTTTTTGTTTTTCCACGGCGAGTTTGTCATGTTCTTCACGGATATCCGTACTGGCAAGCCACTGGGCCTTGGCGGCATCGTAATACACGTTTTGAAGCGCCGCATTGTACCGATCCAAAAATGTCTGAGCGTCTTTTTTCGGGTCCTGGCAGCCGACGAGGATTAAGAGGAGGATGAGGGTCGAATGTTTCAACATGATGAGAATTCCTTTTGCGCAAATGAAAGTTGCGACTAAATTTAGGACGAGTCTGAGAAAATACAATGTTAAAATACCAAATTTCGGAACCGGCCCCGTTGGTAAGGTCATCAAGGGATAAGGAATTGCATGAAAAAGAAAATCCTGTACATCGTAATGGGCATCCTGCTCGCCATCCAGTTCATCCAACCCGACCGCTCGAACCCTCCCCTAGAACCGGGCCGTACTATTGATGCATTTGTGACCATTCCCGAAAACGTTCGTACAAAACTCAGGGACGCCTGTTTTGACTGCCACAGTCATGAAACCGAGTGGCCGTGGTACAGTTATATCGCCCCCGTTTCATGGCTCATCAGCCGTGACGTGGCTCTTGGCCGATCGGAGTTGAATTTTTCTAACTGGGCAAAATATTCGCGCGGTCGTGCCGGTGAAAAACTTGCACAAATGGCCGAGCAGGTGTCTTCAAAAGAAATGCCGCTTCCAATCTATCCTCCGCTCCACCCGAAAGCGCGTTTAACGGACGACGAACGAAAGATGATATCGGACTGGGCGGAACAGGAATCGGAAGTACAGAGTGAAATGGCTGAAGAGGGCAATAACGATTGATTTTACCGACCGTGTCCCCTATATTGCCGTGCAACGTTGAATTAACTTAACTTAAGTAATAACATAGAGGTAAAGAATGGCGATAGCAGAAAAAACAATCTACGTTCCTTACAAAGTAAAGGACATATCCCTGGCCGAGTGGGGTCGTAAAGAGATCAAGCTGGCCGAAGCCGAGATGCCGGGACTGATGGCTATCCGTGAAGAATTTGGAAAACAGAAACCACTCAAAGGCGCCCGCATCGCCGGATGCCTTCACATGACGATTCAGACTGCGGTTTTGATTGAAACGCTGGTGGAACTGGGCGCCGAGGTCACCTGGTCCTCGTGCAATATTTTCTCCACACAGGACCACGCGGCCGCCGCAATCGCTGCAGCCGGAATCCCCGTCTACGCCTGGAAAGGCCAGACCGCCGAAGAATTCGACTGGTGTATCGAACAAACCTTGTTTTTCGGTCCGGAACGCAAACCGCTCAACATGATCCTTGACGACGGCGGTGACCTGACGAACATGGTGCTCGATAAATACCCGGAGTTGATCAAGGAAGTCCGCGGCATCTCTGAAGAAACCACGACCGGCGTACACCGCCTTTATGAGCGCATGCGCAAAGGCACACTGCCCATGCCGGCGATCAATGTCAACGACTCCGTTACAAAGTCAAAATTCGACAACAAGTACGGCTGCCGTGAATCACTCGTCGATGCGATCCGCCGCGCAACGGACCTGATGCTGGCCGGTAAAGTGGCCGTCGTGGCCGGTTTCGGCGACGTCGGTAAAGGTTCCGCAGAATCGCTGCGTCATGCCGGCGTACGAGTGATCGTCACGGAAATCGACCCGATCTGCGCTCTGCAGGCCGCGATGGAAGGCTACGAAGTCAAAAAAATGGACGACGCCGTCAAAGAAGCCGACATCATCGTAACCGCCACGGGCAATTGCGACATCATCACGGAAAAACATTTCCGGGCGATGAAGCATAACGCCGTCGTCTGCAACATCGGTCACTTTGACATCGAGATCGACATGGCGTGGTTGAATGGGAAATATGGCCATACCAAGGACGTGATCAAACCGCAGGTCGATAAATATACGATCGACGGCAAAGACGTCATCGTCCTCGCCGAAGGCCGGCTGGTCAATCTCGGCTGCGCGATGGGACATCCGTCGTTCGTCATGTCCAACTCGTTCTCAAACCAAGTGCTGGCCCAGATGGAGCTGTGGAACCGCTCGGACAAATACGAAAACAAAGTCTACACGCTGCCGAAGCACCTGGATGAGAAAGTCGCCCGCTTGCATTTGAAAAAGCTCGGCGTGGAACTGGACGAATTGTCCAACAAACAGGCCGAATACATCGGTGTCGACGTCAAAGGCCCGTACAAACCGGAATGGTATCGGTACTGATCCTTCCGCGTACAATAGGTTAACCTTTGTCGCCCTGAATTCGTTCAGGTCTCCGATGTTGAGAGGCCCGAACCGAATTCAGGGTGATTTTTTCATAAAGGAAATGGATGAAGCCGTTTCTCGACATGCTGCATGAAAAGGTCATCGTCTTCGACGGTGCGACCGGTACCAATTTACAGGCCCAGAACCTGACGGCCGACGATTTCGGCGGAGAGGATTTGAACGGATGCAACGAGATCCTTGTTGTATCAAAACCCTCGGCCATGGAAAAAGTTCACACCGATTTTCTTCAGGCGGGCGCCGACGTGATCGAGACGGACACGTTCGGCGGTACGTCGACGGTCCTGGCCGAGTACAATCTGCAGGATCGGGCGTACGAACTCAATCGGCGCGCCGCGGAACTTGCGAAAGCCTGTGCACGTGATTTTTCCACGGCGTCCCATCCCCGGTTCGTCGCCGGCTCGGTCGGACCGACGACCAAATTACCGTCGCTCGGCCACATCGATTTTGAAACGATGCGCGCGGCGTTTTACGAGCAAATGGCCGGCCTGCTGGACGGCGGTGTCGATCTGTTCAGCGTCGAAACCTGTCAGGACATCCTTCAGACGAAAATTGCACTTTGTGCCGCCCAGGATTTGTTCCGTGATCGGAAAACTCGCATCCCGGTCATTGCCTCGGTGACCGTCGAAACGACGGGAACGATGTTGATGGGCACGGAAATTTCCGCCGCGCTGACGGCCCTGGAGCCGTTCGACGTCGTGGACATTATCGGTATGAACTGTGCGACCGGTCCGCAGGAAATGTCGGAAAACGTCCGTTATCTTTGCCACAACTCGCCCCGCCCGGTGTTCTGCATGCCCAATGCGGGTATACCGGAAAACATCGGCGGCCGCGCGCATTATCATCTGTCGCCGGAAGAGTTGGTGAAGTGGTTATCCCACTTCGTGACCGACCTCGGCGTCGGCATCGTCGGCGGATGCTGCGGTACGACACCGGTCCACATTGCCCAACTTGTCCAGGCCGTCGGTAATCTTCAACCGGCAAAACGGAGCTGGGAGTACACACCGTCGTCGAGTTCGATTTACTCCAGCGTACCGCTCCATCTCGATCCCCCGCCCATTATCATCGGCGAACGTACCAATGCAAACGGCTCGAAAAAGTTCCGCGAACTTCTGATCGAAGAAAACTGGGAGGAAATGGTTTCCCTGGCGAAGGAACAGATTCGCGAAGGCGCGCATATTCTCGACGTCTGCGTCGCGTACGTCGGCCGCAATGAAGTTCGCGACATGGAGGAAGTGATCAAACGGTTCAACACGCAGGTTTCCGTACCGATCATGATCGATTCGACGGAATACCCCGTCATCGAGCGCGCGCTGCAATTGCTCGGCGGCCGAGGCATCGTCAATTCCATCAACCTCGAAGACGGCGAGGAACGCATGGCGCACGTTCTGCCGTTATGTAAGCGCTACGGTGCGGCCGTGGTCGCCCTGACGATCGACGAACAGGGAATGGCCAAGACGCGTGAACAGAAATTTGCAATCGCAAAACGCATTCACGACCTGGCGATCCATAAATACGGAATGCGGGAAGAAGATTTGATCTTCGATACGCTGACGTTTACACTCGGATCCGGCGAGGAAGAATTCCGCAAAGCCGGAATCGAAACGATCGAAGCTATTCGTATGATCAAAAAGGCCTTTCCACGCGTCAAGACGTTGCTGGGAGTCAGCAACATTTCGTTCGGTCTTTCACCGGAAGCGCGGCACGTGATCAACTCGGTTTTCCTGCATTACGCCATTGAAGCCGGTCTGGACATGGCCATCGTCAACGCGCAGAAGATCATGCCGCTGTTCAAAATCGACGATTACGAGCGCGAGCTGGCCCGACAGCTTGTCCACGACGAACGAAGGTGGGAAGCGGCCTGAGTATTGCCGTCGAGAAAATTCCTCGACTTCTCTTCGACATTATCTTCTTCACATATCAATAGCGGGTCGACGAGCCGATGTTAACCCGCCTCGCTTTGTCCGCCCTCCTTGCATGCCTTAACGTAATCCCCGCCGAGGTCAAGGCGATCGAGAAGAAGGCACGTCCTTTTTTCGTAACTATTCGGTGAATGAATATCGCGCCGAAAAATCAGAACTGGTGCATATGATACCGGATACGAAGGCGATCCTCGGCCCCGAGGAAGCTGAACGCAGAAAACCAGGGCCCGCGAGGACCCATTGGATTTCACGCTGACGTTCACGTGCCACATCAGTAACCTTTTTTTATCCGTTCAGATCATCAAGATCTGATGCGCTGGATCGCGTACGGAGAGAGACACGACATCACGAAATGGCTATTCTCCTGTCCACAACCAGAACTTGTCGATTTCCCCCAGGGGTGACGTGTGAGTGTTCCGGATCCATCCCTGATAGGCAATGATCTCGTGCCGCCAGTAGAGGAATGTCACCGGTTGGTCGGCATGCAGTATTTCCTGAAAACGCCGCCACACCGGGGCCGCATCGCGGACGTCTTTGACTTTTTTTCCTTCGTCAAGTAAACGGTCGATCTCTGCATTTCGATATGAAATGTCGTTGTACGGATACCGTTCGAGATCGGAATGCCATTCACTGGTCGGATCGATCTGCAGGGGAACCCCGATACCGGAAATGAACGCGTCGTATTTTTTGTTCAGCTCGTTGTCGTAAAAGACATTCGTCTCCGCCGTCCGAATGTTCGCACGGATTCCGATGGCGGCCAGTCCTCTTTCGATCACGGCGGCGCTGAAGGCCCGTCGCTCGTTGCCTGCATCGTAATAGAGATCGAATTCAAAACGCCTCCCGTCTTTGTCAAGGAGCCCGTCACCGTCATGGTCCGCCCACCCTTCCTCGCGAAGGAGCGTCCGCGACTGATCGAGATCGAACGGCCAGGGCTTCAGGGTATCGTTGAGCGCCCACCGGAACATCGGCGAAATCGGCGATACGGCAACCTCTCCGTATCGACCGTAAAAATAGCCGTCGACGATTTCCTGCCGGTTGATCGCCATGGTCAATGCGCGGCGTACCGACGCGGAACCGAACAGCGGATGCGGCCGGACATTTTTTGAAACGCGATAGATTTCGGCATCGATGTTTTGCCAGCCCACGTAGTCATAATAACGGTATCGGACCAGTTCAACCCGACTGTCTTTGACCGACTGCAGCAAACGATCGACGTCCTGCGGATTGACGGGATACATGACGTCGACCTCGCCGGTTTGAAAACTCGTGAGGCGAGTCGTGTACTCCGGGATCACACGAAAGACGATCGACTGAAATCCGGCCGCGGGTTCGTACGACGGATTACGTTCAAGTACGATCTGTTCCTGCTTCTGCCACCTCGCCAGACGGTACGGCCCGCCGGAAAGTGGTTGGTTGTTGATCTCCGCATTTCGCAACTCCGACGGACGAGTGTTCTGGATCCGATGACGCGGCAAAAATCCCGGCTGCAAATTGGTGTCATACACCGATAATGGATACGCGTGTCGAAAATGAAAAACGACCGTCGAATCGTCGAGCGCTTCGACGGCATGATCGATCCCGCGCGTCATATCGAAAACGAGCAGATGTTCTTTTTTCGTACTCGCGACCGTCGAATCGGCAATAAGCCTGAACGTCGACTGAATATCATAAGCCGTGATTGTCCGGCCGTCTTCCCACACACGGCCCGAATGCAGGTGATACATCAACGCCTTCCCGTCGCTCGACCATTCGTACGATTTGGCCAACAGCGGTTCATAGCGAATCAACCCGGTCGTGTCCCAAATTGACTCCAACAGCCGGGGTAAAATGCCGCTGCATAAAATGCGCTCAAAAGCCGTCACGTGGGTGACCGGATTGATCTGTTCCGCGTCCGCTTTGACGGCAACGATGACGAGGTCCTTTTTTTCCTGGCGAATTCCACAGGAAGAAAGCACGAGAACAACGAGGAGAAATCGCATAGCCCGTCTTTCCGTTGGTGATTTAAGAAAAGTATCGAAGGATGTTTGATCTGTCGGACCGCGCAGGCGTCACCCTCAACCACAGATTGGCTGAGGCCGATACAATAAGACCCTGAAACTCATACACCGAGTTAATAAACTGAGTCAAAGCGATAGAATCAGTGGATCGCGTTCCACATCTCTTCGACAGTCGTAAACTTGACCCTCGGCCGTCCGCTTGCCTGTCCTTTTCCCTGTTCGAGTTTGTCCAACTTTTGCCAATCGGGAAATGTGAAGAAACGGATTTTTCTTTCTGAAAGCAGCGGCAAGATATCGTTTCCGGAAACGGCCTTCAGTATTCCGTTTTTCATGTCCTCGATCATTTTGTTGGCCGTCTCGACCGCATCGGGCTTGTTGGTACCGATGACGCCCGATGGCCCGCGTTTGATCCACCCGGCGACATAGACACCGGGCCATGCATGTCCTTCACTTAACACGCGCCCGTGGTCGTTGGGTACCGTTCCGTTTTTTTCGTCGAAGGGCAGGCCGGCAAGGGGGGTGCCTTTATATCCGATCGAACGAAACACAAGCCCCGCAGGAATGATCTCGGTCCGGTCCGTAGCTTTCGGACGTAAACTTCCATCATCACTTGGTTTCAAAACATTATGGCGCAGGACGATCGATTCGACGCGTTCCTTTCCCGTCAACGCATCCGGTGAGACGAGAAATTTCATGATAATTTGTTTAGGCTTTCCCGTCGGTTGACGTGTCGAAAACTCATGTAAGATTTCCACGTTTCTTTGCACGCCGGCATCGGGATTTTTTGCAAGGTGTTCCTTGCTGAGTTCGTCGAGTCGTGCGTCTTCCGGCGATACGATGATGTCGGCGTCGGCCATTCCGCCCAATTCCTTGATTTCTGTATTGGTGAATGCCGCCTGGGCCGGTCCGCGACGGCCCAGCAGGTAGATCGTCTTGATCCTCGATTGTTTCAAGGCTTCGAGCGCATAGTCCGCAATGTCGGTTTTAGCCAGTTCGTCGTACGAACTGGCAAGGATTCGGGCCACGTCCATGGCAACGTTTCCGTTACCCACCACCGCGGCGGTTTTCTGCGTCAGATCGAATTTAAAGTGAACGTATTCGGGGTGGCCGTTGTACCAGGCAACAAATTCCGTGGCCGCATGACTTCCCGGAAGATCTTCACCGGCGATGCCCATCCGGCGGTCGCTCTGCGCGCCGACGGCGTAGATGACGCCGTGGTAATAGTGCAGAAGTTCGTCATGACGAACGTCTCTTCCGATTTCGACGTTGCCGAAAAAACGGAAAGAAGGATGCGAGGCAATTTTATCATACACTTTCGTTACCGACTTGATCTTCTGATGGTCCGGGGCAACTCCACCGCGAACGAGACCGTACGGAGTCGGCAATTTATCGTACATATCGATCCGGCATGCAACGTCATTCTGCTTTTGCAAATGATCGGCCGCATAAAACGCCGCCGGACCTGAACCGACAATGGCGACCCGCAGCGGATTTCCAGGCGTCCCTAACGATTCCATACGTTTTCCCGATGTAAGTACAAACTTTCCCAAATGGAGTTTAGGGAAAACTTCCACCTGAAAAAAGAACTTTCATCAGGTAGCGCCGGGTGAAATTTCCGGTACCACCCGATGTTGACATACAGCTGATGCCTCGGTGTAATCTGTTAAGCAACTATTTCCTTTGGAAAGCGATTTCCATACAGACGGTCCAGCGACCATTTTCCTCCACCCGACAGCACAAGCGAAACGGCCATCCCGAACCATAGAAGAAAATACTCATACCCTTCCCCCGCCTGATTGCCAAACCAGTTCATGAAAAACCCGTTTTGCAGATGAGTCGTCAGTACGATCCCAACGCACAGACCGATGAATGAGAGGGCGATGATCCGTGTACCAAGACCGGCCAACAGAAGAAGGGCGCCCAGGGTTTCCAGCACGATGACCAAAAAGCCGACAATCCAGGGTAGACCGACGGCATCGGTAAAAAAATTCATCGTCCCGGTAAACCCGTACCCGCCAAACCATCCGAACAGCTTCTGCGCCCCGTGCGGAAATACCACAAGACTCAACATGATCCGAAGCGCGAGTGGCGCCCCAGTCGCATGGGTGTGAAACAGTATTTTTTTCATGGTTTTTCCTTTCTTATGCATCGTAGTAAAATATTTCTTTGACGATCTTTCCGTTGTCCCACTCCTGGACGGAAATCTGCCGATCATTTCGGACTCCCCAGTCCTTGTGGGTGTAGTCAAAGTGCCATTCGACCATCGTCACGCCTTCACCGACGGTAATCTTCAACGGACGTGCGTTGCGGAATTCCGTGATGGCCCCGAAGAATTTCTGCTCACACTTGCGGTTTGCGTCCTTCCCGACGGTCGGAGCGATCTCATTTTCCTGCATGACTACGTCGTCGTGATAATACTTCTCGAAGGCCTCCATGGCCTTGCCCTGAAGGATCAGATCATTCAGGTCACTGACGTTTTGAAGTAAGTTTGACATACCTTTTCTCCTTGGTTAAGGTGGAAAAAAGATACATCGACGATGAGCGTTGGAAAACGAAGCAGATTAAGAAACGACGTTAAACTGGATTAACGACCGGCGGATTCATTGATCAACTCGCTTCGGATCTTACTCAAAAACTCCTTGGTCATACCGAGGTACGACGCGATCATGTACTGCGGAACCCGCTGCTCAATGGATGGATATTTCTCGCGGAACCGCAAGTATCTTTCTTTGGCAGGCAAACTGAGGTTGTGGACAATCCGCTTTTGGGCGGCGACATACGCGTTCTGAACGATCAGGCGAAAAAACCGCTCCATCTTGGAAACATCGCGATAGAGCTGGTCGAGATCGTCATGGGAAAACTGCAGGACATCGGTCGGTTCCAAACACTGCACGTTATAATCTGCCGGCGTTTGGGTAATGAAGCTGCCGAGGTCGGCGGTCCACCAGTTCTCGATCGCCAGCATGACGACGTGTTCGTAGCCCTTTTCATCGGGGTAAAACGTTCGCGCGCAGCCCGACACGATGAAACTTTCGTACCGACAGACGTCGCCTTGTTGAACGATGAATTGACCCTTGAGGTAATGTCGGGAGCGCACTCGCTGTTCAACGGCGGATGTTTCTTCCGGCGTTAGGGAAACGTACCGGGCAACATAATCCAACAACGGTTTGACGTTCGGTCCCGCCGCCGTCATGCCAAGGCCGTCTTACGCGAGTCGCTCCACGATCACGGCGCTCGCTTCGCCGCCGCCGATACAGATCGCCGCCATGCCGCGCTTACGCTGATGACGACCCATCGCGTGAATGAGCGTCGTCAAAATGCGCGCGCCGCTTGCCCCGATGGGGTGCCCCAAGGCAATCGCGCCGCCGTGCACGTTGAGCTTATCCTGCGGAATGTTCAACTCGTTGGCCGCCGCCAGACTGACGACCGCAAAGGCTTCGTTGATTTCGAACAAATCGATGTCGGTCAGCTTCAAATCCGCTTTTTTCAGGACCTTCCCGATCGCATCGATCGGTGCCGTGGTAAACCACTCGGGTTTACGCGCCGAACTTGCCTGCGCGACGATCCGGACGAGCGGTCGGAGTCCAAGCGATTTTGCTTTTTCCATGCTCATGACCACCAGCGCGGCGGCGCCGTCATTGATACTCGACGCATTGGCCGCGGTGACAGTGCCATCCTTTTGAAAGGCCGGTTTGAGCGTCACCATTTTTTCGAAATTGGCTTTCTTCGGTCCTTCGTCTTCGGTAATCAGCAGTTCGCCTTTTTTGTCTTTGATCGTGACGGGAACGATTTCTTCTTTAAATGCCCCGTCCGTCTGTGCCTTCAAGGCGCGTTCGAAACTTTGTTTCGCAAACGCATCCTGGGATTCCCGCGGAATGTTGCACTCCTTTGCACAGAGTTCGGCGGCGTTCCCCATGTGGAAATCGTTATACACGTCCCACAGGCCGTCTTTGATCATGCCGTCGACCAATTGCCCGTGCCCCATCCGATAGCCCGTTCTCGCTTTTTCGAGGAGATACGGTACGTTGCTCATGCTTTCCATTCCGCCGGCGACGACAACGTCGGCATCGCCGCATTGGATGGCCTGGGCCGCGAGCATGACGGCCTTGAGACCTGAACCGCAGACTTTATTGATCGTCATGCAGGTCACCGATTCCGGTACCCCCGCGAACAATGCCGCCTGGCGGGCGGGCGCCTGGCCTTCACCGGCCGTGAGCACGTTGCCCATGATGACTTCATCGACGGCATCTTTGGCGACGCCCGCTTTTTTGAGCGCTTCTTCGATCACGCGCGCACCCAGCCGCGGCGCCGGAACGGAACTGAGGCTTCCCTGAAACGTGCCGATGGCGGTTCGTACCGCGCTTACAATCACAACGTCTTTCATGTGTATCTATCCTTTCTACCCGATGGTGGTTCTCTCACCCGCGTTTGAGCGAGAGATTCGATTGTGAGTTTTCCGTCCCGCGAGTGTCATAGGCATCGATAATGTCCCGGACCAGCCGGTGACGGACAACGTCTTTTTTGTCGAACGTAACGAAGGCGATGCCTTCGATTCCCTTCAGAATTTCCTCGACTTCTCTCAATCCAGACATCATGCCGCGCGGCAGGTCGCTCTGCGACGTATCGCCCGTCACGATGGCCTTCGCATTGGCGCCGAGCCGGGTCAGGAACATCTTCATCTGCGTCGGCGTCGTGTTCTGCGCCTCGTCCAAGATCACAAAAGCGTTATTGAGCGTACGGCCGCGCATGTAGGCCAGCGGAACAATTTCGATCACGCCCTGCTGCAGGTATTTTTCCAGTCGGTTGGCCGGCAGCATATCGTGCAGGGCATCGTAAAGCGGACGCAGATACGGATCGATCTTTTCGCGAAAATCGCCGGGCAGATAACCGAGACTTTCGCCCGTCTCGACCGCCGGCCGGGACAATACGATCCGGTCGACTTCCTTGTTCTTCATCGCTTGCACGGCGAGCGCCACGGCGAGATACGTTTTCCCCGTTCCCGCAGGGCCGATGGCGAAAACAATGTCGTTCTGCCGCGCCTGTTTGACGTACTCCCGCTGCCCTTCGGTTTTGACTTCGATGACATCACGATCCGTGAAGAGCACGACGGCATCGAGGTCTTTATGGTGTACGACTTCGGGCTCCTCCGTTTCTCCAGACGGACCGATTTTGACCAAGCGGATCATCGTTTCGACGTCGACCCGGTCGAGATAGTGCTTTTTATGGCAGAGAAAAATCAATTCCGTAAACAACTCCTGAATCCTCTCGACCTCCGCTTCCCGGCCTTTGACGAGAATGCTGTCGCCGCGGGCGACGATCCGCGCGTCGAACTGTTTTTCGATCAGGCGCAGGAAGGAATCGTTCGGCCCGAGAAGGATGACGGGGTTGACGTCCTTGATCTTGATGTTACGCTGAATGGTATCGTCCAAGCGGCCTCCTTAAAAACAAAAAGCTCTCAAGTGACTCGCACTTGAGAGCTTCCATGTCAGAACTTTCGCGATCAACCGCGACAATCCGTCCCGGTGCGCTTAGTCGCGCGGAATGATCAGAATCGTATGCGGATAGATGCGTGACGCGTCTTCTCCGATAATGCTCTTATTGGCGTTGTAGATTTTTACCCAGTTGGACGGCGATCCGTACACGGTCTGGGAAATGGATTTCAGATTGTCGCCGCGAGCCACCCAGTATTCGTTCTGTTCCTGCGCGCGCGGGATCAGAAACGACTGGTTGACGAAGATCAGGTCGGGATTGCGGATTTGATCGCGGTTTGCGCTGTAAATCTTCATCCACTGGAAGGGATCGCCGTAGATTGTCTGCCGTCCCGAAATTCTCCAGAGGTAATCGCCGTTGACCACGACGTACGTGTCGTGACGCGGTTTGGGCGGCGTGTAATTTTTGCCGCGCGAAATCAGCTGGTCGCAACGATTGGTCAGATCATTGACCTTGTTGTAAATCTCGGTCAATGCGTACCGGCGATCTTTTTTGTTGGCCTCGACTTCACCTTTGAGGGCTTCGAGATCAGGAATGATCTTGCTTAGCGCCTCGTCGGATTGTTTTGCATAATCGTTGATACGCTGTTCCAGCGCCCCGAGCTTCGTCTTCATTTCCTCGACGCCCGCCTTGTCGGTACCGATCGCCGCGTAGATCTCATTCCACAGCGCTTCGTTTTCCTGATCCAGTTTGGTTCCTTCATCTTTGAAGGCGGTGATGTCTTTGTTCAAACTGTCGATTGTCTTTTGAAGGCCGGCCTGCTGCTGGGACAGGGCATTCATCTCATTCTGCCAGTCTTCTTTCTTCACCTTTACCTCTTCCTGCGCCATGGCGCCCGCGGTAAAGAGAACCAGCATCAATCCCGCTAAAACCATTTTCACTTTCATCATGCTTTTCTCCGTATGCGTTATTGACCTTGGTTGGCTTTTTCAATTTCCTGCAGGCGCTGCAGAACGAGTTCTTTTTCTTTCTTGGCCTGATCCAGTTTTTGACGTTTTTGCTGAACTTCCTGCTCAGCCTTCTTACGTTCGCCGGTCAGTTCCGTGATCTTGTTCTCCATGGACTTCACCTGGGCACGTCGCTCATCCAGTTGCGCCAGTTCTTCCTTGGAAGCGTACGACGTACAGCTGGCCGCGACCACCATACCCACTACACCGCAGAGCATCAGCAGGCGTCGGGTCATTCGGTTCATAGTTCCTCCTTATTGTAGTAAATGTTACGATCCGCAAGGATAGAAATATCAGCACGATAGTGAAAAATAATGCAGGCAATCAATATTGTCAACTAAAATTTTGAAAATAAAGACGTTGCGGGTAATTATTTCCACTTTAATTCAATGACATTCTTTGCGCCGCAGGAATTACAAATTGCCTGGGGGTATTCGCTGGGGAAATTGACTTCCAGGTTTCCGGAACGGCCGCACTGTCGGCACCAGAAACGCAGGCTTATCCGTTTTCTCCAGATGGAGACAAGTGTCGCAAAAAAGCGAATTCTGAACGGCGTTTTGACGACCATTACTCGATCTCCAGACCGACGACCCACCGCCAGGAAAACCCGGATTTTGAATCGCCGTTAAACGACGGATTCGAAACCCAAAACGGGGCTTCGAATCGCAATGTATAAATCCCTGCCCACACCGGTATCAACGGCAGGCGGTAACGGGCGCCGACTCCAACATCCGCAAGCCAGCGTTCGTCAAAAATCGCGGACTCGGCAAATCCGAATGGAACCGCCTCCGTCAGCGGTCCGAGATTCATACTGGAAAGTGCCTTGATGGGATTGCTGATGCCGATGGTTCCATTGATCGCGGCAATGGATCTGGCCGACGCGTTGGCGGCGGCATAGCCGCTCAGGTCGCCGTCACCGTCCATGTGCCAGTGACGTTGTCCCGTCTTTTCTCGGTGCCAGAGCCATGCTGGAACGGTTCCGCGCGAGCGATAAAACCGATTGTCGAACATCCCCCGGGGAGATGCGCCGCTCAGATAAAAACGATCTTCAACGGGCACTTTCCCGACGGACGCGCCTAAAAATATTCTGACGGACGGATCGAGCCACGACACGGGTTTGGCAACGGGATACCGGATCTGTAGCGACGATCGGACGAACTTCGCGCCGGTCGCGGGTAACGATATCCCGGCGTCGAGTACCGGCGAACGTTGGATTCGCAATTGCCGTCGAAACGTGGCATGGATTGTCGTCCGATTTTTCCCGGACCAAAATACGCCTCGTGGAAAATAATTCGTGTCGTATACGTTTTCCCAGCGGACTGAAATCCCGGCATTCGTGATCGGCGCGGAACGAAAACTTTTATCGTACCAGCGTTTGCGTACACCGACCAAGGCAGACGAACGTCCTTCGAGACGATATCCGCTGAATTCGACTGTCGTCTGTTTTCCCCAGGAATACACCGGCGTCGAATAATGCAGGTCGAAATCCGGCTGCCGGCTATCGACACCGTAATAGACGCCGCCGTTCAAACGGTATTCATTCGCGTCGTACTGTCCGCGCCATTTCCATCCCACCCGCGCCCTGTCGACGGCATTGTACCACAACGACGGACGATGTTCGACCGTATACGCATCCAACGCCGGCGAACGTGCGACGGGCGTTTGCAGATAAAATTTCGTTTTCGGAAAAAATCCAGTACGGTTGCTCAGCCGATCCACGTCCGGCAAACGCAGGGTCGTATCGATTTCGATCCGCTCGACGGCATCGTCGAGCATGACCGTGATCGTGTGGGACCGTCCCTCCTGCGTCCACGGATCGAGCATCGTAAGACCCGGTTTCGCGGGATCGTTCGTGTGAAGCGGGACGCGATACGCACGCCACGCACCGGAATGCATACGGACGTAAACATCCACGGGCATGCGCAGTGGTCCGCGTCGTTCAATTTCGATTCGCGCTTCAAAAAAATTTCGGTCGCCGTGGAACCTCCATTGACCCCTTCGATAGCCGACGGCATAATCACAACGTTCCGTTGTCCGCAACCAGGGTTCGAACAACCATCGCAAATCCGTTTCGAATCGGCGCTCGTAAAAACGGCGCATGTCCTCCATCGATACGTGACGGAAACGGTATTCCTGAAAAAACGCCCGCATGGCGTCGTCGAATGCATCCCGGCCGACGAGGTATTCCAGCGCGAGCGCGAAGATTTGACCTTTGTAGTACGTGCCGTACGTCAAGGCTTCGTCGGTGACAAAACTGTCGGCACACGTCGCCGCCGGCTGCTCGTAGCCCTGTTTCGCCCACCAGCGGTAGCCGGTCATCGTCTTGACGAAGGCGTCGTCTTTGGGATAATGCCGGTTTTTGAACGGGCTGTCGTATTCTGTCATGGCGTATGGACCGAACATGTCCTCCATGATCCGAGTCGTGTAGTACGAGACGAGGCCCTCATCAAACCAGGGATCACGGATTTCGTTATTCGCCAGCATGCCCTGAAACCAATTGTGCCCGATTTCATGGGCCATCACGCTCGCAAGAGAAAATGCTCCCCGATCGCCTGTGATAAACGTGATCGTCGGGTATTCCATGCCGCCGTCGCCGGCCTGAGCGATCGTCAGATCGGGATATGGATACCGGCCGACATGACGATTCAAATAATCGACGATATACTTCGCATACCTACCCGCCTTGTCCCATTTCGCCGCAACGTTCGGCAGGTAATAAAAATGAATTCGAATTCCATCGTGTTCGACCACGTCATGCACGTATCGACGGTCGGCGCTCCATGCGAAGTCATGTACGGAATCCGCGCGAAAATAATGCACGGTCGTTTGCGACGAATCGTTGATCTTCAATTGCTCCCGCCATAAGTCCAGGACGGTCGTCGGCATGTAAAACGTCGCTGAATCCGGATCTACACGCGATCCCGTTGCCGCTACTTTGTATTCGGAAGGAAGCGTCAGTGCGACATCGAACCGGCCGAATTCACCGTAAAACTCCCGTCCCAAATACGGCAACCGGTGCCATCCGTCACGATCGTATACGCAGATGCGCGGATACCACTGGCCCATTGTAAACTCAACCCCTTCGCGGCTGTGCCATCCCATCCGACGGATGAGGTATGGGATTTGGACCGCGAAATCCATTTCCACTACCGTCGAATCGCCCGGTAAAACGGGTCGTGCGAGCGGGATTTTCAGAAACGTGTCGTCCGTTTGAATCGCAAGCGTGTTTCCTTCGCCATCGCGCGCAATCGTCACCCACATACCGCCCAGCAATCCTTCCGGCAAAAAATCCATCGCACTTTGACCGTACCGGCCGACCTGATAACGGTGCATCGCGCTGTTTTTGCGGAAGGCGTTGACGTACAAGTTAAAGTGCAGTTCACGCAGCGTATCGGGCGAGTTATTATAATAAACGAGTCGTTCGATGCCGAGCAGCAATCGCTGCTCCGGAAAAAGCCGCGCGGTGATCGTCGTTTGACCCCACTGCTGCCACTCGGACTGTCCGTACGCAGCGGCCGTTATTCCGAGAAAAATCGCGATGAGGCGAAGGATCACAGGGAAGGATTTGTGTTTCGATTTCAGATTAAATTAGAAAATCGGCTGGGGAAAGGCAATGTGGGACTCACGGTCGTTTCGACATGCTCAACGACCGGACATTGGCGAGTGTTTAGCGACCGGAGGTGAGATGTTCCAGATATTTCCGGATCCGTTCCTTACGTTTGTGATCGCTGGCAAGGAGAACCGGTCTGGCGAGTGCCTGTTCAAGAACCGTTCGTGCGTCATCGGGACGTTTCCAATCCATGTACAACTTGCCGAGTTCATAATAATGGCGCATCACGTCGGGAGAGGCGGCAATGGCACGCTGGAGAGCGGCTTCGGAATCTTCGAACGAACCCGTCGGTAATCCGCCAAAAAGCACGTTTGCCAGACTCCGCTCGAGCCATCCGACCTTGGCCAGTTCACGGTAAAACGATCCGAGGATCGTCAGCGCAATGTCGTTTCGCGGATTGAGGCGAACGGCTTCGTCGGCGTGTTTTTTGATTTCCCGGCTAAGCCGGACTTTTTCTTTGACGCTGCTTCGCATGGCCAGGCATCCCAGGGACGCTGCCAGCCACGCGTGGGCTTCCGAGGAAGCCGGATCGCGCATTACCGCTGCGTTTGCATAGCCGACGGCACGCTGGTAATGCTCTTCACGCGCCGGCGATTCTGAAACATCACCCAGACACACATGAACCCGCGAAAGCCGCCAAAGGACGGAACAGGAGGAATCGATGGCCAGACTGCCGGTATAGGCCGCAATCGCTTCGGGATACCTTTGCGCCATAAACGCCCGGTCGCCCGTTTCCATCAACGCCGATGCGCCTGAATCTCCTATAAGAACCAGGACCAGCAAACTTGTAATCATATTGTCCGCTCCACGTTTTACCGGCCAATATATGCTGCGATTATTAGGAAAGTAATTCACACAAGTTAAAAAAACATAATGATTTCAAACCACCGTGAGGTACCGTTGGCATCGATCCGCGCTTGGATTGGTGAGGCGCACATTCGCTTTCAAAATCGGTCGCGGATCGTATACTATCGTATTACCAATCGATCCGATGTCAGTTAATGCAGGCGCTTACGTGAGTTGATGGTTGGACCCGAAATTGACAACGACCGACATCGCCACCGGCCGTCTCATGGCCAACGTCGGACCTTAACACTGGAGAGCGGGAAATCGTACGACGTCATTTTCGCGGTCATTGGCGACGAAGCCGGTGAGCGGCTGGCAGCCATAAATTTTATTATTAACGTGTACAATGCGGCTGCCGATGCGGTGAATATTTTCAATGCGATTGATCTTACCGGAATTGGATCTGGAATACCCCGATTTGGGGGATACGATAGATAACGAACCGGTTGTACCTCGTTTACATCGTCGCGTTAAAATGTTGCGGAGGTGGATCGATGCACAACCGTGTTGAATGCGAGATGGAAAACGTGATCGATTTTTTCCTTTACCGGGAATTCGGCCTTTCGACTCGTAGGCCATTGCCGGATACGACCTACGCCCACATCCTCCACTGCCCTCAGTGCGGGTCATTCTACCGACTGTTACAGGAACGCTATCGTACGGTTCCTTCGGGAAAAGTCACCGCTTCGCCCGCCTGACAACGCGCTTTTTGGATTGTTTCGCCGTCTTTCGGCTTTTCCCTTTCCGTACCGTGCGCCGGGAAGTCTCTTTTTTCTTCGAAGCTTTCGCGCGCGAATTGAAATCAAGTGCCAGGTCGATCCAGTATTTCAATCTCTCCCCTGTTCCGTCGGGCCCGATAAATACAAAGCCCTTCATCGGTTTCCATCGGACGGCAGCCGGGACGTTCCAGCGCCGCCTCATACACGTTCGGATCGATACGCGCCATCAGGTCGTCTTTCAAAATTCCAACGCACATCTTGCCATTGACCATGAATGTGAGCCCGCCCATCATTTTTTTTTCTTGAACGCGTTTGGGTTTCAACAATTGCCGAACACGCGCGGCCAGGGATTCATTGTAAGCCATCGATTCTCTCCACAAAGTTGTAATGTGTATCCATTAAATAATTTTATCCGCCGAGTCACCGCGTACGAGACCCTTACGCACGACGGTGTCAGTCATGCCTTCAAAAGAGATGAACGTCAGTAGGAGCCAACGCTATCCGTTTTACAAGTGCCACTCTCTAAAGAACTACTCAATATTTGAAGTGTGACCGGCTAGATAAATCCAGCCTTTTTCAGATCGTCGATATACCTGCGTGGTTCTAAAACGAGCGTTTAAATGGTATCGACCAAAGCGTGCCCGATCGTAGATAATTGCAGTCATGATCGCAATATTGCCGGAAAAAATGATATTCACATCGGATAGCGATTGAGATTGCCAAGATACTGCAGTATCCAAGACATAATTCTGTATATAGCTTTCGAGATGAAATACATTACCGGACGCGTTGGTATAGACAAAATCTGGCGCTAAAAGAGATCGGAGCCTGACTGAATCTTTAGCTATCAATGCGGAAGCGCGCGCTGAAGCAGCTGTTAAAATCTCATCCATCATTTGCTTTTGAGATTCGTTTGACTGCCCCGATTGCGCTACGGATTGATCATGAAAAATGAATGCAATCATTAAGTGAAGAACAAAATACTTCATAAGACCCGTTGGATGAGTTGGCATGTATTTGATTACTAATAATGATTTCATCGATTCAACAAACCCTGAAGACGTTCACGCAACGATTTTCGCCGAAACCGGATCCAGGCCAGGGTCAAAAAATAAACGACAACCAAAAGCACGATATACAGGACGATCGTTTCGACAATCGAATGATCCTGAGCAAGCAACGGCAGCGCGGCTTTGTGCCCCGTGATGGTGTAAATGATCATCAGATGCACGACATACGCGAACAGCGACTCGCTTCCGATGCGGCGGACCCGCTCCGACGTGTGCCAGCCGCGATGTTCGAGATACCAGAATCCGCCGAACACGACGAGGAGGATGCCCAGTCGCATCAAAATCCAGGACGGACTCGTGAGCCAGAAATTATCGTATTCGAATACCTGCACCGGCAGCCGGTCGCCGAGGTAGGCAACGAGAAATATTCCGGCTCCCAAACCCGTGATCTGACAGACAACTCGCTTTTCGCGTTGGCGTTCGGTTTCTCGGAGGAACCAGAAACTGATCATGATGCCGGTCCACAAAAACACGCACCACGGGAACAGCGGAAACAACGGATTGTGCATTCCATTGAGATAATTGGCCACGGCCGGATGAAGCCACCGGTGGAAGTCGATCTTCCATAACGTCGGTGTCAAACAAACAATAGTTACCGAAGCGATTGCCAGCACTCCAACCGTCCAGCGGCGGCTGCGAACGACAAGCATCAGGAGGTACACGAGAATAATACTCAATGCGATCGTGTGCAGAATATCCGCCCGGTAAAATTCTGCCAGGTCCGCCTCCACGATCCGCGGGATCCAACCATCCAGTTCGATCCGCGGAATGTGCAGCCAGTATCCGATGCCCCAGATGATCAGAAGCCGACGAAACTGCCCGGCCAGAGCGGGCGACCACGTCGTCACATATTCCCATCGCGCGTGACTGACAAATCCCAACGCAACACCGGCAATGAAGAGAAACGACGGTGCGACGAACCCGTTGACGATGTTGAGATAATTGAACCCTTCCGTCGCCCGAAGGGAAGCATCCATCCAGGCGTTCACGACGTGTGTTTCGATCATCGTGATGACCGCCCATCCGCGAAAAAGGTCGATGAATAGGAATCGTCGTGCCGCCATGGCGAGACCGCCCTATTCGAGCGTTTTGAAAAAAATGGCCGAAAGAAACCCGAGCAGCGTTGAAAACCCCGTGATGGCGCCGCCTTTAAAATAGGCTTCCGGCAGCATGGTTTCCGCGATCATCGTCAACATCGCTCCGGCAGCCATTCCCTGAATCAGCGCGAACAGAAAAATCGGCGCATCCTGAAAAAACAGATTGCCCAGATACGCCCCGATTCCCGTAATCACCATCAGGCTGAACCAGAGGACGAAGATTTTCCACCACGCATAACCCTGCTGCTTCATCCCGGCGGAACTGGACAGGGCTTCCGGGTAATTGGACAAAAAGAGCCCCGCAATGAGCGAAAAGCTGACCTGTGCATGAATCAAGCTGGAACCGATCACGAGCGATTCGGGAATGCCGTCGAGCAGGATGCCCAGCCAGATGGCCAGCGGCGCTCCACTGTGACCGTGAGCCGCCTCGCGAATTTCGACGTCGTTGGGGATTCCGCATTTGACGTCGATGTACCGGCTCGCGTGCATCGCCCAGCGTTCCGCGTCTTCGTGGGAAATCGAGTGCTGTTTTTTCAAATCGGCGATGCGTTCGTCCGCCAGTTTCCGAACGGCTTCCGCCAATTTTGGCGAATGCGTAATAACGAGGTCGAAGTGTTCCTTGAGTACGATCCACACGCGCACGTCCGTCGCGGCGACGACGGTAGCGGATCGCGGTTCACCCGTCAACAGCGCTATTTCCCCGATGATGCCGCCGTCGGAAATCGACGCGATCTTTTGCATCTGATTTTTGACATCGACGATATCCACGGCTCCTTTTTCGATGATGAACAGACTGTCGCCGGGTTCTCCCTGCCGGATGATCGTCGTGCCGGCGCGATAGATCCGGCTCGTGACATACGGAATCAATGCCTGGACTTCTTCAGGCGGCAGCCGGTGAAGCAGGGGCACCTTGCTGAGCCGGACGGACAGCTGGCGAAAACGCCGCATTTTGGTTTTCCGCAGGTGCTGGATCGTCGTGGACGCTTTGCGAAGGAATCCGCCTTTTTGATTGATCGCCTGATTGAGCAGGACGAACAGAACACCGCCCAGAATACATCCGACGGCCAGCGGTTCGAACTCGTCCTGCCGAAGCGCTTCGGCGACGAGGTCGATCGTCAATGCGGAAAGAAGCGCCCCCCCACCGAACGCCATCAAAAACGAAATCATCCGGTCCCCCGGTCTCCACAACGACGCCGTGATCGTTCCCAGCGGCAGGGAAACGGCACTGAGGATGCCGAACCAGAATGCCGTGACCGCCAAATCGCTCATGATCCACCTCCGTTAAAAATCGATAAAGGCTGAGCAGAATAAACTTCGATCGCGGATCCGACCGCGAAAATTTTGCATTCGGGTTCGAGTCCGTCCAAACGTTTCCACGCCTCACCGTACAGCGAGCCGAACGAACCCTGCAGGCGAAGACCGGTAATCTTCCGTGTGGCCCAGACGGGATGGTCGACGCGGTACACGAGTGTCTCACCATTGCGCCGGCGACCGAATCCCCAATGATGTTCTTTGAAATAATGCTCCCGGGTCGTTTCCGCCGGAACCGATTCGGCCGGCTCCGTCGTAACGTCAAGCTCGACCGAACCGACGCGATACCGAATGCCTTCGCCGGGCACCGGTTTATGAACGCACGCCATCGCGGTCGTTCGGTACGGCTCATTGTAAATCCACCGCGCCGTCCAGGCGATGGCGGCCCGGGGCACGTATTCCCGTACAAAAACGACTCCGCGCCGATCGCCGTGCCGCACGTAAAACCGGAGATTGGCTTCCGGAAAATGGCGATGAAACGGAACCGACAGGCCCTTCACACGCGTGTCGCGAAATTCAAAAACGACAAAACTCACGAATGAATCGCCCCTGTCGACGTCGAGCGTCACGCCCCGCGGAACGTACGGCTCGACCATCGCCGCCGGAACACGGTACGTCAGGTTCACCAGATTGAGCCACTGGGCGGTCAGAAACGGTTTCACTTCAGCGTCATCACGCCGGCCTCGACGGCGGCATCGAGAAGCCGGACTACGTCGGCGAGCGCCACGGACCCGTAGTACCACTCGCCTTCGCTCAACGACTCCGCCCGCACGGCTTTAAAGATGTCATAGTACGTTCGTTTTCCGTCCACGAAATTAAATACTTCCTGTTTCATGATCGGATGGAGGCCTGTTTTGAGTTTAACGCTCTCACGGCGGGTAAAATAGGTTTTCAGATCTTTTACATTTTCGGGAATCTTCTTCTGCGCGTTTGCTTCATCGACCGTCAGTGACGTATCGATTATCGATCCCCCTTCAAACGTCAGCAAGTCTCGCCGGAGGTGGGTCAAAAAAATCCCATACTGCTCGCGCAAATGCTTTTCCGCGTCGAATATCCGGTTGTTCAACGCACGGTCGAGCTTCGACACGTCGGCCACGGACCTCAGCGCCCGCCGTTCCCGTTCGAGCGCCTCGTCCATCAGCAGTTTTGCGTCTTTCCAGGCCTGCGGATTGTGCCGCAGCAACTGCAAGGCCGTCTGCGCGTCGCGAGCAAGCCGGCGAAGGGCGAATCCAAACGTCACGGCCAGGATGTCCTGCGCTTCGTTTTTCCCGGCGCTGCCGAGATAATACGCGAGCGCGGCAACGATGAAGGCGTTCCGTTTGAGCTGCGTTGCATCGATCTGCCAGAGATCGTCGTCAGTCGAATGGATATAATAATCGTCCCAGTTGATCAAAGCGACCGCGGGTACACCGATGACCCCTTCGACAAAACACATGTTGTCCGACGAGCCGAAATACGGAACAAAGGCCGCATGATACCCCTCGCGGCTTCCCCGCGTCGCATAAACGGGGCGCGTATACGGACGCGGCAGATCGCCGGCGCGGCTTGCGGATAAAAACGCGGTGTTCGTCTGAATCACGTACGTGCCGATATCATCGAACAGCGCGTCAAGGTACGAGCGCCGGGAATGCGGCGCATGGATGAGATGCTGAATGCGGCTGCCGATCGATTGCCGGGCGCCGACCATGTCCTGATGCAGATTGACCAGCATTTTTTTCGGTTCATCGGGATTCTCTTTAAACCATTCGTATTCCGAATAGATCTCGTCCGTCCACCAGAAGCGAAGATCGCGAACGGGCCGGCGAATTTTACCTTCGTCGATCAGTTTTTTAAACGTACGGCCGATCTCGATCAGATTCCCACATCCGCTCCCGTCGTCGTTAGCCGAGCCCTGTTCTTCCTGAAGGTGCGCCGTCAACACGATTTGCTCCGCGGCCTTACCCGTTCCGCGTATCCACGCTTCGACAAATCCGGTCCGTCCCGGCGTTTTGCCGAAATCGGTCACGACTTTCGCATGCACGACGATCCGCCCCGCCGGGATTTTCTTTCCCATGGCGAAATAATCTCCGGCTTCTTTGCCCTGCAAGACGGCCCTCAATGTTTCTCCCCGGCGCGGCGACAGGCTGAACGCGAACGTGCCTTTTTTCCCATCCGGAGTTTTCGGAAGCCGTGTCCACGCAATCTGGTCGGGAAAATCGAGCGGCGATCGGCCCTCCGAAGTCGCATACGTGATGACGCCGAGCGCCCCTTTAGTCCACACGGCGTTCTGCGCCGCTACCGCGGCATTGGCCGTGGTCAGGACGATCTTCCCGCTAACGTTGAGCAAGCCCAGCACCGATTCATCCGCGTCTCCGATCCAGACCACCTCCGCCGTCGTGTCCACGCTGTGGCTGCCGTCGGCGAGGATCACGGCATGGTCGCCCAGGTCCGCAAGTTTGATCCGCATCGGTTCGACCATCCATAATTCCGCGTGCCGGGCATTGTAATTGGCCTGATCGAGCTTCTGTTCGACAAAACGCACGTCTTCCAATCCGGCCGCCGTTGCCGCTTCGACGACGACTTCCGCCGCTTTAAAATATCCGTCCATGCCGGAATCGCGGTGCCATCGCGAAAGCGCACGAATGTGCTCGACGCTGCGATCGCCGCTCAGTTCATTGACGAACAAATTGATTTCATCATCGTTCAACAGCACGGTCGATTGCCCCCATGCCGTTCCGGCGCTCCACAGGCCCATCCATATCCAGATTCGTTTCATGACGACACTTTCCCGGTAAATTTCTGATGCAGTTCGACGGGTGCACGTTCTTTGGCACGCAGTTTCAGGTTCAGCATCTCGACGAATACCGAAAACGCCATGGCAAAATAGATGTACCCTTTGGAGATGTGCTGGTCGAGTCCCTCGGCAATCAGCGTGACGCCAATCAGCAGCAGAAACGCGAGCGCCAGCATTTTGATCGTCGGATGCCCTTCGACAAAGCGGCTGATCGTACCGGCAAAAAACATCATAAAGATGACGGCGATGATCACCGCCAGCACCATGACGATCAGCTGGCTGGCCATCCCCACGGCCGTGATCACGGAGTCGAGTGAAAAAACGATGTCCAGCAAGAGGATCTGAACGATGGTCGACGCAAACGATGCCGTGATGTTGACGTTCCCTTCACCGGAGACGCCTTCGAGCTTGTCGTGAATCTCATGCGTGCTTTTGGCGAGCAGAAACAACCCGCCGACAATCAGGATGATATCACGACCGGATATGGCTTGCGTTAGAACGGTGAAAACGGGTTCCGTCAGCCGCATGATCCACGTCAGGGAAAACAACAGACCGACGCGCGTAAACATCGCCAGCGACAGGCCGATAAGTTGCGCTTTACGCTGCTCTTCCTTCGGTAATTTGCCGCTCAGGATCGAAATGAAAATGATGTTGTCGATCCCCAAAACGATTTCGAGGACCGTCAGCGTGACCAGAGCAATCCACGCTTCCGGTTGATAAATCCATTCCATGTCGTTGATACTCCGTTTAAGTAAAACGCGAATTTGTCGTCACGCGGGCTTCCGTATCTGCTTCAGATTCCAAACCCCGATCCCACCGAGCAGAAACGTTGCCAGAGCGCCGGCGCCGAATAGCGACACGGGACGTCCGATGCACCACCCGACTGCCGCGGCCGCCAGCGGAATACAGGCACCGATCAGATACAAAACCGCCAACCGACGCGACGTCGATACGGCCGCAATAACTCCGCCCGCCGTCGCGTAAAAAACAAGATATAACGCTATGAAAAAGAACCACGCGCCTTCCGGCGTCAACCATTTGCCGATCATTTGGCCACCGACAGGATTTTTTTGATCAAGGCCTGATCGTCGGGAAGAATGCCGGACGCCGGAAGCCTCGGAACGAGCGTCACCCAGTTTTTGTCACGCGCGAAAACTTCTTTGAACAACGGCAGGGCCTCGTCCGACCGGTTCATCGTCACCAGGGAAATGGCATGCCAGAATTTCATTTCGAGGTTGTCCGGAAACATCGTTCCCGCCGCGCCGTACTCTTTCAGCGCCCGTTCCGCATCGCCGTGTTCCACCGCAAGATCGCCGCGGTTCATGTGCTCGTACGCTTCGTGCACCCGCAGCAGGCGGCGCAATTCCTTCAGCGGCTCGGCGTGGTCTTCGACCCGCAGTTCCATCATTCGGTCCGCCCATGAACGGCCGGTTGACGCCGGTTTGACAATGAGGATGGCCGCCGATTGTTTACCGCGAATGTCGCCGCCGGCCGCCTCCGCGGCTTCCAGGGCCAGCATCAACCGCTCGGATAGCGGTCCTCGTGCCGACTCGTACGCTTTGGACATCGCGCCCCAGATTTTGTCGTTCAGCATCAGATTGGCCTGCACGGAGTACTGGCGGCCGACGACGTGGCCCGCGCCCTGGATGCATTTGCTGCCCGTATGCGCCGCCACGTTTCCTTTCGCGTCCACCATCGCAACCTGCCGGACGTCGCGGCCGGGATCTCCCGCAAGCAGCGATTCGAGCGCCTGCTGGGCCGTTTTGCCCGCGCGCATCAGTTCCAATCCCAGATGTCCGTAGGCCGGATCGACAAACGACTGCGTTGCGACGGCGCCGACGCCCGCTTCCGCCCAGGTCACGAGGGAACCGACGGAAAACCAGTGGCTCTGCACGGCAACGCCCATTTCCCCCGTCACGGAGTCTCGAGCAACGATCGAATAGGTATGAACGGGCCGGTGGAATTCCTGTGCAACGGAGGCACACAAACATAAACACAAAAACAGTACGACGCGCATGACGAAGCCTTTCAACTGAGGTGAGAAAAACAAACGCGGGCAATGTAAATATAATCTTAAAATAGAAGCAAGGAGTGCATCGCCGGAGAAACAGCGCACAATCTAAAAACCCGCAGCAGGCGACTGGCGGTTGGCGGACCGCTCCAGCGAAAAACTAAATTGCGCACCTGCATTCGGTCTGTTGACGGCCCATACCCGACCGCCGTGCAATTCAACGATCTTTTTGACGATGGCGAGACCCAGACCCGTACTGGACTCGCCGCCGGTCGGTCTGGCGCTGAGTTTTTTGAATGACGAAAAGAGGAATTGAAAATCGGAATCCTTGAGCCCGGGTCCACCGTCCTGAACGTGAATGTGTACGTGCTGAGGCATGGTCTCCGTCACCAGGGCAACGGCGCCTCCGGTGAAGGTAAACTTAACGGCATTGCTCAACAAGTTATCGACGACTTCATTAATCCTTATTGCGTCGCAATGCACCATGCATTCACGAACGTCCGGTTTAAATTCGACGCGAATGTTTTTACGGGCGGCCACCCGTTTGTATTTTTCAACGCAGTTCTCCAGCAGCCCGATCAGGTCGGCAGGATGTTCTCTCAATTTAAGGTCGCCGGATTCGATCGCCGACACGTTCAACAGGTCTTCGATCAAGGCCGCCATATCTCTGGATGACTTGACAATCTGGGCCAGGTCGTGCAAGTGGTCCGGTTTCAAAATTCCCCGAATGACGTCTTCTCTCATCAGATCGGCGTAGCCGACGATCGCATTCAGCGGATTCCGGAGATCATGAGCGGCTATCCCGAGAAATTCATTTTTGAGGTGGTTGGCTTTCTGGAGTTCTTCATTTTTGGTGCGCAGTTCGGCGGTCTTTGCCGTCACAACTTCTTCCAGGTATTTTTCGCGCGCTTTGATCGATTGGATGCGACGACGGTATCCCGCGCGTAACAGAAGCAAGACCACAACCAGCACGGTAATTCTGAAATACCAGGTCGCCCAAAAAGGCGGATGGATCACAATCGTCAAGCGTGCGGGTTCTGGGTTCCACACGCCGTCGTTATTGCTTGCCTTGACTTCAAATACGTACTCGCCCGGCGACAGATAAGCGTACGTGGCGCTTCGGGTCGTTCCCGCGTCATTCCAGTCACGGTCCACCTCGAGCAGTCGGTACGCATACCGGTTGTGCCGGGGACTGGTAAAATCGAGCGCGGCGAAGGAAAGCCCCACGTGATTTTGATCGTATTCAAGATCGATACGGTCACGCCACCCTACGGCCGGCTTCAGGGCCAGCGTCTTGCCGAACAGGTGAATCTCCGTCAATACGACGTCGGGAGCGTGAGTATTGGCGGGCATGCTGTCGGGATTAAAAAAATTGACTCCGAGAATTCCGCCAAAATAAAGCCTGCCGTCGCGTGCGGCGGCGTAGGCATGCGCGTTAAATTCGCGGCTCAACAACCCGTCCTCAACGCCATACGGTTTGAACGTGGCGGACGCCGGCTCCATCCGAACGATCCCGCCGTTGGTCGACAGCCACAGGTTTTCGCGCCGGTCCGCCAGAATGCCGTAGACCACGTTATTCGGCAGGCCTTCATTTTCCGTAAACACGACCGTGCGGAGGCTGTCCGCGTGAAGCCTGCTGAGACCGCCGCCGTTGGTGCCAACCCAGACCACGGCATTGGAATCCGGATAGATCGATAGCACGTCGTCGCTGCCAAGACCGACGGACGAGCGCGTGTAATGTCCGGTGACCTTGTTCTCCGGTGAAAGTTTGTACACACCGTTGTTGGTCGCGATCCAGTACGACGCTTTTGCTCCGGCCATGATCGATCGGATCTGCATCGGAATGTTCGCGGCGCTTTTGTCCCCCAGCGGCACCGGCGAAAACGTTTCCGACGTTGGATCCATGGCACACAGCCCACCGGTCGTCCCGACTATGATTCTGCCCTGTTCGATGAGAAGACATCGGACGTTGTCGTCGATAATAGCCGAGCCGTTCGATCGGTGGTAGGTCTTGATCCGCCGCGTGTTCACATCGAGCCGCGAGAGTCCTCCGCCGTCGCTGCCGATCCAGATAAGGGGCCTGAAAGGATCCTCGATGATGGCGTACACGGTATTGCTCGACAGTCCCGTTCGTTCGTCAAGATGATCGATTTTCTCGAGGCCGGGATTGAAAATATCGATGCCACCGTAGCTGCCGATCCACAGGGAGCCGTCCTGTGCCGGTAAAATCGATCTCACACTCGAATGGCTGAGCGAATGTCTATTTCCGGGATCGAATCCGATTTTGGAAAATTTCCGGGAGGCATCGAGTTTGTTCAGTCCAAAACCGTTCGTGCCGACCCAGAGGATCCCTCCGCGATCGCGAACCATCGATTTGAGACTGTTGGAACTCAGGGTCGACGCGTCGTCATGCCGGTGCTTCAGCCGTCGGACGCCTTTATCATCGATGAGGACCAGACCGTCGTCAAAGGAGGCGACGGCCAGCGAGCCATTTGATGCTTCAGTTATGGCTACGATATTCTCTGAAGACAAAGCGTCCAACTTCTCAAACGTCCGATCTCCGGAACGGCGGTACAAACCGCCAAAAAAAGTTCCCACCCACAGACGACCGCTACGATCGGTAAAGAGACATGAAATGATGCCCGCGGGCGGCCGCCAGTATATTTCAAACTGCGCGGAGCCGACATTGAACTGAAACAGGCCCCGGCCTTCCATCGCGGCCCATAAGATTCCCGAACCGTCGACGTACATGGCGGACACGGCGTTTGAGCTGCCGGGCAAAAGGAAGTACCGTTCAAATCCGGTCTCGATGAACCGGTTCAGACCGTTTTGTGTAGCAACCCAGATGTGCCCGGCTGAGTCTTCGACAATTCCACGGATCATGTTGTGACTGATAGATGATGGGTCGGACGCTGAAAACCGACGTATCGTTTCACTGGCAAGGTCAAGAACGGCGAGACCGTCGGATTCCGTGCCGATCCATAACCGCCCGTCCTTTGCCTGATGCAGCGCCGTTATGGAATTACCGGGAAGGGAATTCGAATCTTTCGGGTCGTGTTTCCACCAGCGAAACGAGATGCCGTCGTACTGGTTGAGACCGTCTTTCGTTCCGAACCACATGAAGCCCTGCGCATCCTGCAACATGCATTGGACCACGCTTTGCGACAGTCCGTCGTCCACCGAAATCCGCGTGAAACTCTGGGCTTGCAGAACGCCGATCGTGAGCACGCTGAGGAGAATGGACTTCATGTCTGTTTTACCGCGAACCGAAGGGTGATCAAAATTACAACATAGCGGCCCTAAAGAAAAGGACTCTTACCGATGAACACGCAACAATTCGCTAACGCGCCTGTTATGCAAGGACAACGGTCGCATCGTACGTTGGTTCTGCGTTACGGATTTGCAATGCGAAAAAAAATTTTATTCATCGGCGGTTCCCTCAATCAAACGACCATGCTGCATGCCATCGCCGCGCAGCTTCCCGACCACGATTGTTATTTTACCCCCTACTACTGCGACGGCTTCCTCCGGACACTGCAAAAATACGGGTGGCTGGATTTCACGCCGCTTGGCGGTTCGCACCGGGAAATGACTTTTGAATATTTGCAATCGATCGGGGCCCAGATCGACGAAAGCGGCCAACGGCACTCTTACGACTTGGTCCTGACCAGTTCCGATCTCATCGTACAGAAAAACATCCGAGACAAAAAAGTCGTGCTCGTTCAGGAAGGCATGACGGACCCTGAGAACGCCATGTATCGACTGGTCCGCCGTCTGGGTCTGCCGCGCTACCTGGCCAGCACGTCGACCACCGGACTATCGCTCGCGTACGACAAATTTTGCGTGGCCTCGGAAGGCTATCGCGATTTTTTCATCCGCAAAGGCATCCCTGCCGATCGTCTGGTCGTGACCGGACTGCCGAATTTTGACAACCTGGATCGATACCGTGACAATGATTTCCCGCATCGCCATTACGTGCTCGTCGCGACGTCGGACGCGCGCGAGACGTACAAGATCGAAAACCGCCGCCGGTTCATCAGGCATGCCCTCCGGATCGCCGACGGTCGTCCGCTGATCTTCAAACTGCATCCGAACGAAAATCACGCGCGGGCACGGAGGGAAATTGCCCGACAGGCTCCGCATGCGCTCGTGGTCGATTCGGGCGATATCAAACCGATGATCGCCAATTGCGACGTCCTTGTGACGCAGTACAGCACCGTCGTATATGTCGGCATCATCCTCGGGAAGGAAGTGCATTCTTATTTCGACCTCGACGAACTGAAAAGGCTGGTTCCCGTGCAAAACGGCGGTACGTCGGGCCGTGCGATCGCGCACGTGTGCCGCCGGTTGATTGAAACGCCAAAGCCGATATGGAAGGGTTATACGCCGACGAAAAAATTTCCTCGCGTTCCGCAATCTCTGTTGAAATTTTCCCGGCGATGGACCTCGTGATGCGAACGGTCACCGTCATCCAGGCGCGGACGGGCTCGTCCCGCCTTCCGGGCAAAATCATGTATCCCGTACTTGGACGTCCCTTGCTGATCCACATGGTCGATCGCGTCCGGCTCGCGCAACGGTGCGGGATCGTCGTCGTCGCCACAACGGTCCTTCGTGAAGACGATGTCATCGTCAATTTGTGTGAACGGCACGGCATTCCCGTTTTAACCGGCCATCCGACGGACCTGCTGGACCGCCATTTCCAGGTCGCGGCGGAATACGACGCCGATGCCGTCGTCAAAATTCCATCCGACTGTCCGCTGATCGATCCCGCCGTCATCGACCGTGTGATTCGACATTTTGAAAGCGGTTCGTTCGACTACGTCAGCAATCTTCATCCCGCGACCTATCCCGACGGCAACGACGTCGAAATCATGTCGATACGCGCGCTTGAAACGGCATGGAAAAAGGCCGTCCGCCCGATGGAACGTGAACATACCACGCCGTTTTTCTGGGAAAATCCGTCGATGTTTCGCCTCGGCAACGTCGAATGGGAAACCGGGCTGGATTACTCCATGAGCCATCGCTGGACGCTCGATTATGAAGAAGACCTCGTATTCATTCGCGCCGTGATTGAAAAACTGGCGCCGACGCGCCCGGCATTTACGATGCAGGACATCCTGTCCCTGCTGTCGCGAGAGCCGGAGCTGGCGCACATCAACGCGCGGTATGCCGGGGTCAACTGGTATCGCCATTATCTGGACGAACTGCGCACCATTCATCACCACCAGACCCGCCATGCACCGGCGGTGTGAGGCAACAGCTTATGACGACTCTCGATTTGCCTGAATTGCAAGGGCTCTCGCTCCGTGTTCGCGAACACATCGTCCGTATGAGCGGGCGCGGCGGATGTTTTATCGGCGCGTCGTTGTCCTGTGCCGATCTTATCGTGTACCTGTACCGTCATTTTCTGCGAATCGACAGAGACCGGCTGGACCATCCCGACCGCGATTATTTGTTTTTGTCCAAAGGCCACGACGTACCCGCGCTCTACGGCATGTTCGCGGAAATGGGATGGATCTCGAAAGACCGCCTACAGAACCACCTGAAGGTGACGGACCATCTTTACTGGCATCCCAACCGGAACGTTCCCGGCGTGGAATTTCACTCGGGTTCCCTCGGCCACCTGTTGTCCGTGGCGCTAGGCGTCGCCCTGGATTGCAAAATGACGGGATCGCCCAACCGTATCGTCGTGCTGCTGGGCGACGGCGAATTGAACGAAGGGTCCATCTGGGAAGGCTGCCTCGTGGCGCACGCATACCGCTTGGACAACCTCATCCTCGTCGTCGACCGGAACCAGTTTCAGGCCAACGTTCGGACGGAAGACCTGATCCCGCTCGAACCGCTGGAGTATAAGTTCATGTCCTTCGGCTGTGCCGCGGAGTGCGTCGACGGCCACGACTTTGACGATCTCCACGACATTTTCACGACGCTCCCTTTTAAGAAAGACCATCCCAGCGTCGTTATTGCGGAGACCGTTCGCGGCAAGGGATTGCCGAGCATCGAAAAACGCGCCGACCGCTGGTTCTGTAGTTTCTCCGACGTCGAGGTGGACGCCCTGCTTCACGAACTTCATACGCACGAGCACGCCCGATTGACCGCCGCCACGATCGTCGCACGGTAACGAATTCGTCATGTGTTTTTGATGAAACGATAACCGCCGGCTAATGGCGGAAACACGAACGTCACTTATTTTCAACGTACGATATTTTTTGATGATCGAATGACGTACGAAGATCGCTTACTCGAACTGGCGCGGAACAATCCTCAAATCGTCGTGATGACGGCGGAAAATCGCGCTCCCATCCGCAACGTGCCTTCACAGTTGAACGACCGGTTTATCGATACCGGTATTGCGGAACAAACGATGGTCGGGATGGCGGCCGGCCTTGCACTGCGCGGCCGTATCCCGGTGATCCACGCGCTTGCTTCGTTTTTGACGTTACGTGCGTTTGAATTTATCCGCACCGACGTCGGGATCGCCGGTCTGCCGGTTAAACTCGTCGGCTACGTTCCGGGCATTCTCTCGGACGCCAACGGACCGACGCACCAGGCGATCGAAGACATTGCCGTCATGCGAGGGATCCCGTCAATGCGGATTTTTTGTCCGGCCGACATGGAAGACCTCGTCATCGGGCTGCCCGTCATCCTGCAGGACCCGCACCCGTGGTACATCCGATACAACGGCACTTCCCCCGTACTGGAACATTCCGTGGCCTTCCACGTCGGCGCCTCGGAAATGGCGGCGTACGGAACGGACGTCACGATCCTGACCTACGGCGCGCTGTTTTCAAATGCCTTCGCCGCGTCGCAATCCCTCAACCGCGAGGGCATCTCGGTACGCCTGATCAATCTTCGGACCGTCAAACCGATCGACGAGCAGGCCGTGTTGTCGGCGGTCGAAGAAACTTCGCTGATCGTCACACTCGAAGATCATTTTTTAACCGGCGGCTTGTACTCGATCGTCGCCGAATTGCTTTTGCGCCATCATTTGTCCGGTGTCCGCGTCCTCCCCATCTCGTTCGGCGATCGCTGGTTTACCCCGGGCCTGCTGCCCGACGTGCTCCACCACGAGGGGTTGACGCCGGAGCAAATTGCCGCCGCCGTGCGACAGGCATTTCATGAGTCGGGTAAACCGGAACTCACACCAACCTCGTGGGGAAAATCATGAGCAATACCGTTCGTTTAAACGCGGCATTTCCGAACATCTCAGAGTCCGACCGCTACTGGGAACGCGCGTCGGGGCTGATCCCGGCGGGTACGCAGACGCTGGCCAAAGGGCCCGGACAGTACGTCTTCGGTGTCGCACCGAAATACCTGGCCCGCGGCAAAGGCGCCCGCGTGTGGGACGTCGACGGCAACGAGTTTATCGATTACAACATGGGCATCGGCCCGATCTCCCTCGGCTACGCGTACGACCGCGTCGACGAGGCGGTCCGGCGCCAGCTGGAATCGGGCATTACGTTTTCTCTCATGCATCCCCTGGAAGTGGAAGTCGCCGAACTCGTGCAATCGGTCGTACCGAATACCGAGTCCGTCCGCTTCAGCAAAACCGGCTGTGACGTGACGTCGGCGGCGATCCGGCTGGCCCGCGCCTTTACCAGCCGGGACAGGATTTTGTGCTGCGGGTATCACGGCTGGCACGATTGGTACATCGCCACGACGGACCGCGCTCGAGGAATCCCGCACGATGTCCGCAACTTGACGTACACGTTCGAATACAACGACGTCGGCGCGCTCGAAGAAGCGCTCGACGACAGCATCGCCGCAGTGATTCTCGAGCCGGTCGTGTTCGAGCCGCCGAAGGACGATTTTCTTCATCGCCTGAGAAAATTATGCGACCGGCACGGCGTCCTGCTGATTTTCGATGAAATGTGGACCGGGTTTCGCCTCGCGCTCGGAGGCGCGCAGGAATATTTTAACGTCCGCGCCGACCTCGCCTGTTTTTCAAAAGCGATGGCCAACGGTATGCCGATTTCCGTTCTGACCGGACGCCGTGACGTCATGAGTCTGCTGGAGCAAGACGTTTTCTTTTTCACGACGTTCGGCGGCGAAGCCCTGTCGCTCGCGGCGGCCAAAGCCACGATCGAAGAAATGCGCGAACGCAACGTGACCCATGCCCTGGCGGTCCGTGGGCAACAGTTGAAGCAGGGATACAATCGACTCGCGTTCGAACTCGACATGCCCTACACGCATTGCGTCGGGATGGATTGCCGGAACATGGTCGTTTTCGACGCGTCGGCCGGCGATCCGCTCCTGTTGAAAAGTTTCGTCCAGCAGGAAATGATCCGGCGCGGCATTTTGTGGAGCGCGTTTCACAATATGTCGTATAGCCACACCGACGACGACGTCCGCTATACGTTGGACGCGTACGCCGACGTTCTGCGGACGCTGCGGCAGGCCGTGGCCGACGGGACGGTGCGCGACCAATTGCGCGGACGGCCGGTGGAACCCGTTTTCCGCAAAGTTAGCCGGTTCAACTCAAGACCGAAAGTTCAAAAACCCGCGGTGTGATGGATCGATCCACGGTTCGATGCGTGACGATCAATACGCACCGCGGCAGAGGACCCAAATTGCATTACCTCCTGTCCCAGGCATCGCTCGACGAGTCGCGGCGGATCCAGTTGCTGCACGAGACGCGCGCGTACACCTATTACATGGCCGAATGGCTCAATCAGAATCAACACCGGTTCGATTTTGTCGGGCTCCAGGAGGTCTTCAACGGGATCCTGGGTTTCGGCGACAAGGTCCTGGGCAAGTTCCGCCAGCGCGATCATTACGACGTGATCGGCGGCTTTCGTTCCGTCGTCGCGCACGGCGTGGGCTTCGCCGGCTTTCGATACGAAAACATGCTGCTCAGCCATCTCCCCCGGCTCAGTCATCGTCAGATAAATTTTTTACTGCCCGGCCGGATTTTTTTTCTTGCCGCGTGCGGATTTACCCTCGCCCCGTACGCGGTCAACGGCGACGTCGTCTGGATCGGCAATACCCACCTGCACGCGTACAACCCGGGCGACCGCAGCCGTCAGGCCAAAAGCATCGCGGCGGAAATCAAAAAATTAGGAGACGTTCCGATCCTCTTCCTTGGCGATCTGAACACCGTGCCGCCCGGCTGCCGAACGTCGGATTTTCCGGCGGGTGAACGCGATACCCTCAGTTACAAAAACGACCGTACGCTGGATATCCTTCAGGACGCCGGCCTGCGCCTGATTCCTCACGAAGACCGCAACGAGTTTTACACGTACCCGACCGGGGTTCCCAATCGTACGCTCGATTATATCCTGTTCAGTAAACACTGGAAGGTCCAATCGTATGGCGTGCTGCGCGATTTTAAATTTTCGGACCATTACCCCGTCTACGGGGAGTTTGAATTGAACTGACATGAACGAACTTTTTTCACTCGATGGACGAATTGCCGTTGTCACGGGTGCGTTGGGTCTACTCGGACGGCACCATTGCGAGGCGCTGGCCGGTGCGGGCGCAACCGTTGTAGTCGGCGACATGAACGAATCCGCATGCGACGATTTTTCACGATCGCTTAGGACGCCGGGATTCGGGATCGGCTTCGATATCACGTCGGAACCGTCCGTGGCGGAAGCGGCCCGCCGCGTGATCGAACGCTTCGGCCGGATCGACGTCCTGGTCAACAACGCCGCGATCAACGATCATTTTTCATCGGCGGAATTGGCGCTTGACGAATCGCGCTTTGAAAACTACACGATCGAACGATGGCAGGCCTCACTCCATGCGAACGTCACGGGAACGTTCCTCTGCGCGCGTCATTTCGGTATCCCGATGGCCAGGCAACACCGCGGCAGCATCATCAATATCGCGTCGACGTACGGCCTGGTCGCGCCCGATCAAAATCTGTATCGCGATGCTGACGGTCAACAGAAGTTCTATAAAACACCTTCTTATCCGACGACAAAAGGCGCCGTGATCGCGTTTACGCGTTACCTCGCGGCGTACTGGGGACACGCCGGTGTCCGCGTCAACTGTCTCTGCCCCGGAGGTGTGGAAAACGGACAGGACGAATTTTTTGTCCGCAATTACTCGTTACGAACGCCGCTGGGGCGAATGGCCGCTCCTTCGGATTATCGCGGCGCCATCGTTTTTCTTGCCGGCGACGCTTCGGCTTATATGACGGGAGCGACGGTGGTGGTCGACGGAGGGTGGACGGCATGGTGACGCGGAACCAGGACGATTTGCTGCACCGCGCAAACCGGATCCGGTTGCTGGTCACCGACGTCGACGGCGTCCTGACCGACGGCGGCGTTTACTACTCGGCCGATGGCGAAATGATGAAACGTTTCTCCGTTCGCGACGGGATGGGCGTGCAGCGTCTTCGAGACCTTTGCGGCATCGACACCGCCATCCTCACCGGAGAAAACAGTTTACCGGTGGTCCGGCGGGCCGAAAAGCTCGGCATTAACGAACTTCATCTCGGCGTGGGCGATAAGAAGTCCCGTCTGCTCGATATCGCCCGGAGGCAGCGACTGGACACACACGAGATCGCATACATCGGCGACGACGTCAATGACCGCGATGCGATGCGGCTCGCGGGTTTATGCGCCTGTCCGTCCGATGCCATGCCCGAGATTTTATCGATTGTTCATTTCCAATGTACCCGGCGTGGAGGCGATGGAGCCTTTCGGGAATTCGCAGAATGGATCATTTCATCACGTTTATGAAGGAGCACAGCCATGAATTCCACCGCGCGCGTCAAGGTCGGTTCCCGCTGGATCGGTGACGGCCAACCCGTTTTCATCATCGGCGAGATCGGGATCAACCACAACGGATCGATCGAGATCGCCAAAAAAATGATCGACGGAGCGATGTTTGCCGGATGCGACGCCGTCAAGTTCCAGAAACGGACACCCGAGAAATGCGTTCCGCGTGATCAGTGGCACATCGAACGCGAAACGCCGTGGGGACGCATGTCGTACATCGATTACCGTCACCGGGTCGAGTTCGACGCGGCCGCGTACGCCGAGATCGACCGTTACTGCAGGGACCGCGGGATCGTCTGGTTTACCTCCTGTTGGGACGAAGACGCCGTCGATTTGATCGAAGCCTTCGATACGCCCTTGTACAAAGTGGCCTCGGCGTCGCTCACCGATCATGACCTGCTGCTCAAATTACGGGCGACCGGAAAACCGATCATGCTGTCGACCGGCATGTCGACCATGGAAGAAATCGAAGATGCGGTTTCCGTCATCGGCACCGACCGTCTGCTGATCGCACACGCGACGTCGACATACCCGTGCAAACCCGAAGAATTGAATCTTCGGATGATCCAAACGCTCAAAGCCATCTATCCGGAAGTGCCCGTCGGTTATTCCGGTCATGAAGTCGGACTCTCGACGACCTATTCCGCCGTCACCCTCGGCGCGGCGTTCGTCGAGCGGCACATCACGCTCGACCGCGCGATGTGGGGCACGGACCAGGCGGCATCGGTGGAAATTTTCGGCATGCACCATCTCGTACGCGATATCCGCGACATCGAAAAGGCACTCGGCGACGGCGTCAAACGCGTGTATCCGAGTGAAATGGCGGCGCGCGCCAAATTGCGCAGAACGACCGGCAAAGAAACGCCGGCCATGGCGGGCTGATGACCGTCGATCACCATCGGATCCTGACGACGGCGTTACTGATCGCAGGAGCCGCCATCCTGATCGTTCTCGAACGGCGTTTCCCGTACAATGCCGGGCAGCGTTTTTTTCGCCGCGGCATCTGGAGCGACTTTGTATTCTACGGCATCCTGCAGAGCTACGCGCTCGGCTGGATCATTTCGCTGCTCATCGACTGGATCGACGCGCAGACGGGTTGGTCGCGCCTGCAGTGGATCGGCGATTGGCCGGCCGGATGGCAGTTTGTGTTTTTTCTTGTCACCCACGATCTGTACATCTACTGGTTCCACCGGTGGCAGCATCGTTCGGCGATCTTCTGGCGGCTCCACGAGGCGCATCATTCCACGCGCGACGTCGACTGGCTGAGCGGCGCACGCTCGCATTCGCTCGAAATTCTCATCAATCAAACGGTCGAATTCGCCCCGATCGTTTTGCTCGGTGCCGCGCCCGAAATTGCATTGTACAAAGGTCTGATCGACGCGGTGTGGGGCATGTACATCCATTCCAACATCGACGTACGATCCGGACGCCTGCAGTGGATCGTCAACGGTCCCGAGATGCACCGCTGGCATCACTCCCTCGGCGACGACCGCGCGCGGAACAGGAATTTCTCGACCAAACTGGCCGTATGGGACTGGATGTTCGGAACGGCCTACAAGCCGGAAGGGATCAAGGCAACGTCGTACGGTATCGGCAATCCATTTCCCGAAAATTATTTCGTTCAGCAAGCGTACGCATTTCGACCGTTGGCTTCGGAGAGTTCGAAACAAGTTCCGGGCGACAACTCATCAAACCTTTTATCCTAACTGAGTTTTTCAATGCACTGGTTATATCTCATCCTCGCCGGCATCATGGAAATCGGATGGGCCTTCAGCCTGAAACACACGCAGGGATTCACGAAAATCGTACCGATGGTGTTTTACGTGTTCTTCGGATTTTTTGCAGCGTTTTTTCTCAGCCAGGCCCTAAAACATATGCCGACGAGCACGGCGTATGCCATCTGGGTGGGCATTGCCGTCATCGGCACGACGATCGGCGGGATTCTTTTTTATCGCGAACCCGCGACGTTGTTTAAGTTTGTTTGCATGGTGCTGATACTGACCGGCGTGATTGGGCTGAAGTTTTCGACGGTACCCGAGAGCAAAGGTTCTAATACCGTATCGAATGTTACGGCTTCAAATTAGACCCCTCCTTGCGGTTGTTCATTGTCAGCGAGCTCCGTGGTGAAGGCGCGTTAGAAATCCGCGCCGAACCAAAACTGGAAGAACGTTCCTCTCGACCAGCGGCGCGACTCCCTCAAGGCTCCATTGTTGTCCAGGATACCGCCGAAACCTTCATCGCCGGTTTCTTTCAACTTCGTCGCGATAAAGCGGTCGCGATTACCCGGCAACTTGATTCCTGCAAACTCATACCCTCGTGCGTCGAACATCTTTCCGAAATCAAACCGCAGCACCAGAAAGCCCAGCATGTTTACCCGAAAACCCGTACCGACGCTTCCGATCAAACCGTCAAATTTGACGTGATCGATCACGACGGCACCGTCCGAAATCTGGGATCCCCAGGCATTGCCCACGTCCATAAACACCGCGCCACGAATGCCGCGGAAACCCAGTCCGCCGAACGGCAACCGCAGGTTGATGGCATCGACAAACGGGAAACGTAATTCGCTATTGACGACAAAAAACCGCGTGCCGGGAAGGTTCCATCGCGGATACCCGCGCAGGTCCCAGCTTCCGCCGAGGATGAAATTCTGAGGATTTTTACCCTCATTCCACTGCACCATCGACCGGAATGCAAACGCCGAGCGCGTCGTTAGGCGGAAATACTTTCGATAATCGAAAATTGCGGAATAGTAATTCTGCTGACTCCGTTGGATGTCCGTCGTGTACCCCGCCGATACGGAGAACCTCGTTCCGTCCAAAGGCCCTGTAATCCCCCACAGGCTGTTGTCGAACGTGTATCCGGCAAAGTTGCTCACGATCAGACCGTCGACGGGCAACACCTGACCGAAAATACTTTCGCGGTCGTACTTACTCACGTTGATCGACGTCTCGAGGCGGTCGAACCGCGACAACGGATAGAGGACCTGGAAAAATCCTCCGAAACGGTTTTGATCGACCTCGGCAATGTCCCCGACGTCGTCGATTTCCAAAAAGTCGCCCCGAAAACGGTAAAATCCGTAGGCAAAATTGACGCGCTGCCCGAGGTCGACTTTGGTCAAAACGAAATTCCAGTTGGTCAATAGTTGCGACGTCGTGCGTGAGGTATTGAACACGAGCAAATAATATTGCTCGTTCCCCAGCACGTCGGTGATGCCGAGCAACCCGCCCCCGCCGTTGCCGAACACCGGATCGACGTGAAAAGAACCTTGCACGAAGTCCAGGCCGTACTTGCGTGTGTACGGACGCGTATTTTTTGTCGTGAGCGGGACCTTCGGCGTCTGCCACATGGCCGCACTGGCGAGCGCTTCTTCTCGAAGCGTTGTCGCTTCTTTCGCCCGTCCGAGTGCATTGGCAAACGACCGAATCTGGAAGCTGAATTTTTCGAAGGACGTAAAGATCAGGTCGCCGTTGTTCGTCCACACGGGATCGAACCCCGCCGTCGTCAATCGCAGCAGTTCCCGCGGCCGCATACGATGAAGCGCGGCGGAATCGTTGGCCGCGGCGGCTTCGATCCAGGTCGTCGGGTCCTGTTTGAACGGCAACACCCACATGTCCGTCGGCTCTCCGGGGCGGCTCGAGGTGAAGGCAAGCCACGATCCGTCCCTGGACCACGCGGGTGCATCGTCACGCGAATGGCCGGCCGTCACGGTGTAAAATTTTTTCGCCGTCGTGTCGTAGAAAAATAAATTGTACGCGCCCATCAATCCGTTTTCGAGCCGGTCGGAGCTGAACGCGATCGTACGGCCGTCGGGCGACCAGGCGGGCTCTTTGTCGTCGTAGTGATCGTTGGTCAGTTTTTCCAATCGACCGTCGTCCCGGTCATCGCGAACGTCGAGTATGTAGAGATCGGAGTTGCCCGACACGGAAAGCCCGGAAAAGACGATGCGCCGTCCGTCCGGCGACCAGCTGGGCGAGGCGAGGCCGACCAGGTCTTTATACCGGTACCGGTGCGTGATTTTTTTACGGAGTACGTCGTACACGTGCAGGACGTCTTTTTCTCCGCTTTTCGTCACGAACGCCAGTTCGCCGTTTTTACTGACGTCGATCTTGCTCTTAAAAAAATGGAACGTTTCGAAATCTTCCGAACGTTCTCCTTTGATCACGACCTCGGCGTCCTTGGAGTCGAGCCGCTGGCGGTAGATATTGGTGTACCCGTCGTGATTCGCGACGTAGAAGATTTCTTCCACGCCGTCATGCCACCAGACCGCCGGCTTGACGTTGAAGCCGTTGTCGGTGATTTTTTTAGTGACTCCGCCGGCCTCGTCGCGGTCCCCCAGCGACGGAAAATATTTTTTCTTCAGCCAGTGCTGCCAGCGTTCGTTGATCTGATCGTAGTTCTCCCCGATCGACATCTGGACGACTTTTTCAAACGTCTCCGACTTCCAGATATTGTCGATGATCAACATTATTTTTTCCGGGCCGTATTGCTCGTCGATGAAGTGCATCAGGTTTTCGCCGAGTTTGTACATGTAGTAGGTACCGTGAACGGTATAGAAATTCCGGATCGGCACAACCGTTCCGTTGACCACGGCGTCGCGCATGACCATCTCGGCCTGGAAGTCGGGCTTTCCGCTCCAGTACTCGGCAATCCCTTCGGTAAACCACAACGGCGCCCCGGGATGACTCAGCTTGCGGTGATCGGACAGGATGCGGTCCATCTTGTACGTCGCGAAAACGTGAACGAGTTCATGTCGCAAAACGCGGCGAAACGCGTGCGTGGAGCCGTCGCTGGGCAACACGACGCGGCCTTTGAAAAATTCGAAAAAGCCGCCCACGCCTTCCGGTATTTCGAACGGCGATACGTTCGTCTGCTGGAAATGCAGGTGGCTGCTGTAAATGATCATCGGAATTTTGCGTTTGACCGAATAGTTGAACAGGTTCTGCAACTCGACGTACTGCTCTTCGGCCATCCCGGCCGCGCGCTCCGCCAGTTCGCGCATCTCCGGGTAGTAATAAATTTCGAAATGTTCTGTCTCGAGAATTTTCCAGTCGAAGATCGTGTAGTTGACCTTGTTGGCACCGAAATAATTATCGTAATACTGCGCATGCAGGGAAGCGGCCGTCAGAAGGAGGGCTAACACTCTCATGCCGGTACCTCGTGAAAGCGATGGTCGATTTCGCGGGCGATATAATCGGCCGTGCGCGCGGCACGCGTGCCGTACCAACAGAAATACGATCCGTCGACGAGAAAGACGCGTCCGTCCCGGCAGGCACGGACCGGCCACTGCAGGACTTCGGCACGATGGCGTTCGCGGAAACGGAAAGGTTCGTCCGGCAACAGGATGACGTCCGGGTCCATCGCGGCAATGTCGTCCGGCGTTATTTCCGGATAACGCGGCTCGCGTTCCGCACAAACGTTGTCGAGGCCGAACGACGACAAAACGTCGTGAATGTAGGTGTCGCGATTGACCGACATCCATGGCTTACGCCAGATAAGATAGAGCGCCCGAAACCGTCGCCGGGACTCAACTGGTACGCGAATGGCGTCGATAAACGGTTGAACGGTGTCCGGACAATCGAAAATACGGCCGAGGTCTTCGAGCAGACCGATGGAATCATAAAAGCGGCGAGGAAACGTGACGAACGTTCGATATCGAGCGTTCAAAAGTTCAATGTCCTCCCTCCGGTTTTCTTCGACATTGAGAATGATGAGATCCGGCTCCAGCGCGGCAATTTTATCGTGGTCCGGGTTTTTTTGCCCTCCGACGCGCGGTTTTTGATCGACCTTATCGCGGGGCTGTGTGCAGAACTGCGACACCCCGACGATCCGGTCGCCGAGGCCGAGTTCAAACAATGATTCCGTGATGCTAGGGATCAGAGAAATGACGCGGCGCGGCACATCCGTCACGTCGATGGATCGGTCGAGGGCATCCTTCACTGTGCGATTGATCATGGCGCAAGATACCATAGTCGAAAAGGACAAGTCAATAGGCCGGACAAAATCACCCCGTTTGTGGCAGACACGTCAATTCATTGCGCTTGTCCCGAGCGAGCGTAGTGACGAAACCGGTCGCTGTGTTCATCGAAGCGACGGTAACTCCGATCCCTCCAGACGAGCGCAGGGAACGTCCGTGCCGCACGGGTTTGGAAGCCCGCACCACATGAGGTAGTCAGACAGACCGCGCTCCTTGCATCTTTCTCCAACTGCGGCTATGTTTGTGCCACGGTTTTTTGAACAAGGAGATTGTTATGCGACTGCTTCTCTACATCGGTCTGGCCCTTGGAACGACACTTCGTGCGCAGGAACAGCCCGTATTCGACGATTATTTTGCCGACGGCATGCTGCGTTTCGACTATTATCACGGATTCGACAAATCCTCGCACACGATCGTACCGCACGGCTGGTACACCGAACCCCATTATGCAGGCAGCAAGGCGTTTCTGATCAATGACCTTGGCATGGGCAACTTCCGTTATGACGTTCACGACAGCGCCAGTGGCAAATTGATATACTCCGACGCGTTTTCGAATTTGTTCGAAGAATGGAAGAGCACGGAGGAAGCCCGCGACGGTAAAAAACAGGCGTTCCTCGAATCCGTACGATTTCCCATGCCCAAAAAGACGGTCGTACTCAAAATGTTTGCCCGCGACCGCAGCGGCGTGTATTTCGAAATGTTTTCCGAGACCCTGAACCCTGCCGACATTCGGATCGATCGTTCCGGCCCGTCGAAAAAATACGCGACCGGTGACATCTCCGTCGGCGGGCCCGCCGAGAGTCGCATCGATGTGGTCTTTGTGGCCGAAGGTTATACCGCGTCGCAGATCGACAAATTCAAACAGGACGCGAAAAAATTGGCCGATTACCTCGTGACCAAGGAGCCGTTCACGTCGTACAAAAACCGGTTCAACTTCCGCTACGTGGCCTCGTTATCTGAAGATGAAGGGACGGACGAACCCGACAAGGGCGTCTTCCGCCGCACGGTACTCAACAGTTCGTTCAACACGTTCAACATCGAGCGGTACATCACCACGATGGACCACCACACTTTGCGGGACATTGCCTCGGCCGCGCCGTACGACCACATTGTCGTCCTGGTTAATTCCCCGCGTTACGGCGGCGCCGGGTTTTATAATTTCTACTCGATCTTCTGTTCCGACATGCAGTACCTCGGCGACGTGTTCGTCCACGAATTCGGTCATCAATTCGGCGGCCTCGCCGACGAGTACGACGGCGATTTCACCACCGGCGAATCGTTTTACAACCTGAAAGTCGAACCGTGGGAGGCCAACATCACGACAACGCGAAAGCGGGATAAGATCAAATGGGGATCGAAAATTTTGAAAGAAACCCCCGTCCCGACACCCAATGACGTGAAGTACAAAGACGTCGTCGGCCTGTTCGAAGGCGGCGGTTATTCCACCAAAGGCATCTTTCGTTCACAGCTTTACTGCCTGATGCGCGGCTGGGAAGTGCGCGAGTTTTGCCACGCGTGTAGGGAGCAGTTAATGAGAATGATTAATGTGTATACGAGGTAGATCAAGGGTTCACGATCCGGTTTTGAGCCTTCAATAGGATAGCATGGGAAAGGCAGTCATCACATTTTTGGCAGGTATTTCTGCGAATACGCTGACATATTTTCTTATTGACTGGATGTATGCTATAAAAAACCTGTCTCATCCTGAAAATGAAGTACGAATTGTTTTGGGTGTAGTTTTCATGGTTGTTGTTTTTATTAATTCAAACCGAACAAATTTCAGGTTCAAAAGTTAGAGAGTTTG